>NZ_LATD01000319.1 GCF_000981895.1 Streptomyces odonnellii | reverse complement strand
GGAGGGGGCCGGTGCGGGGCCTGTGGCTTCAGGGCCCCGCACCGGTGTTCGGAGCGGTGTACGGCTCGCAGCGGGCGGGCGCGGCTCGATGCGGGAGGTGGCTCAGGGTGCGGCGCGGCTCAAAGCTCCTGTACGGGTCGAAGCTCGCGTACGGCTCAGAGCTGCGGTACGGCGATCCGGTCGATGTCCGGCGCGTAATCCTCACCGCTGTCGAAGGTGATCGTGTTCTTGCCCGCCTTGAGCGTCACCGGGACCGTGACGGTCTCGACGGTCCCCCAGTCGGCGGTGGCGGGGAATTTCAGCCCGATGGCGCCGTTCCCGTTGCTGGAGATCTTCGCCGGGCGCGCGTCACCGCTGATGTAGGACACCTCGATCATGTAGTGGCCGGCCTTCGTCGCCACCACATCGTTGAACTGGAGCTTTCCGCCCTGGTAAAGATTGCCGACCTTGCGCTCGCCCGAGCACGCGCCGCAGTCGGCGGCCGAGGCGTTGCCGCTGAGCGTGTTGGCCGGGGACTCGGCCTCGTAGGCCGTCTTCTCGAACGCGGTTCCCCGCGGGGTGACGGTGAACAGACGCGAGCCGTGGGCCGGCAGGGCCTGGGTCACCTTCTCCTTGAACGTACCGAGGTCCTGCTTGTTCCAGACGTCGCGGACCGCGGCCCGGCCCGTGAATCCCAGGGACTGCCAGTCGGCGGTCACGGCCGCGGAGGCGTCGGCAAGGTTGAACAGGGCGACGGTGTAGCTGCCGTCGGCGTTCTTCGCGCTCCAGACCTGCTGGTCGCCGGTGGCGGTGACGGGCCGCGCGGGCGGGGTGCTGCCCTGGTTGATCGCGATGACGTCCTTGTTGGTCAGCAGCGAGACGCCGTAGTCGTCGAGGCGGGTGAGATCGTCACCGGTGTAGAGGGGCGACTTGGCGATGGCCCACAGGGTCATGTAGCTCTGCCGCTCGGCCTTGGTCAGGCCGTCCATCTCGCCGTTGCCGACATCGATGGCATCGAGGTCGTTCCAGCCGCCGGGGGCCGCGAACCGGCTCCACTTGGGCGCGTCGTCGAACCGGTCGTCGACCGAGTTCTCCCACGAGACCAGGGTGTTGCAGTAGCACTCGACGTCCGTGTCGATCCGCCAGCCGTTGGAGTACTTCTTCCAGTCGGCGACATGGCCGATGTCCAGCGACCAGGAGAGTTCGAGGTGGATGGGGCGTCCGGCCCTGGCGATCGCCTGCTGCCACGCGGCGACGTCGGCGACGTTGTTGTAGTTGTCGCCGCTCTTGAAGGAGCCCGGCCCGACGCCGTCGAGCTTGAGGAAGTCGTACCCCCAGTCCGCGAACATCTGCGCCTGCGAGTCGATGTACTTCTGCGCGCAGGGGCGGGAGAAGTCGAGCTTGTAGGCGCTGTCCCAGCCGTTGGTGGTGCGCAGGTCGCCGTAGACGATGTCCGCGGTCGTACAGCCCTCGGCGTTCCAGATGGGCACCGTACCCCCACCGTACGCCTCCTTCTCCAGGCCGACCGGGAGGTAGATGCCCGCCTTGAGGCCCTTGGCATGGATGTCGTCGGCGACGGGCTTCATTCCGCGCGGGAAGCGGCCGGGGTCGGGGGTCTGCCGGGCGTACGCGTCGAACTCGGGCTTCCACGCCATGTCGCGCCACCAGCCGGCGTCGATGTTGACGTATTCGTAGCCGTACTTCTTGAGCTTGGAGGCGAGGGCGCCGGCCTGCTTGAGGACGTTCTTCTCGGTGAGGTAGCTGTAGTCGCCGTCGGGGTTGAGCCCGGGGTACTTCGAGGACTGCATGCTCCAGCTCGTCCAGCCCATGTACGGCTTCTGGGCAGGGGCGCTGGACTTGGCCGCGGGAGCAGTTGTGGGCGTGGGAGTGGCCGCCACCGCCGCGGGGACGGCCGTGGTCAGACCTGCCGTGAGCGCGAGGACGAGCAGCGCTCTGAGGGAGTACGAGGGTGACCGCATGGGCCGGGACCTCCTGTTGTCGGGGAATGCGGGGCATGGCGGAGCGGGGCGGGCCGGAACCCGGCGCGCCTGCACGGGGGTTGCGGGCGGAAGCGGCGGCTCGTCGCCCGGTGCGGATCAGCCCTTGCCGGAGCCGATGGTCAGCCCGCTGATGAACTGGCGCTGGAGCGCGAAGTACACGATCAGCGTGGGGATCGCGGTCATCAGTGCTCCGGCCGCGATGAGATTGGGATTGGTGAAGTACTGGCCCTGGAGGTTGGCCAGCGCGGAGGTGATCGGACGCTTGTCGCCGGTCTCGATCAGCGCGAGCGACCAGAAGAAGTCGTTGTAGATCCAGATGGATTCCAGGGTGGCCAGCGCCGCGAACGCGGGGCGGCAGAGCGGCAGCACGATCTGGAAGAACTGGCGCCAGACGGGGGCGCCGTCGACCAGTGCCGCTTCGGTGATCTCCTTGGGGATCGTCCGCATGTAGTTGCTGAGGACGAAGGTGCAGAAGCCGCACTGGTAGGCGATGTGGATCACGATGATGCCCCACACCGAGTTGTAGAGCAGCAGCGAGTCGCTCATCCACCAAGGCAGCGGGATCAGCAGATAGAGCCGGTACAGCGGGGTGATGAGCACCTGGGCCGGCAGCAGGTTGCCCGCCGTGAAGAGCATCAGCAGGACGATGTTCCACCGGAAGTCGAAGCGGGTGACGAAGAAGGCCACCGCGGCGGAGAACAGCAGGGTGCCGAGCACCGCGGGGATGGTGATCAGGACGGAGTTCCAGAAGAAGTGCGGCATCCCGGACTGGTTCCAGGCGTCCGAGAAGTTCTCCAGGCTCAGCCCGCGCGGCCAGGAGAGATAGCCGTGCCTGCTGGTGTCCTCGTACGGCCGCAGCGAGGTGTAGACGGCCCAGAGCAGCGGGACGAGCCAGAGCAGGGCGATCCCGCCGAGGAGCAGATGCCGGCCGGCCTGGCTCCTGGGGCGGGAGGGTCCGGTGTCCCGGGGCGGGGTGCGGCGGGACCGTGAGCCGGCGGCCGGCGGTGTGGCGGTCGCGGTCACTGGTCCTCCTTGCGGAAGTTCTGGAAGAGGAAGGTCCCGATGGCGGCCAGGGAGACGAGGAGCAGGACGACCGCGAGGGCGGAGCCGTAACCGATGTGGCTGGACTCGCCGATGATGTTGTCGGTGATCAGGAGGGAGAGCAGTTCCATGCCCGGCTTGCTGCCGACGCCCCCGCCGAGCACGTACACGATGTCGAAGGCCCGCAGCGACTCCATGACGGTGACGACGAGGATGATGATGTTGACGGGTTTGAGCGCGGGGAAGACGACGCGCAGGAAGGTCTGGCGGCCGTTGGCGCCGTCGAGCGCGGCGGCTTCCTTGAGCGCGGGGTCGAAGCCCTTCAGCCCGGCCAGATAGAGGATCATGATGTAGCCGGTGTGCCGCCAGGCGGAGGCGACGAGCACGGCCCACAGATTGAGGTCGGGATCGCCCAGCCAGTCGATGTGATGGCCGGGTGCCACTCCGTTCAGAACGCCGTTGAGCAGTCCGTTGTCGGGGTTGTAGATGATCTCCCAGATGAAGCCGACCACGGCCAGGGAGAGCACCATGGGCAGGAAGATCGCGGTCTGGTAGATCCGGGTGAAGCGGATCTTGCGGTCGAGCTGGTACGCCAGGAAGATCCCGAAGGGGGTGGGCAGCAGGGCCGTGAACAGCAGCCAGACGACGTTGTGCCGCACCGCGGGCCAGAACGGCGGGTAATTGGTGAAGATCTCCTGGTAGTTGCCCAGTCCGGTCCAGTGGATGTCGGAGAGGGCGATGCCGTCCCAGCTCGTGAAGGACAGCCCGACGGAGGCCAGGGCCGGCAGCCAGACGAAGACCAGCAGGGCGATGAGCGGGATCCCGATGAGGACCGCGAGGAAGACTCGGTCGCCGGGGCCGAGCCGGCGCGGCCTGGGCCGGGCACGCGGTGGGGCGGAGGACGCCGGGGAGGGCGGCGCGGGGCGCACGGAGGACATGTGGAACCTTCCGGGTCCTGGTCAGGCCGTGAAGAAGCGCGAGCGCTGCGACTCGATCGTCTTGAGCAGGGCCGAGCCGTCGTCGGGGTGGCCCAGCCACTGGGTGAGTCCCGGCAGGACGACGGTGGAGATGAAGCCCGGGTCGCTGTCGCGGTCGCCGAACTGGGTGATGTGCTTGGCTTCGGCGATGAGTTCAGCGGACTTCTTCTGGAGGGCGTTGTACGAGCCGGTGTCCGCCTGCGAGTTGACGGCGACATTGCTCGGGTCGACGCCCATGTAGAGATTCTCGGCCTTCGCGCTGCCGAGGAACTCCAGCAGCCGGTTGGCCGCATCGAGGTTCTTGGGCCGGCGGCTGAGCATGAAGCCGTCGGTCGGCGCCTCGACGGTGTCCTGCCCGAAGGACGGGTCGATCTCGGGAAAGGCGAAGAAGTCGATGTCTTCGCGCAGCTTCTCGTCGGTGATCTGCTGGCCGAGGAAGAGCCCGATGACCGCCATGCCGGACTTCTTGTCGAGGAGTGACTGGGCTGCGTCCTGCCAGGAGCGGCCGCCCGCGCCCTGCTGGTAGTAGGGGCTCAGTTCGCGCCAGAGGTCGAGCGTCCTGACCGTACGGGGGTCGGTCCAGGCGACCTCGCCGCGCATCAGCGACATGTGGAAGTCGTAGCCGTTGGCGCGGAGATTCAGATAGTCGAAGGCGCCGAGGATGGACCAGCTGTCGCCGCCGCCGTAGCCGGACGCGATGGGCGAGAGGCCGTCCTTCTTCATCCGTTTGGCGAGCGCGGTGAACTCGCTCCAGGTGCGGGGCTCCTCGTAACCGCGCTCCTGGAACAGGCTCTTGCGGTAGAAGACGGCCCACGGATAGTTGTAGAGCGGTACGAAGTAGTACTTGCCGTCCAGTCCGCGGGAGAGCTGCTTGGCGGCGTCGCTGAAGCCGGCGCCTATCTTCTCCCACACGTCGTCGACGGGGTGGGCGAGGCCCTTCTTGGCGAAGTACTGCATGCGGTAGCCCGCGAACCAGGTGAAGACATCGTCCGGCGTGCCCTGGAGATAGGTGGAGATGCTCTTCTGGAAGGTGTCGTGGTCGACGGTGTTCGTCTTGACCGTCAGCCCGCTCTCCTTGGTGAAGGCGCTGGTGACGGCCGCGTAGGCGGACTTGGGGGTGGCGTCGGCCCCGTTGGATCCGAAGGTCACCGTCTTCGGGTCGGCCGAGGGTCCGCCGCCGCAGGCGGTCAGCACGGGCGCGGCAAGCGCCGCGGCGCCGATGCCCAGCGCGCCGCGGACCACACCGCGGCGGCCGGGCCCACTGGCGGGCGAGGGGGTGCGGCTCAGCGTCATCGCTACTCCTATTGCGTGTCTGTTCCGATGAAGGACTGGATGGCGGTGGCCGCGGCCCCGCGCGCCCACTCCTCGAAGGGCAGCGGACGTGTCATCACGTCGCACTGTGCGGCGGTCCCGAAGGCGGACGCGGTGAACGCGTCGCGGATGTGCTCGGCGAAGAGGTCGTACGCGGCGAGTCCCTCGCCGGAGATGATCACCCGTTGCGGTCCCAGCACATTGACGACGGCCCCGATGGCCCGTCCGATGGCCTCGCCGGCCCGGGCGTACACCTCCCTGGCTCCGGGGTCGCCCCGGTGGGCGAGGTCCAGGGCCTGGTCCGAGCCGGTGACCGGCAGGCCGGTGACCTCCCTGACCCGGCGGATGATGGCCGCGTCCCCGGCGATCGCCTCCACACAGCCGGTGTTGCCGCAGTGGCACGGCGGGCCCAGCGGGTCGATGGAGAGATGGCCGATCTCGCCGGCCACGCCGTGCGCGCCGGAGACCACCCGTCCGTGCACCACGAGCCCGCAGCCGATGCCCGCGCCCACGGTCACCAGTGCGAAGTCGGAGATTCCGGCCCCGGCGCCGAACCACTGCTCGGCGACGGTCAGCGCCCGTACGTCGTTGTCGACCGTGACCGGCAGCCCCGTGACCGTACCGGCGAGTTCGGCGAGCGGTACGTCCCGCCAGTCCAGGAACGGCGAGTAGCGCACCACCCCGGCGCCGCGGTCCACATCGCCGGAGACCGCGAGGCCCACTCCCCGTACCTCCACGCCGAACCCGTCGGCCTCGGTGAGGAGTTCCTGTACGAGTCCGGTGATCGAGGCGAGTACGGCGCCGGGATCGCGGGCGGTGAGCGGGAGATGCCGGGCGACCCGGATACGGCAGCAGAGGTCGGCGAGGACCGCGATGATCTCGTCGCCGGTCACCTTGACCCCGATGAACAGGGCCCTGCCGCCGTCCACCCGCAGCGGGTTGGCGGGCCGTCCGAGGGCGGGCCGTGACTCCTCGTCGACACCCTCGACCAGATAGCCGGCTTCCATCAGCGGGCGTACCGCCTTGGTGACCGCGGCCGAGGAGAGTGCTGTCCGCCGCGCTATCCCGGTCCGGGTGAGCGGGCCGTGGGACAGCACGGTGGTGAAGACGAGGGAGGCGGCCGGTGTCGGTACCGGAACCGCCTCGGTGCGAGGCGTCGAGCGCATGGCCGAAACGTAGGTGGGTTCTTTTCCGCTGTCAATGAAAGAAGCAAGCTCCTTTCGAAGTGCCAACCCGAAGCAACATGATCATGCAAATACGAGATTCGTCCTGGGTATTGACAGGTGATCGAAGGGACGATTGGCTGCGCACGGCTCTCGTGGTGCTACTCGAACGTGAGGATCCATGCCTGTGATCTCCTTCGCCCCGGACTCCGGGGTCTGGCTGCTGTCCACTCCGCGCACCTCGTACGCGCTGCGGATCGACGAGACGGGAGCGCCCTGTCATCTCGCGTGGGGGCCACGGCTGACGCTCGACGAGGCACGGGAACTGGCCACTCCCCCGGCCCCGGCGGCCAGCAGCTTCGAGGGGCGTCCGCCCGTCGGTGAGGAACTGCCGGTCGACGGCGGGGCCCGGTTCGGTCCGCCGTCGCTCCAGGTACGGTTCGCCGACGGCACCCGGGCCGTCGAATGGCTCCCTGTCGGGCACAGTACCGAGGAGCCTCCCGCACACGGATCCGCCGAACTGGTACTGGAGTTCAGGGACCGGCACTACCCCTTGGAGATCGGCCTCCACTACCGGGTCCACGACGACAGCGATGTGATCGAACGCTGGACCGTGCTGCGCAACACCGGCGACGCTCCCGTCGCGCTGCCGCGTGCCGACTCCGCCGCGTGGACGCTGCCGGCCAGGGAGGACTACCGGCTGAGCCATGTCACGGGACAGTGGTCGGCCGAGACCCAACTGCGCAGGGAGCGGCTGCCGTTCGGCGAGACCGTCCTCACCAGCAGACGCGGAATCACCAGCCATCACGCCAATCCCTGGGTGATGGTGGACCCAGGCGACGCGACCGAGGAACACGGGGAGGTGTGGAGCGCGGCCCTTGCCTGGAGCGGCAGTTGGCGCGTCACCGTGCAGCGCACCCCGGACGGCAGGGCGGGCTTCACCGGGGGCGCCGGTCTGGACGGTACGGTGCTGCCGCTCGGGCCCGGTGAGGAGTTCACCACGCCGGCGTACGCCGGGCTCTACACCGACGGCGGCTTCGGCGCGGCGAGCCGGGCCTGGCACGCGTACACCCTCGCGCATGTGCTGCCGCACGCCGAGGAGATCCGGCCTGTGCTCTACAACTCATGGGAGGCGACCGGCTTCGATGTCGACGAGGCGGGGCAGAAGGCACTCGCCGCGCGGGCCGCGGCGCTCGGTGTGGAGCTGTATGTCATGGACGACGGCTGGTTCGGCGCGCGCCGCAGCGAGCGGGCCGGGCTGGGCGACTGGACTCCGTCCCCCGACCGCTTCCCCGGCGGGCTCAGGCCGCTGGTGGAGGAGGTGCACCGGCTCGGGATGCGGTTCGGGCTGTGGGTGGAGCCCGAGATGGTCAATGCGGACAGCGATCTCTACCGCGCGCATCCCGACTGGGTCCTGAACTTCCCGCACCGTACCCGCACCGAGCTGCGCAGCCAGCTCGTGCTGAACTTCGCCCGCCGCGAGGTCGCGGACTGGGCGTACGGCCGGCTCACCGAGCTGGTCGGCGCCCATGGCATCGACTTCCTCAAGTGGGACATGAACCGCGCGCTGAGCGAGGCGGGCTGGCCGGAGGAGGCGGACGGCGCGGACCGCGTCGGAACGGCGTACGTCCGCAATCTGTACGGGGTTCTCGACCGGCTGCGCGCGGACCATCCCGCGCTGCGGATCGAGTCGTGCAGCGGCGGGGGCGGGCGGGTCGACCTGGGCATTCTGTCCCGTACCGACCAGGCGTGGACCTCGGACAACACGGATGCCGCGGACCGGGTCCTGATCCAGCACGGATACGGGCAGCTCTATCCGGCGCGGACCATGGCCGCGTGGGTGACGGATGTGCCGAACCAGCTCACCGGACGGTCGGTGCCGCTGCGCTTCCGCTTCCATGTGGCGATGGCCGGGGTGCTGGGGGTCGGCGGCGATCTCACCCGGTGGTCGGACGACGAACTGGCGGAGGGCGCCGAGCTGGTGGCGCAGTACAAGCGCGTACGGCATCTCGTCCAGCACGGCACACTGCACCGGCCGCGCGGTCCGGTGGACGACGGGCCGACGGCGGTGCAGTACACCGCGAAGGACCGGAGCGAGGCGCTGCTGCTGGTCTGGCGGCGGGCGCCGCGCCATGGCGCCGCGTGGCCCGCGCTCCGGCTGGCGGGACTCGACCCGGCGGCCCGCTACCGCGACACGCGCACCGGCACGGTGCACTCGGCGGCGGTACTGACCGGGTACGGGTACGCACCGGAACTGCCGGCCGGGGACTGGGCGAGCACGGCGGTGCATCTGGTGCGGGTGTGAGATGCGGCGGGCG
This sequence comes from Streptomyces odonnellii, assembly GCF_000981895.1. GTDB lineage: Bacteria > Actinomycetota > Actinomycetes > Streptomycetales > Streptomycetaceae > Streptomyces > Streptomyces odonnellii. Next base: position 35,486 of record NZ_LATD01000319.1, on the reverse strand, counting down.
GCTGAGTGGTCCAGTGGCCGAGCCACTGGGCCACTGCGCCGCTGAGTCTCCGGGGCCGGTGGACCAATGGCCCGGTGGCCGAGCCAGTGCGCCACTGCGCCGCTGAGCCGTGGGCCGGTGGGCGAGCGGCCCAGCGGGCTCGGTGGCTGAGTGGTCCGAGTGATCCGGAGACCGAGTGGGTGGTCCGGTGGCTCGGCCACTCAGTGGCTCGGTCACTCACCGGCCCGGTGTCAGGGGCGCGGGCCGATCTCCCTGCCGTCCTCGGTGACCGTGATCGCCGACGCCGGGCAGGAGTCCGCCACGTCGAGCACCGTCTCGTCAGGCTCGATACGGTCGGCCAGCGCCCTGGCCGTGTCGTCGTCCAGGGCGAAGATCCCGGGCGCAGCGCCCGCGCACATGCCCGAAGCGATACAGCGCTGTCCGTCCACCGCCACCCGCCAGCTCACCGGTCACCACCCGACCGGCATGGTGCGCGGCCCGCGCACGATCATCCGCCGCTTCCAGTCGATGTCCCCGGCGAGCCGCAGTCCGGGCAGCCGGGTGAGCAGGGCGCGCAGTGCCTCCTGCAGTTCCACCCGGGCCAGCTGGGCACCGAGGCAGTGGTGCACACCATGGCCGAAACCCAGGTGCTGATTGCCCTCGCGTTCGATGTCGAGGGTTCCGGGTGAGCTGAAGCGGATCGCGTCCCGGTTGGCCGCGCCCACCGCGACCAGCACCGGCTCGCCCGCCCTGACCAGGGTGCCGCCCACCTCGATGTCCTCGGTGGCGTAGCGCGGGAATGCGGCGCCCGCGCCGAGCGGCACGAACCGCAGCAGCTCCTCGACGGCGCCCGGGATCAGCGCCGGATCCTTGCTCAGCCGCCGGAGCTGCTCGGGGTGGTCGAGCAGCACGTACACGAAGTTCGGGATCTGAGTGGCCGTGGTCTCGTGCCCGGCGATCAGGATGCCGTCGCAGAGGTCGATGAGTTCCGTCTCGGAGAGGCGGTCGCCCACATCCCGGGCCTCGATGAGCGCGGACATCAGATCGTCGGCGGGCTCCTCCCGGTGCCGGGCGACCAGCCCGGCCATGTACGCGCGCAGCTCCTCACGGTTGCGGGCGAACTCCTCGGGGGTCAGCCCGCTGGTGGACAGCGCGGCGTCGCTCCACACCCGGAACAGCGGGCGGTCCTGCACCGGCACGCCCAGGAGCTGGCAGATCACGGCGACCGGGATCGGCAGCGCGTAGTCCTCGACCAGGTCGGCGGGCGGTCCCGCCGCGATCAGACCGTCCACGAGGCCGTCGGCGAGCCGGGCGATGTCGGGCCGCATCGCCTCCACCCGGTGGCCGGTGAACGCCTTGGCCACCAGGGTGCGCAGCCGGGTGTGTTCCGGTGGGTCCATGCTGAGGATTCCGCCCGTGCGCGGTTCGGCCCACTGGCGCGGTCCGTCGCGCCGCGCCTCCTCGGCACGGCTGAAGCGGCGGTCGCCCAGGACGAGCCGGGCGTCGGCGTAGCGGGTGACCAGCCAGGCCGGTTCGCCGTAGGGAAGCTGCACCCGGACCAGCCCGGGCAGCTCGCGGGCGCGGGCGTACTCCTCGGACAGCTCGATGCCGTCCGGCGGGTTGAAGGGGTAGTCGGCGGGAGCGGCCCATGTCTCATGCAACTGGGTCATTGCGGAGCCCCGATCGTCGGCGTTGTAAGCGCTCGATTACAAACGGTATGAGTGGGTTCCGGGCTCGTCAACGGCGCCACTTCGGACACATTCCGGGTCCGTGCGGCACTACGGTGTCCGGTGCACGGCGGGCGCGGGGCCGGTGCGCGGGATGCGGTCGGGGCGCCGGGCGCGGAAGTACGGGGGGGTACGGCATGGCCCAGCAGGGGGCGGAGCGCCGGCGCGACGCGGCCGAGACCAGGCGGGAACTGCTGCGCGCGGCGGCGGAACTGTTCGCCGAGCGCGGCTTCGACCGCACCACGGTGCGCGACATCGCCCAGCGGGCGGGCGTCAACCAGGCGCTGGTCTTCCGCTATTTCGGTTCCAAGGAGGGGCTGTTCGAAGAGGTCATGGTGGGGGTGGGCCGTGACCAGCTAGCCCAGGTCCCGCCGGAGCGGCTGCTCCCCTCGGTGCTCGGCGCGCTGCTGGCGCCGGCCGAGGAACGTGACGGATTTCTGGAGGCCTTCCTCCGGTCGGGTGGCGGTGGTGGTGCGGTGTCCGACGTACGCCGCCGGCTCGGCGAGGACTACGCGGACACGCTCCGTACGCTGACGGATGCCCCGGACGCGGCGCTGCGGGCGGATCTGGCGCTGGCCTGGCTGCTGGGCATCGGGCTGATGCGGGTGGTGGCCCCCAAGGAGCCGCTGGCTTCGGCGGCCTCCGTCGATGTGAGCGCGCTTGTCCTGAGCGCGCTGGGCACATTGCTGGAGCGGACGGAAGGGGCCGGACGGGAGACTTCCGCGGCGGTCCCGGCGCCTCGGCACGAGGCCGGGCCGCAGCCTCAGGAGAGCTGAGGGCCACCGGAGCCGGTTCGGCCGGGCATCTCAGATGCGCCAGCCACGGATGTGCTCGGCCGCCTGGTAGACGCTGACCTTTCCCGACTGGACGGCGCGCACCAGCTCGACAAGCGCTCCGTACGGCGGATCGATCCCCTCGCCGGACGCGTGCATGTACGCGGCGACGACCTGGCACGCGTACAGGCTGTTGCGGTACGGCAGCGGCTCCAGCCGTACCAGCGTGTGGAAGAGGGCCGCCGCGCGCCAGGCTCCGTCGGGTTCGCTGGTGGCCGGCCGTGGGATCCGGGTCTTGTGCCGGGCGACGGCGGCGACCAGGGCCGAGTAGTCGGCGACGGACACATCCTCCGGAACGGCTTGTTCCTGTACGTCCAGGAGCCAGGCCACATCGATATGGAGCACGGGCATCAGGCGGCGTCCACCTGCCGGTTCCCATGATCGGAGGGTGGGAGCTCGTTCGCGAACGCCTCGTCGAACTCGGTCCTGTGCCGCTCGCCCCAGGTGACGGCGTACCGCACGAACTGGATCCGCTGCTGCTCGCGCAGCGGCAGATCATGGACGTACTGCTTGAGCGACTTGCCCTCGGCGGCCGCGGCGGCCCTGACCGCCTCCAGTTCGTCCTCGGTGAAGCTGATGTTGAGTGATGGCATGACCGTACGGTACCTAACCGGTACCGTCCTGGGAAGTGTCCAGGTCACAGCTTCGCGAGTCCGGCCTCCAGATCGTCCAGGCCCAGCGAGCCCTGGGAGAGCGCGGCCATGTGCCAGCGCTTGAGATCGAAGCCGGAGCCGTGCGCTCTGCGGGCCGCCTCGCGGCCGCGCAGCCAGGCACGCTCGCCGAGCTTGTAGCCGATGGCCTGGCCGGGCGCACCCAGGTAACGGATCACCTCGTTCTGTATGAAATGGCCGGGGCGTCCGCTGTGTGCCCGTAGGAAGTCACGGGCCAGCGCGGGGGTCCAGCGCTCGCCCGGGCGGAACGGCGAGTGCGCGGGGATCGTCAGCTCCAGATGCATACCGAGGTCGATGACGACCCGGGCGGCTCGCATGATCTGCATGTCGAGGTAGCCGAGCCGGTGTTCGGGATCGGAGAGGAAACCCAGTTCGTCCATGAGCCGTTCCGCGTAGAGCGCCCATCCCTCGGTGTTGGCGCTCACGGTCCCGACGCCTGTCTGGTAGCGGGACAGCCGGTCCGACAGATGGGCCCACTGGGCGAGTTGGAGGTGGTGGCCGGGGACGCCTTCGTGGTACCAGGTGGAGACCAGTTCGTACGTCGGGAAGCGCGTTCTGCCCATCGTCGGCAGCCAGGTGCGGCCCGGTCGGGCGAAGTCGTGCGACGGCGCGGTGTAGTACGGGGCGGGGCTGCTGCCCGCGGGGGCGAGGCAGGACTCGACGCGCCGCACCCGGTCCGCGATGTCGAAGTGCACACCGGCCAGCCGGTCGACGGCCCCGGCCATCAGGTCCTGGAGCCAGGCGCGCACCTCCTCATGTCCGACGACGGCGTGGCCATGGGTGTCGAGATGCTTCAGCACCGTCCAGGGGGTGGCGGCGTCCGGGAGGATCCTCGCCGCCTCGGTCCGCATCTCGGCGAGGAGTCGGTGGAATTCGGACCAGCCGTAGTCGTACGCCTCGTCCGGGTCGAGGTCGGTGCCGTTGAAGTACCGTGCGGAGACGGCGTACCGCTCCCGGCCGACCACGTCGGGAGCACCCTCGACGCCGGGCGCGTACACCGCGCTCAGCCAGTCACGCAGCCGCCCGACCCCCGCGGTGGCCTCGCGTGCCGCGCCCTCCAGTTCCTTGCGCAGCGGCTCCGGTGCCGGGGCGACGAAGTGGCTGAACCACACGCCGTTCCGGCTGAGCCACTCGTCCAGTTGCCGGATCATGGTGCTGATCAGCGACGGCCCGGCGGGCAGTCCGCGCCGCAGGCCTTCCGCGAGGGCGGCGCGATAGCCGTCCAGGGAGGCGGGAAGGGCACGCAGCCGTCCCGCCACGGCCCGCCAGTCCTCCGTGCTCTCGGTGGGGGTGAGGATGAGGGCCGTCCGGATCTGATGGACGGGCGAGTAGATGGTGGAGACCGCGCGGAGCGTCTCACCCGTCTCATGCGTCGCCAGCTCCGCGGTGAGCCGCTCGCGCAGGAGCCGGGCGCAGTCGCGCTCGGCCACGGCTTCACCGCCGGCCGCCGGGTCCGGGCCAGATGCCGAGTCCGGGCCAGATGCCGTCCGTCGGCCGGTCGCGGCCAACCGGCGCAGGGTGTCCCTGGCCAGCTCCGCGATCCGCTCGCGGCCCTCCGGGGAGTAGTCGGGCAGCCGGCCGTGGCTGCCCCGGTCGCCGAGGATCGTGCCGGTGACCGGATCCAGGGCGATCAGGGCGTCGACGTACTCGTCCGCGATCCGGCGCGGCAGGGGCTGTGACCGTGGTGTTGGCGAGGGCATGGCGTCGGACATGCGGTTCATCCTCGCCCCGAACGGCCGTGCGTATGCGGCCGAGGCGGCGCAACACCATGAAAACTGCCGTGTTCCCACCGGTGCCAAACCCGCCCGGCGCGGTTCACTTGTTGTGAGCCGCGTGCCCAACTCCCCTGTGGGCGCGGGCCGTTCGCGAGGAGTGTGCCCATGGAAACAGAAGCCGCCCATCGTGCCATCGCCGCCTCCGTCGCCCGTCTGATGCCGCAGGCGCGCGCCGAACTCGCCGAACTGGTCGCCTTCCGCTCGGTGGCCGATCCGGTGCGGTTCCCCGGGAACGATTGCGACGCCGCCGCGGACTGGCTGGCCGCGACCCTGCGCGCCGAGGGTTTCGAGGATGTCGCGCTGCTGGACACCCCGGACGGCTCCCGGTCGGTGTACGGCTCGCTCCCGGGCCCGCCGGCGAGCCCGACCGTCCTCCTCTGCGCGCACTACGACGTCCTGCCGCCACTGGACGAATCCGCCTGGAACACACCGCCGTTCACCCTGACCCGGCGCACGGACGGCCGGTGGTACGGGCGGGGTGCCGCCGACTGCAAGGGCGGCATCCTCATGCATCTGCTCGCGCTGCGCGCCCTGAGAGCGGGCGGGGACCTCCCGGTGAACGTCAAGCTGCTCGTCGCAGGCTCGCAGAAGCGGGGTACGGGCGGACTGGAGCGGTACGCGCGGGCGCACCCGGAGCTGCTGGCCGCCGACGCCGTGGTCATCGGCGCCACCGGCAACGTACGCGCCGGACTGCCGACCGTGACCTCGTCCGTGCGCGGTGCGGTGCTGGCCCGCGTCACGGTGGATCCACCCGGGCACACTCCGGACCGGACCCCGGCCGCTTACTCGGCGCCCTACAGGGCCGCACAGCACACACCTGACACGTTGAACACTCCCCACCTGCCCGACACACCGGACACACCCGACGCGCTCGCCTCCCTGCTCCGTACCCTCGCCTCCCTCCATGACCGCGAGGGCAACACGGTCGTCGACGGCCTCGACTGCCGGGGGCGCTGGCGCGGTGCGCCGTATCCGCGCAGACGGTTCCGCAGGGACGCCGAAGTCCTGTACGGCGTCCGCCTGTTGGGGTCGGACGCGATCGCCGACCGGCTCTGGGCCCGGCCCGCCGCGACCGTCGTGGGACTCGACTGCCCGCCGCCGGGTTCCGGCGGGAGTGCGAGAGCACTGCTCTGCCTCCATGTGCCGCCGGGGACCGACACCGGTACGGCCGCCGGACTGCTGGCCGCCCATCTGGAGTCGCACGCGCCGTGGGGTGCCCGCATACGGTGCGACATCGTCGGCGAGACACAGCCGTTCGGCGCGGACACCACGAGCCCCGTCTACACCGCGATGGCGGAGGCCATGCGGCAGGCGTACGGGCAGGAGATGCGGGTGGCCGGTCTCGGTGGCCCGGTCCCGCTCTGCGACACCGTGGCGGAACTCTGCCCGCGCGCCGAGATCCTGCTGATCGGTCTGGCCGAACCGGAGGCCCGTGTCCACACCGACAACGAGAGCGTGGACCCGCGTGAGCTGGAGCGCATGTCGGTCACCGAAGCGCTGTTTCTGTGGCGGCTGAGGAGCCGGCGCCGGCCCTGCCGCCCCTGCTCCCCAGCCAGGACAGTGCCGCTGAGGTCAGCGCCGTGATGCCGGTGGGCAGCGCGGTGCGGACGTCCGGGGCGAATTCGGGTGAGTGGTTCGGTGGCTGAGCCGCCAGCTTGTCCTCAGCCGAACCGGGGGTCCTGGCCCAGGTCTTCGGGCCGACCACCCCGAACATCCAGTAGGAGAGGGGGATTCCGGTCATCCCGTGCACGGCGGCGCCCGCGTCTCCGTAGAGCGGGAAGTCCTCGGTCGCCATGGCCGGTGGCCAGGCCGCCACACGCTCGGGACCGTACAGCTCCGTATGCGCACGGCGTACGGCCGCCGTGGCCGCCGGGTCGGGGTGGGTGACCGGGGAGCGGGACACGACAGTGATCTCCGGGTCACGGGGGCAGCCGGACGCGGCGCACTCCGCCCGTACGATCCGCTCCACCGAGGCGGTCATCCGGTCGAGCGCCCGCTCGGAGAGGGCGCGCGCGGTGATCCCGAGGGTCGCCAGATCGGGTACGAGATTACTGCCGGTGCCCGCGTGGAACGAGCCCACGTTCAGGGCCACTTGCTCGGTCGGCGCCGACTCTCGCGAGACCGCGCCCTGGAGCCGCAGCACGGCCGCCGCGGCCGTGAGCACCGGGTCCACGGCGAGGTGCGGAGTGCCCGCGTGCCCGGCGCGGCCATGGATGACGGCCTCGAAACCGACGCTGCCGGCCAGCATCGGACCGTACCCGTGGGCGACCATGCCGCCGGGCAGGGGCGCGGTGTGCTGGGCCAGTACGGCGTCCGGCCGCCCGAAGCGTTCGTACAGCCCGTCCTCCAGCATGGCCCGCGCGCCGGTGAGCGTCTCCTCGGCGGGCTGGCCGACGATCACGACCGTACCGTGCCAGTGCTCCCGGGCGCGGGCCAGCAGGGACGCGGCTCCCGCCGCCGCGGCGACATGCAGATCGTGGCCGCAGGCGTGGGCGGCCGGGCCGTCGCCGGCGTACGGCAGACCGGTGCGCTCCGTCAGCGGCAGCGCGTCGAGTTCCGCGCGGATCAGCACGCGCGGCCCGTCGCCGTTGCGCAGGACCCCGACGACGCCATGGCCGCCGACGCCCTCCGTCACCTCGTACCCCGCGGTGCGCAGCCACTCGCCCAGCGCGGCGGCGGTACGCCGTTCCTCGCCGGAGAGTTCGGGGTGGCGGTGCAGATCCAGATAGAGGGCGATCGCCGGGCGGAGGACCTCGGCCAGACCGCCGAGGACAGGGGCGTTCTCTCCGGGGTACGCGACAGGGCTCACCGGACCATGGTGCGGTACGGGCCGGGCCCGCCACGTACAGACCGCTGACACAAGTGGTCAGTGGAAGACGTGCCGTTCTGCAAGCGGGGTCCGCTGGAATACGGGTGTCAAGAGATCGGGCCTCCGTGGAACCCCCGGGGGCCGGGCCCTCCCATAAGGAGACATCATGGCTGACAAGAGCACCCTCGCCTCCCTCGCCGACGAGATCATGGAGCTCGAGTCGGAGACCTTCGAGATCTCCGACTACTCGGACGCCAGCGAGGTCGTCCTCGCGGGCTCGACGAGCTGCAGCTCGACGTCGACCTGCTCCTCCACCACCAGCACCACCTCCTGCAGCGCCTGATTTCCGGCGCTCCGCACAGGAGCGGGCGGCACCCGCGAACTCCCGCGCGGGTGCCGCCCGTTTCTTTTTTGTGCGGCCGGTACCGCTCGCGCCGCTCGTACGGCTCGTACGGTTTGTGGGGCTCGTACGGGCGCGTACGGCTTGTGCGGCACCGGGCTCACGGCCCGGGGGCGGGCCTACGGGAACGGGTGCGGCACCATCCGGATCTCCGGCTCCGTCAGCTCGGTGGTCCGGAGTCCGGCCCGGTGCGCGGCGGTTCGCAGCCGCGGCATCCTCGGCGCCCGCTGCCGCGTCCAGCCGAAGTCGATCGGAAGCAGGCCGGGGACGATCGTGGCCACGGTGCGCAGGCCGATGCGGTGCTGCTCCGGTGTGGTCTGGTCGACGACGATGACATCGTGCCCGGCGCGGACGAGTTCGTCCCGGCAGTGCGTCACATCGTCGCGCAGATCGCCGGTGCGCGGCCGGTCCCGCTCCTCCCACGTGCGGTAGACCTCGGCCATCGGCCGGACGGCGGACGGCTCCAGATAGCTGCGAACATGGCCGGTCATCCGCGGCAGACCGTAGAGCTGGGCATGGTCCTTGAGGTGCAGCACCTTGCCGAAGTCCTCGGCCATGGCGTCGAGTTCGGAGCGGCGCTCCTCGACCTGCCGGGGCAGGTGCGGGATATAGGTGAGGACCTCCGAGAGCGCTCCCTCCAGCGCCGCCGCGGGATCGAGGCTCGCGCCGGCGCCGAAGGAGAAGGTGCCGGGGCCGCCGTCGCGCCGTACGGCCAGACCGGTGACCACCGGGACCGCGAGATCGATCCGGTTGTCGAAGGCGTGGACGTCGTAGCCCTGGAGGGCGGCCCGGTCGATCATGGTGCGGACCGTGGGGTCGCCGATGGAGTCCAGGTCGATCTCGGTGAGCGGTGTGTTGCCGTACCAGGCGACCAGGAAGGCGTCCCGTTCGATGAGTTCGAGCAGACCGCCGAGGACCGCCTCCTCCAGACAGCCGCCGATCGCGCAGCCGTTGGAACATTCGAAGACGAAGTTGTCGGAGGCGAGGCCGGCGCTGTAGTGGACGAGCCGGGCCGGTACGAGAAGGGCGCGCTCGTCGCGAAGTGAGTAGCCCCAGACCCAGGGGATGGCACGGGCGGGGTCGAAGGCGCTGACCATGGGGTCGTCGCGGTAGGTCTCGGGCGAGTAGAAGCCGCACTCGGCCGGGTCGAGCGCGGGCCGGCCGTCGGAGACGAGGTCGTCGTAGGACGCGGTGAGCAGGGTGGTGCCGGTGCGCCGGTGGGTTCCGGCGTAGCGCTCCAGGCCTTCCAGATACGCGAGATCGCGGCTGGCGTCGAAGCCGTTGGCCTGGCCGCTCCAGGTGACATCGGTGAGGCCCGCGTATCCGCGCATGAAGACGCTGCCCGCGACCGGGGCGGTGGTGGGCGAGGTGACATTGATCCAGGTGCCCGCGCCGAGCACCCCGGAGACGGGGTTGGCGAGTGCCGTGGCCGGCATCGGATACGAGGAGGCCGGCCGCAGCCGGTATGTGTCGGGGGCGGGCTTCGGCCGGCCGGCCAGGCCGAGCCGCGCCTCGTCCGGACTGTCGGTGCCGCGCGGACCGCAGAACTGGCACAGTGGATCAGCCAGTAGCGGATAGGTCCGTATCTCCAGTGTGGTGAGGTCGAGACGCGAGACCTGGGGGAGGCGCCGGTCGGCCGCCTCCGTGCCCGGCGGCTGTACGGAGTCCGCGAGGACAGCGGCACGGTAGAGGGCGTATACGGCGTCGACGGCGTACGGGGTGAGCGCGGGCCATGGTCCGCTCGCGCGGGTACGGGCACCGGTCTCCAGGGCGTCCCGTTCGGTACGGGTACGCAGCCGCTGCCAGCGCATGGCGAGGCACTGGCCGCAGGCGGCGGTGTCCGGCTCACCGCCCCAGGGGCCCACCAGCACGGCCTGCGCGGTGAGATGGACGGTGGCGCCGGGCCGCGCGTCGGCGTACGGGTCCTCGCCCCGGTGGCCGAGGACATCCGCGGCGCCCAGCGGCACCACGATGGGACCGGCGGCCGGGCCGAGCCGTTCGGCGAGCGCCCGCTGGAGCAGCTCGCGCGCCGCTTCCAGCGGTACCCGGTCCACGGCCGTCCCGCCGTCGCTCACAGAAGTCGTGGTCGGAGGCGTCATGTCTTGTTGCTCCAGCGGAACGTCCGCAGCGCGATCGCGCCGAAGATGACGGTGAAGACGACCAGTCCTCCGCAGCCCACCGCGATGTCGTCGATCCCGCCGCGGCCCGAGAGGGCGGCGGACACCGCGTCGTTGAGATAGCGCAGCGGCAGCACGCGGGAGACGGCCTGGAGCCAGGACGGCATCATGTCGAGCGGCAGGAACGACCCGGAGAGGAAGGCCATCGGCACCATCAGGCAGTTGGCGATGGCGGCGACCGCCTCGGGCGTCTCCGCGTACGAGCCGATGACCACGCCGATCGCGAGGAACGCGGTGATGCCGAGTACCAGCACGGGCAGCGCGAGCGGCCAGCGGGCGTTCAGTTCGAGGCCGAAGAGCGGCAGCATCGCCACCGCGACGAACACCACCGCCTGGACGGCGCCCACCGCCAGGGAGATCACATACCGGGAGGCCAGGACCGCGGGCAGCCTGGTGGGGGTCATCCGGATCAGCCGCAGCAGATCGTCGCGACGCCACTGCATCAGGGTGAACGCCACACCGAAGACGGCGGCGTTCGCCACGCCCCAGGACATCACGCCGGGCGCAATGTAGGAAATGTACGGACGGCCGGTCTCCTCGACCTCCTGGCCGCGGAAGATCAGTCCGAAGACGACCAGGAAGAGCAGCGGGAAGGCGAAGGTGAAGAAGAGGGTGGCCTTGTCCCGGACCTGGGCCCGGAAGCCGGCCCCCGTCAGTGCCGCGTACGCGCTCATCCCTGCCGCTCCATGTCCTCGGTGCCGTGCGTGCTGTTCGTGCTGTTCGTTCCGTGCGTGCTGTTCATGGCGTCGCTGCCCTGCGCACTCCGGGTGCTCTGCGTGCCTTCGGTGCCCGCCCCGCCGGTGAGTTCGAGGTAGACGTCCTCCAGCGTGGCCGTACGGGTCTGGACACCGTCCAGACCGATGAGCGCGTCGACCGCCTGGAGCACCTTGCCGGAGACGGCGGTCTCCAGGACGAGCGAGCCGCCCTGGACGGTGACCCGGTCGACGCCGGGTATGGCCGCCGCGTCCGCCTCGCTCATCCGCTCCGCGGGAATCATCAGCCGGGTCGGCGCGGCGGCGGCGCTCACAAGATGGTGCGGGGAGTCCAGGGCGACGACGGAGCCGTCGACCAGGATCGCGACCCGGTCGCAGAGCGCCTCGGCCTCGTCCAGGTGATGGGTGGTGTAGACGATGGTGCGGCCCTCGCTCTTGAGGTCCCGCAGCACCTTCCACAGATCGCGCCGGGCCTGCGGGTCCAGGGCCGCGGTGGGCTCGTCCAGGAAGATCAGCTCGGGTCCGTGGACCAGCGCGGAGGCGATGGCCAGGCGCTGGCGCTGGCCGCCGGAGAGGTTCTCGACCATCACGTCGCGCTGTCCGGTGAGACCGACCGATTCGAGGGTACGGTCGGCCGCCTCGCGTCCGGCTCCGTACAGCGCGGCGACGGTACGGAGGTGCTCGCGCGCGGTCTGCCGTACGAAGAAGGCGGACGACTGGGTCTGTACGCCGAGCCTGGGCAGCAGCGCCACATTGCGCGGCCAGGGCGACTGGCCGAGCACGGTGACGGTGCCGGAGTCGGCCTGGCGCAGCCCCTCCATGATCTCGACGAGGGTGGTCTTGCCCGCGCCGTTGGGTCCGAGGAGTCCGAAGAACTCCCCTCGGTTCACCTGGAGTGACACGCCGTCGACGGCCTGGCGGTCGCCGTACCGCTTGCGGATCGCGTCGGCGACGATCGCCGCGCCGGTGGCTGCGTCGTCCGGCACGGACGCCATGGTCCTGGCCTCGCTCATGTGCTTCTGCGCCCCTCGGGGGTTGTGGGTCAGTGAACTAGTTGGAAATACAGGCCTGTTGCCAGGGCCGCCAGTACGAGTACGACAAGCAGGGCCGACCCCACCGCGTACCCGAGGTAGAGGGTGCGGGCCCGGCGGGGGTACGCGGCGGCGGCCTGCCGGTCGTTCAGGCGCAGCCGCAGGTACCGCCCGCTCTCGGGTGCGAGGTGGGAGACGCGCAGAGCGTGGCCGAGCATCGTGTACCCGTCAAGTGGCGGCAGGGGCAGCAGGTTGACCAGGGCCTGGGCGCTGCCGAGCAGCAGCAGGCCGGACAGGACGCGGCGGGTCGGGTCCCCGTCGGGCAGCGCCGCCCACCAGGCGAGGAACGGCAGCAGGAACAGCAGGTTGGCGAAGGCCCCCGCGCCGGCCACCGCGCACTGGTGCCAACGCGTCCGAAGATAGCGGTAGTTGTCGACCGTGCAGTACATCACGGCCATGGGCAGCCGCCAGCGCAGCCCGATCTCGCTGACGGTGCCGCCGTAGTGCCGGGCGGCGATCCCATGGGCGAGTTCGTGCAGTGCCGTGCTGAGCCAGAGCAGGGTGAAGACCGCCACCAGGGCGACGGGCTGGTGGAACAGCCACCAGGTGTCGTCGCCCAGCCGGGGCAGCGCAGACGCCAGCAGGACCTCCATGGCCGCCATGAGCGCGGCCAGCGGAACCAGGACCGGCGCGCGCAGAGCGGGGCGGAGCAGCCGGTGGAGCCGGCCGGTGGTGGCGTCCGCGTCGGCGACCAGCCGCATGGTGCCACGCAGCAGGGTGCCGTTGAACGGTCCGGACGCCGGGGTGGCCGGGGCCGGCCGAGGAGGTGCGCCTACCAGCAGGCTCCGGGCGCCCAGGAGTTGGAGGAGCCGGCGCCAGTGCGGCTCGCCGAGCCGTTTGCCGAAGGCGTCGGCGTACTCGTCGCCGATCTCGGCCAGGCTGCGGACACCGTCGAGCCGGGCGATCAGGAAGTACTCCTTCACTCCGACCTCGAAGGCGGCGCCCCCGTCCGGGTCCTTGATCAGATGCACGGTGGCGGGGCCGTGCAGCAGGGCGGGGCTCAGCAGGATGTCCGGGCGCAGCGCCGGGCGGTGGGAGAGGAGTCCGGCGGAGTCGGCCGGCCGGGCGGGGTTACCGCTCATGGGATCGCCGCCGGGGCCGGGGTGCCGGTGGTGTCCTCGCGCAGGACCCGGCCGAGTACGTGCGACAGATACGCCTCGTCGCGGATCGTCACATGCAGCCGGTTGTTGGTCATGTGCATATACGGCGAGAGCAACAGGGGCAGCGCCACGGCGGGATCGCCGACCTGCTCGTCGCGCGTACCGTCCCAGGAGCGGAAGACCAGCTCGCCCCGGACAGTCAGCTCCTCGGCCCGGTCGCGGAGTTCGAGGCAGTGCTCGGCCCAGCCGCGCAGGAAGGCGGGCAGCCGGCCGAGTTCCCCCGTACGGACGGCCCGCCGGATTCCCTCGAAGCGGCGGCCGAGACCGGGGGCCATCTCCGCGTAATTCTTGTCGTATTCCTTGGAGCCGATGAATCCGGTACCGGGGAAGGCCTTGTGCCAGAACTCGTAATAGCGGTCGAGATAGCCGCCGAGTTCCTCGCGCTCGGGCAGGAAACAGCCCGCCATGACCATCATGAGCTGCGCCGAGGTGCCGAGCAGCACGGTCCGCAGATGGAGGTTCATGGTGCGGAAGGCGTCCATGACCAGATCGCTGGAGTGCGCGAAATGCCATTCGGCCAGCTCGATCCCGGCCGGGCCGCCGTACTTGCCGTATTCGGGCTCGTACGGCTCGTAAGAGAAGGAGTTGTTGGGCCGCAGGTTCATCCGGCCGTCGGCGTCCATGAAGGCACCGCGGTCGCCCTCGGGGAACTCGATTTCGAAGAGGGTGTTGTAGAACTCGTTGAGGAAGCCGGAATCGACCTCGTAGAGGGCGGGCCTGGCACGGAGGAAGGCGCTGATGGCCTCCTCGGCGCGGCGGCGCACCTCGGCGGTGTCCTCGGGGGTGGCCGGTCTGAGCCGGAGGCGGACATGCGGTCCCTCCAGCCAGTAGTTGATGAAGAAGTGGCCGGCCAGCAGTCCTTCGGCGGTCAGCTCGGCGACCAGCGGCCGTACGCAGTTCACCAGCAGGGGCTGCGGGTTGGCGGCGTAGAAGATGTGGATGGCCTGCCAGTCGCCGGGGGCGGGGGTCAGCTCTGACATGTCGGGGCGCCCTCTGTGCGTCGGGTCGGGGTGAAGGTGAAGGTCTCCACGGCCAGCTCCGCGACATGGCTGCCGCGCGCGGACCGGACATGCAGCCCGTCCTCGGAGGGAAGCATCTCCCGCAGCACGACCCGGTCGTCGGGGTGCGTCGGGAGCGCTTCGAGGGCCGTGAGGGAGAGACAGCTCTGGAAGTCGACGTACTGCGGCTTGGCACCCGCGCCGCCCCGGGGTCCGCTGGAGACGGTCGCGAACACCCGGTCGGGCAGCCGGTGCCGGCGCTGCCAGCGCCGCCAGCCGAGATACCACTCGTGCTCGCCGGTGCCCGGCGTGCGTACGGGCAGCGCCCCGGCCGTGGTGGCCCAGCTGCGCCGGCTCAGGACGAGCTCGCCGTACCGCACCCGGGGCCGTGCGGTGACCCCGTCCTCCGCCTCGCCCTCCGGGACCCCGCCCCACACATCGAGGGGAGCCATCGAGGTCGGGGACATCAGCAGCAGGGTGCGGGGGATCTCCGGCAGGGCGAGCGGTACGAGATAGCCGAGGTAGACGGGGATGACCTCGCGGCCGAGCCGGGCCGAGCGCAGGACCAGCCGGTCGGTGGCCTCGTCGTGCTCGACGGACAGGTCGTCGAGGTCGATGCGCCGGTCCTCGGGGACCGTGCTGGACTCGCCGGGGCAGACGATCTCGTAGTCGGTGAGCGGGCTGTGCAGATTGAGATTGCTGGTGACCGCTCCCCCGGTGATCTCGGCCAGCACCGCTCCGTCGGGGATGCGGGCACGGGCGCTGTCGCGCAGTTCGCGGGAGAACGCCCCCGCCTCCGCCGCCGGGCCCTCCGGATCGTAGACATGGGTGAACCGGCTGAAGGGGAAGGACAGTCCGCCGTAGGAGCGGTTGAGTACGGTCAGCGGTTCGCCGTTCTCACGGGCGAGCTGGAGATGGTGCGACTGCGGTACGAACTCGCCTGCGACCGGGGCGAGTTCCTCGGCGACCGGGGCGAGATCGGCCTCGCCGAGCCGGATCTCGTCCGCCTCGCCACGGGCCTCCCAGGCTTGCCGCATCCGGGAGATGAAGGTCTTCCGGGCCGCGTCGATGGCGCGGATCCCGGACAGGCCCAGCCAGTTCTCCTCCGGTACGTATTCTCCCCGGTCGTCGAACGGTCGCCGCTTGCCGGCGAAGGAGAGGTACTGGTCGAAGAAGTCCTCGTGGAAGTCGTGGACGAGCCCCAGGAGATCGTCGCAGCGGCCGCCCCGGCCGTAACGGGCCAGGAAGAAGCCCTTGAAGGTGACGCGCTGAGGCAGCGTCAGATCGAAGGCGGGCAGGATCCGTTCGACGGAGCGCAGCGCCCCGCCGTCCGGTCCGGTCCAGGCGCCCAGACCGCAGCTCACCTCACGGCCCGCGCTGACGTCCTCGTACAGCAGTGTCTGCGGCAGGGTGGC
Source organism: Streptomyces odonnellii (assembly GCF_000981895.1). Lineage (GTDB taxonomy): Bacteria > Actinomycetota > Actinomycetes > Streptomycetales > Streptomycetaceae > Streptomyces > Streptomyces odonnellii. The sequence continues at coordinate 19,738 of NZ_LATD01000319.1, read as the reverse complement.
TCCGCCGTCGCTCAGCAGGGCCTGGGCGTCGCGCAGTCCGGCGCGCAGTTCCCGCAGCAGTTCCGCCCGTTCGGCGCGATCGGCGGCGGGGAAGCGGTCGATGGCGGAGACCGGTCCTTCGAGGGCGGCGGCGAGTGCGTCGGCCCAGGGCCGCCCGAGTCCGCCGAGCGCGGTGCGGAAGGAGCGCAGCGGATCGGGGCTGTGGACATCGGTGTCCAGGCAGGGGACGCGCACCATGCCGAGCTGGAGCAGCGCCGCCACATAGGTCTCGCACTGCTCGGGCTCCGCGCCGTGCTCGGTGCGCAGCCAGTCGACCAGATCGTGGTAACGCAGCTCGCGGCCGGTGTCGAAGAGGGCGAGCAGCCGGTCCAGGGTGCCGCTGCGGCGCAGGAAGAACAGCCGGTCCTTGACCGCGTCGAAGGTGACGGCGGCCGAGTCGTCGCCCGCGGTGATCCACTGGCGCACATAACGGATCCGGTCGTCGTCGCGCTCCCAGCCGGAGGCCAGCCGTACGGGCAGATCGCCCCGGCGGGCGGGGTCGGCGAGGATCAGTTCGGCGAGCCGGCCCAGGACGACGACATTGAGCCGTACGTGGCTGGTCCACTGGTCCTCCACATGGAGGTCCGCATCCGTGCCGTCCTCGTCGAAGAGGCCGGTGGCCACGCCGGTGAAGGTACTGAACGGGCTGGTCTTGCAGGCCGTCCGGTAGAGATACGCGAGCACCGAGCGCTCGATCTTGCGCATCCGCTTGGGCGCGCCCGGACCGGCCTTGACAGCGTTGACATAGGAGTCGAGCTGTCCCTCCAGGGTCGGCGAGGCGAGCAGGAGTCCGCAGCGCAGCCGGTCCTCGGTGAGCAGACCGCGCAGCGCGGCCCGGGTCCTGTCGAGATCGGCGGTGAGCAGCGGCGCGCCCTCGGCCCGCAGCTTCTCCAGGTGCCTGCGGTCCCTGAGCCACTCGGCGGTCGGTTCCGCGGCGTCCGGGTCGAGCGCGGAGACCAGCCGTAGGGCGGCGTCGGGGGCGGCGGGCAGTTTGTTGTTGAAGATCTGGCGGCGCAGGGCGAGCAGTTCACGGCGCTGTGCGGCGCCGTCGCCGTCCGGGGAGACATCGGTGGCGCGTACCACCTCGTGCAGCCGGTCGCTGAGTTCGGCTCCCCGGGTACGCAGCCGGTCCTCGGCCGCGAGGACGTCGTCGGCCCAGCGGCTGCTGTCGGCGCAGCGCAGCGCGTGCACGGACTCGACGGGGAGCCCGGCGACGCGCAGCATGAAGCGGCGGCCGGGCCGCCAGTCGGTGGTTTCCTCGGTGGGCGCGCCCTGGGGCGAGCCGGTGCTTGTGCCCGGTGTCATGGCAGTTCTCCCCCGTCCCGGGTCAGGCGATCTCGTAGCGGAAGTCGGCGGGCCGGGCCCGCTCGTTGCCGAGCAACATGATGAGCAGCGGTTTCTCGCCGGTGCGGTCGAGGCCGAGTTCCTCGATGTAGGAGATGTTGTCGAAGCCGAGCGCGACGCCCGCGCCGAGGCCGAGGGCCGAGGCCGCCGTGTAGAAGGTCTGGGCCACGGCTCCGATGGTGCCGTTGACAAGCCGGTAGCCCCGGTCGCCGACGGCGTCCAGGACGGCGTGGGTGCGGATGGTGGGTACGAGGACGGCTCCGGCCTGCTCCAGGTTGTAGTTGGAGAGGAAGTAGTTGCGCTGGAGGAACGGCCCCGGCGCTCCCGGTACGACCAGGCGCAGCTCATGGGCTGCGGGGTCGTAGGCGTACGCGCCGGGCTCGACGCCCTCGGCATGGCTGACGAAGGCGTACAGCGTGACCAGGCCGGGGACGGCGGGCAGATCCCGGCCGGGACCGTCCCCCTCGGTGGCGGGCCGTTCGGCGTCGCTGCCGAGCGAGGCGGCGGCACTGGCGCTGAGGGTGGCGGCGAGCTGCGCGGTGGTCAGGGGCGTACTGGCGTCGAAGCGGCCGAAGCTGCTCCGGCGTGCCCGCAGTGCGGTACGGACACTCACCGGCGGCAGCGCGGGCTCCGGCAGCGCCACGGTGACCCCGGTCCCGGCGGGCGGGACGGTGGTGGCGGGGGCCAGCGCGCCCGGCGCCGGGCGGTCGGCGGCTCCCTCGGCGGTCGCGGCGTGGATCCGCTCCAGGGTCTCGAAGCGCAGGATCCTGCGGGAGCGCTCGGAGTCGCTGTAGCGGGCGGCCGGCGGGGCGGGCAGTGCGGGAGCGGTGGGCCTGGCGCCCTGCCAGGTCAGCGGGACGACGGCGAACACGCCCTCCTCCGCGTTGTCGACTCCGAGTACGTGGCTGAGCCTCTGCTCGTCGAACCACAGGAGTGGTTCGACCTCCAGGCCACGGGCGCGGGCCCAGATGCGCCAGGTCTGGAGGATCGCGCCGAGGTCCATGCTCACGGCGTGGAAGGAGAAGCTGTTGTACTTGAAGGCGTTCTGCCAGTACTTGATGCCCAGGACCAGGAACTGGTCGCGGTCCGCTCCGGCCGCTCCGTCACCGAGTGCCGCGCGTATCTCGCCGGTGACATCCCCCGCGACCAGACGCTGCATGGTGTGGTGCGGGGCCGAGTAGTAGTGGACACCGGGGGTGGCGGGGCCGCTGGGTCCCGAGATCCAGTAGACGCTCACCGGGTAGAGGCCGCCGCCGGAGGCGGTGCCGCGCGACCAGTTGGCCTGGGTGTAGTGCGGCAGGGCCGCCAGGTCGGTATTGGTCTGGACACCGAGCCTGCGGCCGGTCAGTCCGTACGAGTCGCGCAGCATCCCGGACAGCGCGTCCAGGGTGAACGGCCGGCTCCCGGACGGCACTTGGGAATCGCCCGGCTGTCCAGGACCGCCCGCCGTGCTCGCCCCCGGGGGCAGACAGCCGGCCGCGACGGTGGCCTCTTCGGGGAAGTCGGTCTCCGGCAGGGGGAACGCCCCGATGCCCGGGTAGTACTTCGCCTTCCTGGGCCGGTCCGCCCAGTCGGGGACGAAATCGGCGGGCTCCATCGGGATCCGGCCGCGCTGCATGATCGCTGCCGCATAGTCATGGGCGTAGCCCACGGGACGCTCCTCTCTGCTGGACGGTGGGTTCACGGGAAACGGGTTCACGGGAAGGGGTGGGGCGCCGGGTTGAGGTCCTCCGGCGTCAGATCGCGGTCGCGCAGTCCCGCCGCACGCAGCGCGGTACGCATCCGGGGCATGGTGCGGGCGCGCTGCCGGGACCAGCCGAAGTCGATCGGCAGCAGACCCGGGACAAGGACACTGACGGTGTACAGGCCGAGCCTGCGCTGCTCGGGCATGGTCTGGTCCACGACGACCACGTCAAAGCCGGCCGAGGTCACCGCGTCGACACAGCGCCGCAGATCCTCGCGCAGATCCGGGGAGGCGGGCGCGCCGGACGGATCCGGCCAGCGGAGATCGGCGACCGCGCGCGGCGGCTCCGGCGGGCCCTGCCGCCCCGTGCCCCGGTCGCCGAGGAGGAACCCGGCGTACTCGCCCATCTCCGGGATCCCGTACACCAGCGGATGGTCGTGCAGCGCTGTCACCTGCGCGAAGTCCTCGGCCATGGCACGCAGCCGGGTCTCGTCGCGCTCGGTGCGCCCCTGGAGGTTCACCGCGTCGGTCGCGATCTCGCAGAGCGCGGAGTCGAGCGCGGACTCGGGGTCGAGCCCGGCGCCCGCGCCGAAGCACATCCGTCCCGGACCGCCGTCGAAGCGTTCCGCGACGGCGGTGACCACCGGGACGGGGAAGGTGATCCGGGTGTCGAAGAACCGGGCCCGGTAGCCGTACATCGCCAGCCGGTCGACCATGTGGCGGGTGGCGGGGCGATCGCTGGTGGCCGGGTCGATCTCGGGCAGGGGCTGCTGCCCGTACCAGGTGAGCAGGAAGGCATCCCGTTCGATGACCTCCATCAGCCCGAAGTAGATCGCCTCCTCCAGACAGCCGCCGGAGGCACAGCCGTTGGAGCTCTCCTGGACGAACCTGTTCTCCAGACCGGGCGCGTGATAGTACGTCAGCACTTCCGGTACCAGGCGCGGCTTGTCGTCGCGCAGCGAATGGCCCCACACCCATGGGATCCGGCGGTCGGGCGCAAAGGGCCGGACCCTGGGGTTGTCGCGGTAGAACTCCGGTGCGTACAGGCCGACTTCGCGGGGGTCGACGGCGTCGGCCCCGAACTCCTCGTAGCTTCCGGTCACACTGGTGACCCGGGAGCGCGCCCGCATTCCGGCGTACCGCTCCATGCCTTCCAAGACGCCGATCCGGTTGCTCCGGCCGAACGAGTCGGCGTGGCCGCCCCAGAACGTCTCGCGCAGATACTCCCCCGAGCGCATCGAGAAACAGCCGATGGTCGCCGAGGTGGAGGTGGAGGAGACGTCATGGACGACGGAGGGGCCGAGCGCGCCGCACACCGGATTGGCGAACGCGGCCACATCGATGTCGTACGACTCGATGGGGCGCAGCCGGAAGGTGCCCGCCCGGTGCTTGGGGGCGGGGCGCAGGGTGATACGGGCGTCCTCGGCGGTGTCGGTACGGGGCGTGGCGCAGCGCGGGCACTCGGGGTCGGGGACGAGGGGGTAGTGGCGGACGGTGAGGGTACGGAGGTCCAGCAGCCGGATCGCGGGGAACGGGCCGCCGTCGGCGGGGGGCTGGTCCCGCAGGGCGGTGACGAGCGCGGCGAGGGCGTCGGCCGCGAAGGGGGTCGCGTAGGGCCATTCGCCGGCGGCCCGGGTCTCCCCGCCCAGTTCCAGGGCATCGCGGAGCGCCACCGACCGTACGGCCTGCCAGCGGCGGGCGAGACAGTGGGGGCAGGGGGCGGCGGACGAGCCGTCGCCGCCGGGCAGCGGCCCGACGACGGCGTGCCCGGCGTACACCTGTACGGGAACGGCCGGTTCCGTACGGTCAGGACGCTCCACGGCGGCCGGCGCCTCGGGCGCGAACGCGTCGCCGATGCCGAGTACGCCGATCTCGGCCTCGGGTCCGCCGAGCCGCTCCAGGGCGCGCCCGAGAAGTTCGTCCAGCCGGAGCCGCGCGCCGCCGACCGGGTCCGCGAGACCGGCCGGGCGCACGGAGAGGGTGCTAGGGCCTCTCGTTCCGATCTTGCTGGGCTCGCGAGCGCCGGCACCGCGCCTCGCCGCGTTGTCGTCGGTCACCAGGGCTCCGCCATGGCTCTCTCCTCCGCCTTGCGATCCACGGCGCCGTCCCCCGCTCCCTGATCCAGCCTGATCCGAACGAAAGACCCTAGGCGCCACGAAGAGCCTCCGTGGTGAGGAGTACCCGGGCGGTCCTGATCCCGACGGTGGCCAGATCGGCGGACCCGGTGGGCACCACCAGGGCGTCGCGCCCGGCGGCCGCGAGCCGGTCGAGCACGTCGGACCAGGGCGTCGCCTCCCGGTCCGCGGCGGCGGGCAGGCCGTCGGTGTCACGGGCGTCAAGTGTCACCGGGTCGAGGTCGCGCAGCAGCGGGTCCCCGGTGTCGAACGGCGCGGCTGTCTTCTCGCGGCCGAGCTGCACCGTGCCGAGCAGATCACGTACGGCCGCGGACGCGGCCCTCCGCCAGCTCGTCTCGCTGCCGACGGCCCAGCCGCCGGCGCCCCGGGCGAGCAGCACATGGACGCCGGAGCGGTCGCTCTCGCCCAGATCGAGCAGTTCCAGACCGATGTCGAGGACGGCCGCGGAGCGGATCAGGAAGGTCAGTTCGGCGTCGGCGTCCGGGCCCTCACCAAGTGTCTTCAGCGGTGTCCGGCTGACCGGTCCGCCGCGCAGCGCCCTGGTCAGGGCGGCATGCGCGATCGCGGAGAGCAGGCCGTCGGCGGCGGCGTCCGCGGCCGAGGCGCCCGCGCCGGTCCCCGCCCGGGTCGGCTCGAACAGCCGGTCGGCGTTGTGGCGGCCGAAGGTCCGTACCGCCGCGGCCGGCACCAGTACCTGTTCCTTGGTCAGCAGCGAGGTGGCCACGGTCCACTCGGCCACCCGCTCGGCGACGGCCGGCACCGGCCCGGCGGTGGTCAGCGCGGCGGGCTCCAGGGAGCGGACCCCTGCCCGTGCCGCTTCGAGCTGATGCCCCGTCAGGATGCCCGTGGTGGGCGCGACATGCTCGGCGTACACCTCGGCCGCCGCGTTCAGCGCCCGGAGCCGGGCGCCCGCGACATGGTGGACGTCGAAGGCGGCGATACGGCGCGAAGTGCCGTGCCCGGTGCCCAGTTCGAGGACGGTGGCCTTGAGCGGGATCTGGGTGAGCGGCTCGTCGGCGAACCGGGTGAAGACCCCGGCCTTCGGCCCGACCAGCACGGACCGGCGGTTCAGCTCCTCCACCAGCGCGTCGGCGTCCCGCGCGGTGGCCACCGTCGGCATGGGCAGGGTGTCGCTGCCCGCCGCGGTGAGATCGACGGCCGCCGCTTCGTCGCCCGCTCCGGCCGCCGCGCAGAACGGGCAGCGCGGGTGCGGCAGCAGAGGCTCGGTGGACACGTCCAGGGACCGCATGTCCTGTACGACCAGCCGGCCCGCGGTCTCGGCGGTCAGGGCGCCGGTGGTGAGGCGGAAGATCTCGTACCCCAGCAGATTGCCGATCATGGCGGCCAGGGGGCGGCTCGGGAGTTCACCGGCCGGGACGGTGCCGGGCAGCGCCAGCGCACTCCAGATGTCGGCGGTGGCGCCCGTCTCCTCGTGGTAGCCGATACGCAGCGCCGCGCACGCCCAGCAGCCCGGGGTGCCGGCCGTCATCAGCGGTCCGACGACGCAGTGGTGGCCGTACGACCAGGCGGGCAGCAGGGTGCGCCCCTCGGGAACACCCGCGCTCAGCAGCGGGAACAGCCGCGACGGCGCGGCGGGTCCGCCGGTCACCACGACGATGTCGTACGTGTCGAGGTCCGGCCAGCCCAGGGGCCGGGCCTGGCCGCCGTCCGGGATGTCGAGGAGGGCCACCGGGCAGCCGTCGGCCGCGGCCTCCCGCGCCTCGGCCTCGATGAACTCCCGGTCCTCGCCGGTGAGTCCGGGCTGGACGCCGATGGTGGCGCAGCCGTTGCGGATCAGGCTGAGCACACACCAGCGGGCGGTGTCGTCGTCGCCGAGGACGGCCACCCGCGCGGTGGTGAAGCGCCGGAACCGGGCCTCCGCGTCGTCGGAGTAGTGGTCGACATAGGCGATCTGCGGGGCATAGCGGCGGGCCACGTCGGGCGGTGTGTCCACCGCCTCGGCCCCGGCCCCGGTCTGCGGCACGGCGCGGGCGAAGTCCCTCTCGTACAGGCTCTTCACCAGCTCTCCGACCATGGCGCGCTGCCGGTCGCCGAGGCCCTGGCAGATGTCCGCGACCGTGTGGTCCCCGGTCAGGTGCGGGACGATCAGTGTGGCGAAGCGGTAGGCGGCCTTGGCGGTGAGCTGGAACCCGCCGTCGGCGTTGTGGAACAGCACTCCGTCCGCGGTCTCGGTGAACAGGACGTCCCGGCGGATACGCGGACGGGTCGCGGCGACGGCTTCGTAGGTTGAGCCCATGTGAATGACACCCCTGGATGCGTGGACAAGGTGGCGGGATCGTTCGAGGTCGGGCATGGCCCGTCAGTGGGGCGCGGTGGCCGTCCGGCTCCGGTTCCATTCGCGCGCATGACGACGCGCGTAGATTTTCAGCAGTTGATGGATGCGGTAGGGGCCGGGCGGCCCTTCTTCGAGCAGCCCGGCGTCGGCGAGCCGCTCCAGCGCCTCTTCCGCCTCGGCGGAGCCGCCGAGCGTGCCGGAGGAGAGCAACAGCCCTTCGTGCTCGCCGAGTTGGTCACCGAGTCGGCGGAAGGCCTCCTGCCAGCGCGGCTCCAGCCGGTGCAGCGCCCCGCCGAACACATGCGGGACGGACATCCGCGGGTCGTCGGCGAGGGAGAGCCGGGCGGGCAGGTCCTCGGCCAGCCAGGCCACGCAGTCGTCGATGCGCAGCCCCGGCCGGGTGAGCAGCCGGGCCGCCGCGATCCGCAGGCTGAGCGGGAAGTGCCCGCAGATACGGGCGAGTTCACGGGCGGCGGCGGGTTCCGCGTTCACCCGGGCCGGGCCGAGGGTGGCCGCCAGCAGCTCCAGGGACTCCTCGGGTTCCAGCGTGGAGAGCCGGTGGACGGTGCCGCCGTGGGTTGCCACCAGACCGGCCAGACCGCGTCTGCTGGTGACGACGGCGGCGCCGCCGGCCGCAGCCGGGAGCAGGGGCCGTACCTGGTCGGCGCCGGTGACATCGTCGAGTACGAGCAGAATCCGCCCTGCGGCGGTGCCGGGCGCGGGGAGGTCCGCCATCGCCTCGGCGGGGGTGACGGACGATCCGTCCGGGCGGGTCATGGCGAGGATGAACACCCCGCCGGGGAAACCCTCCTGGCAGTCGTGCGCGGTCTGGAGGGCCAGCGCGGTCTTGCCGATTCCGGGGGCTCCGGAGAGCACCACGACGGTGGCGGCGCCCGGGTCCCGCGCGGTGAGGCTGGCGTTGATCGCGGCCCGCTCGGCGGCCCGGCCGGTGAAGGACGGCACGGGCGGCACGGGAAGCCGTGCGGGAAGTACCGGAAGCGGTACGGGGGGCACGGACGCGGGTGCCGACGGGAGGGCGGCGGCCGGAGTGTCCGCGGGAGCAGGGGCGGCGGCGAGGGCCGGCCGCGCGGGCCCCTCCGCGAGGGCCAGTGGCGCCCGGCCCGGAAGGGGCACCGCCTGGTCGACGGCCGCGGGGCCGAGGTCGTCGCCCCGGAGTATCGCGAGTTCGAGCCGCTGGAGTCCGGGCCCCGGGTCGATGCCCAGCTCCTCCTCCAGCCGGCCCTTCACCGAGCGGTACTCGCTGAGGGCCTCCGACTGCCGGCCGGTGCGGTAGAGCGCTTCGATGAGCTGTTCGGAGAATCTCTCGCGCCCCGGATGCCGGCGGGCGGCCTCCCAGACGTCGACCAGTACCTGGCGACATCGGCCCAGCGCGAGCTCGATGTCACAGGCCCTTTCGAGGGCGCGCAGCCGCTCCTCGGTGAGGCCCGGCACCTCGTCGCGGTGGAGCATCGGGGACGGTACGTTCGCCAGCAGCGGCCCCTGCCACAGGGTGAGGGCCTCCTTGAGCCGGTACAGCTCGCTCTCGGCGTCCGCCGCGCCGTCCGCCGCCCGTACCAGGGTGCGGAAGCGCACCAGGTCGAGGGTGTCGGCGTCGGCGTTCATCCGGTAGCCGCCGGGCACCGCCTCGATGAGGCTGCCCGTGACGCCGTACTTGGTGAAGAGGCGGCGCAGTCGCAGGACACAGCTCTGGAGCGCGGCTCTCGCGGTGGCCGGCTGGTCCTCGTCCCACAGGGCCCGGAGCAGGTAACCGGTCGAGACGACGGATCCGGGGTGGATGAGCAGAGCCGCCAGCAGGCTGGACGGTTTGGACGGTTTGAGGACAACGGCGTCCTCGCCCTCGGCGATGCTCAAAGGGCCCAAAAGCTGGAAACGCACGCGACTCCTGCCCCTCGAATCAGCACTCGGGTACACGGCGCGTGAAAGTGCCGAAAATTGGGCACACCGCGACGTCAGGACATCCACGGAAAGAAATCTTTCGCATTTTTCCGTGGTACAGACCTCTGCCAGGCCCCACTATTTCCTACTCCCCCGTCATGGCGCGATACGCCCTACTACCAGCTATTCAGGACACGGTGCCCTTTACCGTCCCACAGGGACCGGCCAGGAGCCTTTAATCCTGCTTTGCCAACAGATGAATAGACGATCCATAGGACACCCCACCTGTCCTAATCAATGCGGGCGCCCCGAACTTGTTGGGCATCCTAGTAAGTTGATCTGGGAAAGTCGACCCTTACTCGGATTGGCATTCTGCGACAAAAAGTCAGCAAGCAGAATTGGACGTTCAATTGCGCGTGAATGAACCGGCCCGTGGCGGGCTGTACCGCTCGCACCGCTCTGCCCGCACTTGACCGGAAGGCCCCGCGGAGCGTGCGCTCCACGGGGCCTCCGGGACCGGCCTGCCCAGCGCGCGGGTTACGTTTCCCGCTTCGCCAGCACGACCGTGACGCCGCGCGAGCGCAGCGCCTCGACGGTCTCGGGGTCCGCGCCCTCGTCGGTGACGAGGGTCCACTCCGGCCTGAGCGGGGTCCAGGCGTGGAAGGGGCGGCGGCCCAGCTTCGCCGCGTGCGCCAGGACGTACACCCGGTCGGCGCGGCGCGCCATGAGTTCCTTCAGCCGCGTCTGGCGCAGATCGGCCTCGCAGATGCCGTGCTGGGGCGAGACACCGTCGGTGCCGAGGAAGAGCCGGTCGAACGTGAGCCGTTCCAGGGCGGCTTCGGTCAGCGGTCCCACAAAGCCCTGGCTGAGCGGCCGCAGCGTACCGCCGAGGCACTCCACATGGACCGTTTCGACATCGGCCAGTTCCTGAAGGGCCGTCAGGCCCGTGGTGGCGACGGTGACATCCTCCGCCGTACGCAGTTCGTGCGCGAGCGCCCCGACCGTCGAACCCGCGTCGAGCAACAGCGACTCCCCCGGCCGTACTTCGGCGGCCGCCCAGCGCGCGATGGCCCGCTTGGCCTCGAAGGCCTCGCCCGTACGCTGCCGGAGCGAGGCCTCGGGGTGGGCGGCCAGCGCCATCGCACCGCCGTATGTACGGGCGAGCCGGCCGTCGGTGGTCAGCTTGGCGAGATCACGGCGGATGGTGGACGCCGTGACCCCGAAGAGCTGGGAGAGTTCCTCGACACTGGCGAGCCCGGTGGTCGTGGCGAGATGGACGATACGGTCGCGCCGGGCGTTCGATCCGATCGCAGACATCAGTCTTCTGTCCTCTGGTACGGGCGAACCGGGGCCGACGGGCCGGTGCCGGTGGGCAAGGGGCCGGGGGTCGGCGGGCCGGCGGTCAACGGGCCGGGGCGGCCGACATCTCGGCGGCCTGGCGCAGGGCTTCGACCATGCTACCGGCCTCGGCCCTGCCCGTACCCGCGATGTCGAAGGCCGTGCCGTGGTCGACGGAGGTGCGGATGACCGGCAGACCGACGGTGAGATTGACCCCCGCCTCGATGCCCATGACCTTGACGGGGCCGTGGCCCTGGTCGTGGTACATGGCGACGATCAGGTCGTAGTCGCCGCGTGAGGCGAGGAAGAAGGCGGTGTCGGCCGGGAGCGGTCCCACCGCGTCGATGCCGTCGGCGCGCAGGATCTCCAGCGCGGGGACGATCTTCTCCTCCTCCTCGCCGTAGCCGAACAGACCGTTCTCGCCCGCGTGCGGGTTGATCCCGCAGACCCCGATGACCGGGTGCTCGACACCGGCACGGACCATCGCCTCATGGCCGCGGCGCACGGTCCGTTCCACCAGACCGGGTTCTATCCGGTTGACGGCGTCGATCAGTCCGATGTGGGTGGTGACATGGATGACCTTCACCCGGGGTGTCGACAGCATCATCGACACCTCCTCGACTCCGGTGAGATCGGCCAGGAGTTCGGTGTGCCCCGGGTAGAGATGGCCGCCCGCGTGCAGGGCCTCCTTGTTGAGGGGGGCGGTGCAGATGCCCTGTACCTCGCCGTTCATGGCGAGTTCGGCGGCGACCCGTACGTACTGGTACGCGGCGTCGCCCGCGACGGCGGACAGCTTGCCCCAGGGCAGATCGGCGGGGAGCAGCCCGAGGTCGACGACATGGATACGGCCGGGTCCCGGCACCGCCTCCGCCGGGCTCCCGACGGACACGATCTCGCAGTCGGCACCGACGATGGCGGCGGCCCGGCGCAGCCGCTCCGCGTCGCCGATGACGACGGGGCGGCAGCGGCGCAGGGTGTCGGCGTGGAGCAGCGCAGGGACGATCACCTCGGGGCCGATGCCGGCGCCGTCGCCCATGGTGACCGCGATGATCGGGAGCGGCCGGCCCGCGGTGTCGGTCTGCTCCGCGGGGGCGGTCGGGGCTGCTGCGTTCACAGGGCTTCTCCTTGCGGTACGGGTGATTCGGGCGGTGGGGGGTACGGCGCGGTGAACTCCGCGCGCGGAGCGGGGACTTGAGCCGGAGGACCGGCGGCGGGTACGTGCGGTGGTACGAGGGGCTGGTACGGCCTGAGGGCCCGGGCGATCCGCAGCAGCGAGCCGGAATCGCCGTAGCTGCCCGGGCGGGTGACCACCGACCGGCCGTCGGCGGTGCGGCTGTGCACCGCTCCGTGGTGGACCTCTCCCACGGGCAGGAGTTCGGTGACACCGAGCGCGTCCAGGACACGGCGCGCGGTCTCGCCCCCGGTGAGGACGAGATCGGCGGGGTACGGCACGGCGGCGACGGTCCGGGCGAGTCCGGCGACCACCCGGCGGGCCGAGCCGGGCCGTATGCCCCGGGAGCCCTCGACGCTCACCACGGTGATGGCGTCGTCCGGGCCGGTGGTGAGCGGGACGGGTTCGGCGGCCCCGGCAAGGAGTTCGGCGGACAGGGCGACATGCCGGGCCCCGGCGGCGGTGAGTTGCGCGATCTGCGCAACGGCTCCGGGTTCGGCCGTGCCCACGACGACGAGCAGCGGGAGCGCGCCGCCGGGCGCGGGGGCGGGTGACGGCCCGTCGGTTCCCGGACTCAGCCGGCCGAGGGCGGCGGCGAGCCCGCCGGTCCCCATGAGCCGCACCCCGGGACCCAGTGCGAGCGCGGCGGCCGCGATCGCGTCGAGGTCGCCGTCCGACTCGGTGTCGCACACGGGGGTGAGCCCGGCCTCCACGAGCGCGCGCAGCCGCCCGGTCAGCTCCGGGAGGGGTGCGCGTACGGCGGTGAGCGGTACGACGGCTGTCGGTGTGCCGTCGAGCGCGGCGGCCACCGAGCGCGGTGCGGGCCGGGTCTCCGCGCGCCAGGCGTCGGTGTCGTGGAGCGGCTGTCCGCGCAGGTGGACGATGCCGTCGTGGACGGTGCGCCCGGCCGCGGGGAGCGCCGGGGCGATCACAAGTCCGGCGGCTCCGTCCGCGTAGGCGGTGGTCTCGGCGGCGAGATTGCCCCGCAGCAGGGAGTCCGTCTTCTTGAGCAGTACGGTGCCGGGCCCCGCGCCCCGTACCGCCTCGCGGACGATCCTGGCGGCCTGGTCCGCGTCCCGCTGCCGGGTGTCGAGGTCGACGACCAGGGCCCGGCCGGCACCGGGGGACCGCGGGGCCGCGGGGCCCAGAACGATCCTGGCGGGCAGGCGCAGCGCCGCCGCCGTTTCGGCCGCGCCGGACAGATCGTCCGCGAGAGCCAGCACCTGGCGGGGCGTTCGGTCTCCGCTGGGCGTGAGGGACACGGATACCTCCTCCGGGCGGCCCGGGGCGGGCTGCCTCGGTGCCTGATGATGACACACGCTGCGCGAAGTGCGCGAGACCCCTTGCGCGAAACACGCAACCGTGCCACCTTGTGCGGCGCGACACCTGTTGGTCCCGGACAGACCGGACACGCTCCGGCGGACCGGGCACACCCAGTTGAGCCGGTCGCCTCCCAGAACCCGAGAAGGTCGACGATGACCCCTACCCCTCAGAGCGCTTCCTCCGGCGCTTCTCCCGGCGCGCCGGCCGGTGCTCCGCCGCGTGAGCCGCTCAGCCGCCGCACCCTGCTGCGCTGGGGCGCCGCCGGCGGCGCGGGTGTGGCGCTCGCCCCGCTGGCCGCCTGCGCGGGACCCACCGGGGCCCCCGGCCCCGGCACGCTCACCCTCGGACTGAACCGCTCCCTGGTGAGCCTCGACAACAAGCTCAACCAGTTCGACGCCGCGGTCACCGTGCAGCGTGCGGTGCGGCAGGCCCTCACCCGTATCGGCCCCGGCATGAAGCCGCGGCTCGTGCTGGCCGAACGGTTCGAGATGGCCGAGCCCACCGCCTGGGCGGTACGGCTGCGCGAGGACATCCGCTACTCGGACGGCAGCCCCGTCACCGTCGAGGATGTCGCCACCGCCCTGAGGATGTACGGACAGGTCAACGGTTCGTTCCTCCTCGGTCTCTTCCCCGAGCTGCCCACCGTGGAGAAGACCGGGGCCAGGACCTTTCTGCTGCACACCAGGAAGCCCGTGCCGGTGCTGGACCGGCTGATGGCCAACATCCACATCACCCCGGCCGCCGCCAACAAGCCGGAGGAGTTGCAGAGCGGGCTCGGCACCGGTCCGTACCAGGTGCTGAAGGCGAACGGCGGCGCCGGTGAGTACACCCTCGGGCGCAATCCCCGGTACTGGGGGCCGCGCCCGCGGATCGACACCGTAAGGGTGCGGTTCGTACCCGAGGAGTCCAGCCGGGTGGTCGCGCTGCGCAGCGGCGAACTCGATGTCGTCGACACCCTGACCCCCGACTCCGCCGACCAGTTGACCGGTCTGCCCGGGGTCGAGGTCGAGGTGACCTCGGGCGTCCGTATGTGCCAGCTCTTCTACAACTTCCGCAAGCCGAAGGGGCATCCGCTCGCCGATCCCCGGGTCCGGCAGGCACTGACCCACGCGATCGATGGCGACGCCCTGATCAATGACGTGCTGAACGGCTCGGCGGAGGAGGCCGGCGGTGTGGTGCCGCTCGCCCTCGAAGGCGCCGTGCGGACCGGCTCGTACACCTACGATCCCGGAAAGGCTCGTGCCCTGCTGACCTCTCTGGGTGCCGGTGACCTGAAGGTCAAGGTCATCTGGGAGAGCGGGGAGTTCGCCGCCGACACCTCGGTGATGGAGGCCGTCCTCGACATGCTGAAGGCGGTCGGGGTACGGGCCTCGCTCCAGCAGTTCGAGCCCGGCGGCGACATCCTCACCTGGCGCCAGGGCCGGGCCGGTGACTGGGACGTCATCGGCAACGGCTACGGCAGCCCGACCGGCCAGGCCCTCACCACGCTCCAGGGCATGTACGGCGGGACCGCCGCGAAGGAACGTACCCGCGACGCCTTCATGGGCTATGTCGTACCGGGCGTCGAACGGCAGCTCTCCGCCGCGGCCACCGAGGTGGACGACGCCGAGCGCACCAGAAAGCTGGCCACCGTGCAGCAAGCGATCTGGGACACCTGGCCCAGCCTCTGGGCCTTCGCCCCGAAGACCCTGCTCGCCCGCAGAGACCGGGTGCGTGGCATGTCGCTGCTGACGATCAACTCCTACGACCTGTCCGCCGTACGGCTGGAGGGCTGAGCCGTGCCGAAGTATCTCGCCCGCCGGCTCGGCCAGAGCCTGCTCACCGTCTTTCTCACCCTGACCACGGTCTTCCTGCTGGTACGGCTCGCCCCCGGCGACCCGGCCGCCGCGTACGCGGGCCCCACCGCCACCACCGCCGATCTCGCCAGGATCCGCGGCGAGTTCGGGCTGGATCAGCCACTGATCCAGCAGTACGGGATCTTCCTGCGCGATCTGCTGACGGGAAACCTGGGCACCAGCTACTCCTTCCGTGCCCCGGCCCTCGATGTGGTCCTGGACCGGATGCCGTACACCATCACCCTGGCCGTCGCCGCGATCGCCGTCACCGCCGTCGTCGCCGTACCGCTCGGAGTGTGGATGGCGCGCCGCGCCGACTCGAAGCGCGAACTGGGCGCCAATGTCCTGACCATCACCGGCCAGTCCATGCCGGACTTCTGGACCGGGGTGATGCTGCTGACCGTCTTCGCCGTGCTGCTGCCGGTGCTGCCCGCCTCCGGCTTCACGTCCTGGAGCGGTCTGGTCCTGCCGACGGTGACCGTCGCCATCCTCCAACTCGCCCTGATATCACGGCTGGTACGGCGTGAGATGACCACGGCCCTCAACTCCCCCTACATCACCGTCGCCCGCTCCCGGGGCTTCTCCGAGCGGGCGCTGACCTGGCGGTACGCGCTCGGCAACTCGGGGGTGCCGCTGATCACCGCCATCGGCACCCGCTTCGCCGCACTGCTCAACGGTGTGGTGGTGGTCGAGGTCGTCTTCGGCTGGCCCGGTGTCGGCTCGCTCGTCGTCCGCGCCCTGGAGACCCGGGACTACCCGCTCATCCAGGCCACTGTCCTGGTCACCGCGACCCTCGCGATCCTTGTCCAGCTTCTCGTCGACCTCGCCTACCCGCTGCTCGATCCGCGGGTACGCCTCGGAAAGGCGGCCTGATCATGACCACCGCCCTGCGCAGCGCCGCCTCGTCCGGCGCGCCGTCCGCCGGCTCCGGCGGCAGGCCGAGCGCGGTCACCGCGCGCGATCTCGCCCGGGCCACCGCGACCCGGCAGCGGCGCGGCGCCCGGTTCAAACTGTGGGCCGGGACCGTCTGCACCGCCCTTGTCGTACTGCCGGTCGCCCTGGCGCGCGTACTGCCGCTGCCCGGCGCCGACGCGCAGGATCTGTCGGAGCGCCGGCTGCCGCCGCTCAGCGACGGGCATCTGTTCGGTACGGACCAGCTCGGCCGCGATCTGCTCTCCCGGGTCCTGCACGGCGGCCAGGTGTCCCTGACCGTCGGCATCCTGGCGGTGCTGGTCTCCGGGGTGATCGGTATCGCGGCGGGCGCCGCCGCCGGGTTCTTCGGCGGCTGGGCCGACACGGTCGTCTCCCGGCTGCTGGAGGCGCAGCTCGCGCTGCCCCTGCTGATGATGCTGCTGCTCGTGGTCGCTCTGTTCGGGCCTTCCGTGACCGTCATCACCTGTGTGATCGCGGTGGCCCAGTGGCCGGAGGTGGCGCGGCTGACCCGCTCCCTCGTCCTGGTGGAGCGCGAGAAACCCTATGTCGCTGCCGCCCGGGTGCTGGGACTGCGCGGCTGGTCGGTGCTCGGCCGCCATGTGATCCCCAATGTGGTGCGCCCGGCGAGCCTGGTCGTTCTGCTGCTGCTCGCCCAGGCGGTGCTGCTGGAGAGCGCGCTGAGCTTCCTCGGGGCGGGCCCGCAGCGGCCGTTCGCCACCTGGGGCCGGATCATCTCCGACGGCCAGGACTACATCACCACCTCGTGGTGGCTGGTGACCCTGCCCGGGCTGGTGATCGCACTGCTGGTGGTCGGCGTCAATCTGATCGGCGACGGGCTGCGCGACCGCACCCGTACGGCACGGCTGCCGCGCGGCGTGCGCGCGCCGCGCACATCGCGCGGTGCGCGCGCGGGGAAGGGAGTCTGAGCCATGGCCACGGACGTGTCGCCGCTGGACGGCGTTCCGCTGCTGGATGTCGAGAACCTCCAGATCGAGCTCATCACCGCGCATGGAGTGATCCGCGCCGTCGACGGGGTGAGCTTCACAGTGGGCGAGGGCGAGACCGTGACCCTCATCGGCGAGTCGGGCTCCGGCAAGTCGACCACCGCGATGGGTGTGCTGCGGCTGCTGCCGGAGGGGCTCGCGGTGCTGTCGGGGTCGGTACGGATCGCGGGGCGGGATGTCGTCGCCGATCCGCGCGCCGCCCGGGCGCTGCGGGGGCGGACGGTGTCGCTGATCCCGCAGGACCCGATGACGGCCCTCAGCCCGGTGCACACCATCGGCCGTCAGCTCGGGGACGCGCTGCGGCTGCGGCATCCGGGGCTGTCGCGTGCCGAGACGCGGGAGAGGGGTACGGAGCTGCTGGCCCAGGTCCATGTACCCCGGCCGGAGACCCGCTGGAAGGCGTATCCGCACCAGTTCTCCGGCGGCATGCTGCAACGCGTTCTGATCGCCGTGGCGCTGGCGGCCGAACCCCGGCTGCTGATCGCCGACGAACCGACGTCCGCTCTGGACGCGACGGTGCAGGCGGGTGTCCTCGATCTGCTGATGGAGCTACAGGAAGTGGAGGGGATCGGGATGCTGATGATCACCCACGATCTGGGGGTGGCCCGGGTCGTCTCCGACCGTATTCATGTGATGAAGGAGGGCAGATTCGTGGAATCTGGCCCCGCCGGCACGATTGTCGACCGGCCGGCCGAACCGTACACCCGCGCTCTGCTGGCGGCGGTCCCGCGCCTGGGCGCCTGGGACGAGGACGGCCTGACCGGGGCGGTGGCCCGATGACTGAGCCATTCAGCGGTCCGTCGGCCGAACCGCGCGGTGGATCGGTGGATCGGCCACCATCTGGTCCAGTGGCCGAGCCACCGCTCCTCGACGTCGAGGATCTTGTCGTCGAGTACCCCACCGCCCAAGGTCCCTTCCGTGCCGTCGACCGGGTCAGTTTCCAGCTCCCGCGCGGGGGTTCGCTCGCCGTGGTCGGGGAGTCGGGGTGCGGCAAGTCGACCCTCGCGCGGGCCCTCGTACGGCTGCTCAGGCCCGTCTCCGGGCGGATCGTCCTCGACGGTACGGACATCGCCACGCTGTCCGAGCGCCGGCTGCGCCCGTTGCGGCGACGGGTGCAGATGGTGTTCCAGGACCCGTACGGCTCACTGGACCCGCATCTCACCGCCCAGCAGATCGTGGCCGAGCCACTGCGCCTCTCGGGCATCGGGGACCGGGCCGGCCGCGCCCGGCGTGCGGCGGAGCTGATCGACCGGGTCGGGCTGCCCTCCTCGGCCCTGCACCGCAGGCCGCCGGAGTTCTCCGGAGGGCAGCGCCAGCGGATCGGTATCGCCCGCGCCCTGGCGTCCCGCCCCGACCTGCTGGTGTGCGACGAGGCGACCTCCGCCCTCGACGTCTCCGTACAGGCCCAGGTGCTGGATCTGCTGCGCGAGCTCCAGGCCGAGACCGGGATCGCCTATCTGGTCATCGCCCACAACCTCGCAGTGGTCCGCGAGATCAGCACCGAGGTGGTGGTGATGCGCGCCGGCCGTATCGTCGAGACCGGGCCGACCGCCGCCGTGCTGGCCTCACCGGCCGAGCCGTACACCCGGGCGCTGCGCCGCGCGGCTCTCGACCCGACCACGATCCGGGGCGTCAAGCCCCGGCACCTGCTCACCACCACCGCACGGGAAGGCACTCGTTCGTGACCACCGGCATCGACCTGCCGCATGTCCCCGTCCCGCTGTCGCGTCTGGTCCTCGGCACCATGACCTTCGGCGACACCGTCGACCGGGCGGGCGCCGCCGCCATGGTGGACACGGCGCTGGACGCGGGCATCACCGGTATCGACACGGCGAACGGTTACGCGGGCGGTGAGAGCGAGCGTATTCTCGCCGGTCTGCTGCCGGGCCGTCGCGACCGCATCGTCCTCGCGACCAAGGCCGGGATCCCGCATCCCGACCAGGGCGGGCACGCCCCGCTGTCGGCGGCCGGGATGCGGGCGGCGCTGGAGGGCAGCCTCAAGCGCCTCGGCACCGACCGCGTCGACCTCTTCTATCTCCACCAGCCGGACCGTGCCACTCCGTTGGCCGAAACCCTGTCCGCCGTCGCCGAGTTCGTGGCCGAGGGGAAGATCCTCGCCCTCGGTGTCTCCAACCACGCCGCCTGGCAGATCTCCGAACTCGTGCGCACCGCCAAGGAGGTGGGCGCGCCCCGGCCCGTGATCGCCCAGCAGCTCCACAATCTGCTGGCGCGCCGGCTGGAGGAGGAGTACGCCGAGTACGCGGCCGTGACCGGGCTGCGCACCATGGTCTACAACCCGCTCGGCGGCGGCCTCCTCACCGGCCGCCACACGTTCGGACGGACTCCGGAGTCGGGCCGGTTCGGCGATTCGCGGCTGGCCGCGATGTACCGGGAGCGCTACTGGGACGAGCGGCTGTTCGCCGCCGTCGCCGAACTCACCGGGATCGCGCGCGAGGCGGGCATCCCCCTCACGGACCTGGCGCTGCGCTGGCTGCTCGGCCGCCCCTCCACCGACGCTCTGCTCCTCGGCGGCTCACGGACCGAGCACCTCCGGGCCAATATCGCCGCCGCCGGGGCGGGCCCGCTGCCGCCCGAGGTGGCGGCGGCGTGCGACGACGTCGGCACGCGGCTGCGCGGCCCGATGCCGGCGTACAACCGCTGACGCCGACCGGCTCCCGGCGCCGTACCCGACCTGCCCCGCCCCCGGCACCGGCCTGACCCCTGTCTCCTATACACGTCT
>NZ_LATD01000318.1 GCF_000981895.1 Streptomyces odonnellii | reverse complement strand
GGGTGGCGGCGCAGGACTTCGAGGAGTAGCGGGCCGGGGGGCGGCGGGCCGTGGGGCGCCCGCCCCGGGCGGGCATGGGGTGCCGGAAGATCGCCTGTCGCGCCCCGTTACGCTCGTCGGCATGAAACAAAGCGTGCTGTCCCGCTACCGGGTGATGGCGTATGTCACCGCCGTATGGCTGCTGGTCTTCACTGTCGCGATCATCCTGAAGTACGGGTTCGACACCGGCGACACGATGCTGATCTCCCAGATCCACGGCGTGCTCTTCATCATCTATGTGATCTTCGCCTTTGATCTGGGCTCCAAGATGAAGTGGCCGTTCGGCAAGCTGCTCTGGGTGCTGGCCGCCGGCTGCATCCCGGTCGCGTCGTTCTTCGTCGAGCCGAAGGTCACCCGCGAGGTCAAGGCGCAGCTCACGCAGAGCGACCCGGCCCTCGCCAAGGCATAGGTCCAGGCCCGGCCCGCGTCCAGGCCCAGGTCCAGGTCCAGGTCCAGGTCCGAACGAAAGACCCTGACCGCAACGCCCGCGCTTTCGAATGCGTGGGCGGTTGCCATCGACAGATAGTTGGACGTCCTAGTAAATTTGAGTGCATGGACGCCGACGCGATCGAGGCGGGCCGCCGCCGCTGGCAGGCCCGCTACGACAAGGCTCGCAAGCGCGACGCCGACTTCAGCACGCTCTCCGGGGACCCCGTGGAGCCGGTCTACGGGCCCCGGCCCGGCGACACGTACGACGGATTCGAGCGGATCGGCTGGCCCGGTGAGTACCCCTTCACCCGCGGCCTCCACCCCACCGGTTACCGCGGCCGGACCTGGACCATCCGCCAGTTCGCCGGCTTCGGCAACGCGCGGCAGACGAACGAGCGCTACAAGATGATCCTGGCCGCCGGTGGCGGCGGCCTCTCCGTCGCCTTCGACATGCCGACGCTCATGGGCCGCGACTCCGACGACCCGCGCTCGCTCGGCGAGGTCGGCCACTGCGGGGTCGCCATCGACTCCGCCGCCGACATGGAGATCCTCTTCGGTGACATCCCGCTCGGCGATGTCACCACCTCGATGACGATCAGCGGCCCGGCCGTCCCGGTCTTCTGCATGTATCTCGTCGCGGCCGAGCGCCAGGGCGTCGACCCGGGCGTGCTCAACGGCACGCTCCAGACCGACATCTTCAAGGAGTACATCGCCCAGAAGGAGTGGCTCTTCCAGCCCGAGCCCCATCTCCGGCTGATCGGCGACCTCATGGAGCACTGCGCGCGCTCCATCCCGGCGTACAAGCCCCTCTCCGTCTCCGGCTACCACATCCGCGAGGCGGGCGCGACGGCCGCGCAGGAGCTGGCGTACACCCTCGCGGACGGCTTCGGTTATGTGGAGCTGGGGCTCAGCCGCGGTCTGGACGTGGACACCTTCGCGCCCGGGCTCTCCTTCTTCTTCGACGCGCATCTCGACTTCTTCGAGGAGATCGCCAAGTTCCGCGCGGCGCGCCGGATCTGGGCGCGCTGGATGAAGGAGGTGTACGGGGCGCGCACCGACAAGGCGCAGTGGCTGCGCTTCCACACCCAGACCGCGGGTGTCTCGCTCACCGCGCAGCAGCCGTACAACAACGTCGTGCGGACGGCCGTGGAGGCGCTGTCGGCGGTCCTGGGCGGTACGAACTCGCTGCACACCAACGCGCTGGACGAGACCCTCGCGCTGCCGAGCGAACAGGCCGCGGAGATCGCGCTCCGTACCCAGCAGGTGCTGATGGAGGAGACGGGTGTGGCCAATGTGGCCGACCCGCTGGGCGGCTCCTGGTACGTCGAGCAGCTCACCGACCGTATCGAGGCCGACGCCGAGAAGATCTTCGACCGGATCAAGGAGCGCGGGCTGCGGGCCCACCCGGACGGGCGTCACCCGATCGGCCCCATGACCTCCGGCATCCTGCGCGGGATCGAGGACGGCTGGTTCACCGGCGAGATCGCCGAATCGGCGTTCCAGTACCAGCGGTCGCTGGAGAAGGGCGACAAGCGGGTCGTCGGCGTCAATGTCCACCACGGGTCGGTCACCGGCGATCTGGAGATCCTGCGGGTCAGCCACGAGGTCGAGCGTGACCAGGTCCGGGTGCTGGCGGAGCGCCGGGGCGCGCGCGACGAGGCCCGGGTGCGTACGGCCCTGGAGGGCATGCTGGCCGCGGCGCGCGACGGCTCGAACATGATCGGGCCGATGCTGGAGGCGGTACGGGCGGAGGCGACGCTGGGCGAGATCTGCGGCGTACTGCGGGACGAGTGGGGGATCTACACGGAGCCGCCCGGGTTCTGAGGGGCTTCAGCGACCGGGCCGGTGGCCGCTCCCGACAGGGGGCGGCCACCGGCTTTTCCCGTCCCGGTTCCCCGTCCCGGTTGCCTGCCTCGGTGCCTTGCCTCGGTTCCCTGCCCCGGCCGGTTGCCGCCGTTTTCTTGACCTGTTCTTGCGGTGGGCTCCTCTTGGCGGATACCTCTGAGTCAGAGCTAAAGTGATGGTATGACCACGACGGAGTTTCCCGACACGCTCGCCACCGTGCTGGCGGGAGTTCATCGGATGGTCCGGCGGCGGCTGCGCGACGGGCTGACCGCACCGCCGCTGCGGGGCGCGCAGGTCGATTTGCTGCGGCTGGTCGCGGCGCGGCCGGGGATCAAGGTGTCGGAGGCGGCCAGGGAGCTGTATCTCGCCGGGAACTCGGTCTCCACGCTGGTCAACCAGCTCAGCCGGATCGGCTATCTGCGCCGGGAGACCGATCCGTCCGATCGCCGGTCCGCGCGCCTGCTGCCCACTCCGGCGGCCCTGGAGCGGCTGGCGGACTGGGAGGCCCGCCGCTCGGCGCTGATGCGTGAACAGGTGGCGCACCTGACGGACGAGGAGCGCGCCGCCCTGGCCGCGGCCCTTCCGGCGCTGCGCAGGCTCGCCCAGAACATGCACGAGGAAGTGGAGCGCGTATGAGCGACAGAGCCACTGCCGGTACGCCGGAGCCGACGGGCCCCGGCGATACGGCCGATGCCACGGTCGGCGCCACTGACGCCGCACGCACGGCCGAGACCGAAGAAGCCGTGAGCTGCCGCGGTCTGGAGTACTCCTTCGGCGACACCAAGGCCGTCTCCGGGCTCGATCTCTCCGTCCGCTCGGGCGAGGTCTTCGGACTGCTCGGCCCGAACGGCGCCGGGAAGACGACCGCGATCCGCTGCATCACCACGCTGCTGCCCGTCCCCGCGGGCATGGTGCGGGTCTTCGGGCACGACGCGGCGAAGGAGCGGATGGCCGTTCGCCGGCTGCTGGGGTACGTGCCGCAGCAGCTCTCCGCCGATGCCGCGCTGACCGGCCGGGAGAACGTGACCCTGTTCGCCCGCGTCTTCGACGTGTCCCGCCGCGAGCGCGCCGAGCGGGTAGCCCAGGCGCTGGAGGCCGTCGACCTGACTTCCGCCGCGGACCGGCTGGCCAAGACGTACTCCGGCGGTATGGTCCGCCGCCTCGAACTCGCCCAGGCACTGGTCAGCGCGCCCAGACTGCTGATGCTGGACGAGCCGACGATCGGGCTCGACCCGATCGCCCGTACCAGCGTCTGGGAGCACATCAACGCCGTACGGAACGCCACCGGCATGACCGTCCTGGTGACCACGCACTACATGGACGAGGCCGAGCAGTACTGCGACCGCGTCGCCCTGATGCACCGCGGCCGGATCCACGCGCTCGGCACCCCCGGCGAGCTGCGGACCGAGCTGCGCGAACGGCGCGTCGCCGCCGGCGGCAAGGCGGCGGGCGAGACCGCGCCGACGCTGGAGGACGTCTTCCGCGATGTCGCGGGCCGGGGACTGGAAGAGGAAGGAGGGGACTTCCGCGATGTCAGGAACACGCGCCGTACGGCGTCCCGGGTCGGCTGAGGGCGAAGGCGCGGGCAACAGGACCGGCGCGGGCACCGGCACCGGCCCCGATCTCGGCCGTCTCGACCTGCTGCTCAAGCCGCCGCGCGCCCGCACCGGCTGGCGGGTCCTGCCCGCCCGGGTCATCGCGATGTGCGCGGTCGAGCTCCAGAAGCTGCGCCACGACCGGACCGAGCTGTACACCCGGGCCATTCAGCCCGCGCTCTGGCTGCTGATCTTCGGCGAGACCTTCACCCGTATCAAGGCGATCCCCACGGGCGGCATCCCGTACATCGACTTCCTCGCGCCCGGGATCATCGCGCAGTCCGCGATGTTCATCGCGATCTTCTACGGCATCATGATCATCTGGGAGCGGGACGCGGGCATCCTCACCAAGCTCCTGGTCACCCCGACCCCGAGAGCCGCCCTGATCAGCGGCAAGGCCTTCGCGTCCGGGGTGAAGGCGCTGATCCAGGCCGTCGTGGTGATCCTCATAGCCGCGGCCCTGGGCGTGGGGCTGACCTGGAATCCGCTGAAGCTGCTCGGTGTCGCGGTCGCGGTGGTCCTCGGCTCGGCGTTCTTCTCGTGCCTGTCGATGACGATCGCGGGGATCGTACTGACCCGTGACCGGCTGATGGGTATCGGCCAGGCGATCACCATGCCGCTCTTCTTCGCGTCGAACGCGCTCTATCCGGTGGCGGTGATGCCCGGCTGGCTCCAGGTGATCAGCAAGATCAATCCGCTGAGCTACCAAGTGGACGCCCTGCGCGGCCTGTTGCTCGGTACGCCGTCCCATCTGCTGCTGGACTACGGCGTGCTGCTGTTCGCGGCGGTCGTCGGCATCATGGCGGCCTCGTCGCTGCTGGGCCGCCTGGCGCGCTGAGAAGGGCCCGCCGGCGCGCCGGATACGGTCCGCCCCGGCCGGCCACGCGGCGTAACGTATGTACATACGGGCCCGGCGTATGCCCGGCGCATGTTCGTACGGGCTCGTGGCCGTTTTCTGAAGCGCGCGCCGAAGGGGGAGGATGTACTCATGCAGCCTAGGAACATGTCCATGAGCGGCGTCGTCGACCTCGCCGCGGTGAAGGCGGCCAACGAGGCCAAGGCGAAGGCGGAGCAGGCCCGTGCCGAGGCGGCCCGCCAGGGGGGTACCGGTGCCGTCCCCCCGTCCAGTCTGGTGATCGACGTCGATGAGGCGGGCTTCGAGCGCGATGTCCTCCAGCGCTCCACCGAGGTCCCGGTCGTCATCGACTTCTGGGCCGAGTGGTGCGAGCCGTGCAAACAGCTCAGTCCGGTGCTGGAGCGGCTGGCGCGGGAGTACAACGGCCGGTTCGTCCTTGCCAAGATCGATGTCGACGCCAATCAGATGCTTATGCAGCAGTTCGGGATCCAGGGCATCCCGGCGGTCTTCGCGGTGGTGGCGGGGCAGGCGCTGCCGCTCTTCCAGGGCGCGGCGCCGGAGGCCCAGATCCGGGGGACCCTGGACCAGTTGATCCAGGTGGGCGAGGAGCGCTTCGGGCTCACCGGCATCGCCGTCGACCCCGATGCCCAGGAGGGCGCCCCGGCGCAGCACGCCGTTCCGGCCGGTCCGTACGACGCGCTGCTGGAGGCGGCCGTACGGGCGCTGGACGCCGACGACTTCGCCGGCGCGGCCCAGGCGTACCGCAACGTGCTCGCCGACGACCCCGGCAACACGGAGGCCAAGCTGGGCCTCGCCCAGGCCGAACTGCTCGGCCGGGTACGGGCGATGGACCAGACGAAGGTACGGAAGGACGCCGCGGAGCGCCCCGAGGACGTCGAGGCGCAGATCGCCGCGGCCGATCTCGATCTGGTGGGCGGTCATGTGGAGGACGCCTTCGGCCGGCTGGTCGAGACCGTACGCCGGACCTCCGGTGACGAGCGGGAGGCGGCGCGCGTACGGCTGCTGAAACTGTTCGAGGTGATCGGCGGGGACGATCCCCGGGTGACGGCGGCGCGTTCGGCCCTGGCGCGCGTGCTTTTCTGACGCCTCGGCGGGTATCCCGGTGCTGTGGCGGCGGCGCCTTCGCGGTATCGTCCGATGTCCCGAACGCACGGGCGGCGGAACTATGCGGACAGCGGCCGCGCTTTACCAAAACTTGGTAAAAGTGGCCGCTGTTGCTCGCAGTAAATCGCACCCCCTCTTCTGTCCGGCTATGCGGGGCATTCGCCGCTTCTGGTGCGCCACCGGGAGGCACCCTGTGTGGCCGCCCGATGTCACCGGGTCGCCCGCTGGTTGTCAGGCCGTTACTAGCCAGTAACGAACCCCCTTGTGCCCCGGGCGCGAATGGACCACCATCGGCGACGCTCGGTCCAATACCGCACCAGCACGGCAGCCAGTCGCGCCGTCGGTCCTGGGTCCCCACCGGGCGGACCGGTGGCTGCGGCCGCCGGACCGGACAGGGGGGTTCCTGCCTTCCGGCAGGGCCTGTCCAGAGGTTGCGCGAAGGCGTGGCCAGTGGTTGTCGCTCGGGGGTGATCGCCGGTGGTTACGGGCGCGGTTGGCGCCCCCGGCACAGGCGCTCTCCTTCCCGAGGACGTAGCACTTCTCCCATCCCAGGACGGGCTCCAACCCGATCCGGAGATGTACGTCCGAGAAGGAGGAAATTCATGGAGTCCCAAGTGCGTGGCGGGACCAGATGGAAGCGGTTCGCTGTGGTCATGGTGCCCAGCGTGGCCGCGACGGCGGCGATAGGTGTCGCTCTGGCACAGGGGGCGCTCGCGGCGTCGTTCAGCGTGTCCGGCCAGAGCTTCAAGGTGAAGGCCGACCGCCTGGTCGGCCATGACTTCGTCCAGTACGGCGGTGTCGCCGAGGGCACGGACCTCGAAGGCAACACGGCCACCCACCCGGTGGCCGTCTCCGGGTTCAAGACGGCCACGATCACGAACATGTGCCAGTCCGTGGTCACCCCGCTGCCGCTGCTCAACACGAGCGTGACGCTGGTGCTGAACGCGGGCAACAAGGGCACCAAAATCCAGGCGCAGAACCTCTACCTCGATGTCGAATCCCTGGACGCCGACGCGGTGTTCAGGAACATCGACATCGGTATCGCGGCCGGTCAGAACAAGTCCCCCGGTATTCAGCCGGGGACGAAGGCCAATCCGTTCGGCTTCGCCCAGCAGGCCGAGACGGCCACGCTGACCGATGTGAAGCAGACGGCCTGGGCCACCACCGCGGGCACGTTCAAGCTCCCGGACCTGAGCCTCCGGCTCAAGGTCGGTGACCCCAAGAAGTACGAGTGCTACTAGGCATTCGCTTCGCGCGGGCCGCGCGGTCCTAGGACTGTTCCCTCCGCGGGACCGGCCCTGGGACTGTCCGGCCCGTCCGGCCCCCGCTCTCCGCACCACCGCTTCTCCCGCACCACCGCTTCTCCCGCACCACCGCATCCCGCACACCGCATTCCAGGGAGCTGTTTTCCATGAGCGCCGAGTCCACAGGTTCCCGCGGATTCACCTACTGGCGGCTTCGGTTCCGCGTCTGGCGGGGCACCCGGCCGTTCTGGGCGGGCCTGTTCACCCTTCTCGGCGGTCTGCCGATCTCCTACTTCCCGTACGCCCAGCTCCACCTCGGCAATCTCACCCTGGCCATGTCCACCACGGCCGGGGCGGGTTCGCTGATCATCGGCGTACTGCTGGTGACCCTGGGCCTGACGATGTGGTTCCACAGCATCGTCAGAGTCTTCGCCGGTGTCGCCGCCATCCTGCTGGCGCTGGTGTCGATCCCCGTCTCCAACATCGGCGGCTTTCTGCTGGGCTTCCTGTTCGCCCTGATCGGCGGCGCGCTCTCCATCTCCTGGGCACCCGGCAAACCGCCCCGGCCGGCCGCCGAGCACCATCACACCCCCCACCTGTCACCGGAGTCCCACAGCGCCGGTGAACCCTTTCCCGTACCGCGCGACGGGGAGGACCCGAACGTGACGGAAACGACTGCCCAGGCCAACGGCGGGAGGAACAGTGCGGGGTGACGAAACGCAGCGGATCGCGGCCGGGGGCGAGGAATCCCGGGAGAGAAGAGGGCCGCGCCACGCGGCCCCCAGGAAGTCGCTCCTGACCAAGCTGCACATACCCGCCGGCAAGGCGATCGCGCTGGCGGCCATGCCGACGGCGGTCTTCGTGGGCATGGGGCTCACGCCCAGACTCGCGCTGGCCGACGACAGCAAGGACATCCCGTTCGCGCCGGGGCCGTGTGTGACGCGCTCGGACGATCCGGACGAGTCGGAGTCGCCCTCGCCTTCGGCGTCGCCGTCCGAGTCGGCCTCGCAGTCGCAGTCGGACTCGCCGGCGCCGGGGGAGTCGCCGTCGGCGTCGGAGAGTGCCGGGGCACCGGGGCCGGGGCCTTCCGAGGGACCCGGGCCCGGGCCGACGGAGGGGCCTGGCGATGCGAGCCGTCCGCCGAGGCCCACCCCGACACCGACCCCGACGAAGTCCAAGAACCCGCTGGACCCGCTGGGGCTCGGCGATGTGCTGGGCGGCATCCTCGGCGTACGGGACAAGGACGGCGACAAGGCCGCCGACAAGGACGAGCCGCACAGCCCGGCGCCGACCCCGTCGGCCACCGCGACCGCACGGAGGCCGTCCACCGACCCGTCCGCCGAACCGGCCGGGTCCGCCGAGAAGCCAGAGCCGGCCGGCCCGGCGAGTGACGCGGCCGACGGCGCCGTCGACGGAACGGAAGAGGCGATCAAAGAGGCGGCCAGGAAGGCCGGAGTCACCGTCGAGGAACTCGACGAGAGCGCCAAGGGCCTGGACGC
>NZ_LATD01000317.1 GCF_000981895.1 Streptomyces odonnellii | reverse complement strand
GTCCCGCCCTGCCCCGTCGCATCCTGTCCAGTCGCGCCTCGTCCCGTCTCGCCCCGGCCCGTTCCGGCCTGTTCGGATTCCGCGGTGAGCCGCGCCCTGCCCTCCCTGACGTCCCGCGCCCACTCGTGCAGCGCGGGCCCCTCCCGTACCGGCCCCGCCAGCGCGACCGATTCGTCGGTGTACATGGTGACGTCCTCGGCCATGGAGTTCATCCACAGCAGCGGCGACTGATCACGGCGCCAGATCCGGCCGCCGCCCGGCGGGTACGGGTCCACGAGATGGATGTCCAGCGGCAGTCCGTCGTACAGATCCGGCGCGTTGGCGGCGAGCCGTTCCAGAAAGCCCGTACCGCGCGGACCCGCGCCGATCACCACCAGGGTGCGGGTGACGGCCGGAGTGCGGACGGTACCTGACGAGACAGGTGACACAGGCATGCGAAGGCTCCGTGGATACGTGATCGAACACGGGAGTGCCTTCACAGCACAGCGGGCGGACCCGGTCGGGCCGGGCCCTCAGCGGCGGACCGAGCCCCTCAGCACGATCCGCTTCTCACCGAGGCTAAGCGGTGTGTACGGCCTGCTGTCAAGCTCGTCCGCACTGTGAGCCGGCCGTCTCATTTGGTTGACGCGGAAACGGATGCCTGTTCCACTTGACGTATGCATTCGCAGCAGTGGCTGGTCACACGCTCCCACATCGACTTCGGTCGAGTGTGGTCCTCTTCCTGTTGAGCTGACACCCTGCACGGCTTCCCGCAGTACCGGCGCGCACGCGCCGTTGCCCGCGTGCCTTCACACGCAGAGCGTCACGCTCCACTCCCCTCGCCCCGGCACCAGCCGCCCGTACGCCCATGGCGGTCAGCAGTCGCATCCACAGCCGTCACAACCGCAGCAGTCGCAGCCGTCACAATTGCAATTGCTACAGCAGTCGCAGTCGCAGTCCCGGCAGATTCCCTCTCGCTTCTTGCGCGACCACGGACCCTCGTACTCCTCGGCACAGCAGAGTTTGCAGGTGCAGCAGAGTCCGGCGAAGACAGCGCAGCCGGCCCAGAAGCCGCGCCTGCCGGGCTTCGACGGCTCGTGCCCGGGGCCGGGCAGCCCGCCGGTGCCACCGGGTCCGCCCGGCATGCCCGGCTGTCCGCCGCCGAACGGGTTCCCGCCGCCGTACGGATTGTTCGAGCCGTACGGTCCGGGGCCCTGGCCCGCGTACGGATTGCCCTGGGGCGGCAGACCGTCCTGCCCGCCCTGGCTGTTGTGCGCGGCGTGTCCGCAGGCCGCCGTACCGAAGGCGCGGTCGACGGATATTCGCAGTTCGTGCGCCAGCAGCACATGGGCGAGACGGTCGTCGGCGAACTCCGCGTCCCGCAGCGCGAGCCTGATCCCGTGCACCGCGTCATCGGCGAGCCGCCGGGCCTCGGCCCGCGAGGTGCCGGTGGCGGTGAGCGGGTTCCACGCGCCTGACGCAGCGTCAGCTTCCTGGTCCTCCACGGCGTCCAGAAGATGCGCGAGCCGTCCGAAGAGCCGGCCGGCCTCGGCCAGCGGCTCCCGGTTCCCGGGCCGTCCGGCGAGTACGGCGGTGTGCGCGAAGGCCGCCGCGGTGGCCGTCTCGGTCGGTTCCGTCACGGCGAGCAGCGGCGTACCGGGACCGGCCAGCGCCTCGATCTCCGGCTGCCGGTCGACCGCGTCGACGAGCACCGCCGTGTCAAAGCCCAGTTCCGCGCCGGTCCGCGCGCCCGCCCGGTCCCAGCCGGTCGCGACCCGGCGCGCGGCGGCGGCCAGCGGTGTGCGCTTCAACAGCCCGTCCCGGTCGGCCACGTGGTCCCGTACCTTCGCCGAGGCCAGCACCAGCGAGACCGCGGCGGCCAGCCGCGCTCCCTCGCCGCGCGCGACCGGCGCGGTCCGCATCCCGCGCAGCGGGCAGGGCCCGGCCGTCCGCCGCTGCCCGGCGGTGCGTTCGGCCTGAGCCTCCGTCAGAACCGAGACGATCAGCCCGTCGTAGTTGGTGACGACCCGGGAGAACTGTCCGTGGTCGGAGCGAAGTGCCAGGCAGAGCCCGCAGAGATGGGCCATCCACTCGGTCTTC
This sequence comes from Streptomyces odonnellii, assembly GCF_000981895.1. Classification (GTDB taxonomy): domain Bacteria; phylum Actinomycetota; class Actinomycetes; order Streptomycetales; family Streptomycetaceae; genus Streptomyces; species Streptomyces odonnellii. The sequence continues at coordinate 27,265 of NZ_LATD01000317.1, read as the reverse complement.
AGCCCGTCGCCGAGACGGTGACCGCAAGGCCTGACGATTCCGAACACGACGGTCCCCCCCGAAAAGTCGCTGAATGGTGCGCGAGGCATCGTACCGGCCGGGCCGTTCACCCGTACGTCCGTAGTGTCACCCTTCTGGACGGAAGTTCATATTTTGCACCCCGTCAGGTGCCCTACGCTGGAACAACCTTGACGAACCGCCACATCTTCTGCACCAGTACCGTCACGAATCGCCTGCGCGCCGACTATCCCCTTGGCGCTGAATCCGCATCATGGACGACCATAGGGGCAGGGAACGAGATGTGACCGCGGTGAAAGGAGGCGTCCATGGGATCGGTGCGCAAGGCGAGTGCCTGGCTGGGCCTCGTTGAGGACAACGACGAGCGTTACTACGACGACGAGTACGCCGGGAGTGCTGAGACCGGCGAGACCTGGACGACCGATCCGCGGGTGCGGGTCGCCTCCGAGACCGCTCAGGAGCGGGACCGCAGAATCGCCACCGTCTCCCCGGAGAGCTTCCGGGACGCCCGGAGCATCGGCGAGCTGTTCCGCTCCGGTGTCCCCGTCATCATGAACCTCACCGCCATGGAGGCCGCCGACGCCAAGCGTGTGGTGGACTTCGCCGCCGGGCTGATCTTCGGACTGCGCGGCTCCATCGACCGGGTGGCCACCCGGGTCTTCCTGCTGAGCCCCGCCGACACCGAGATCGTCACCGGGGACGCGGCGGGACGGCCGCAGGACGGCTTCTTCAACCAGAGCTGAGCAGGGCGCTCACCGGATCAACGCGGCAGTGTGCCGCACCCGGATCACCGGAAGGCGTCAAGACCGGTGAGCGCCTTGCCCAGGACGAGCTGATGCATCTCGACGGTGCCCTCATAGGTGAGCACCGACTCCAGATTGGTCGCGTGGCGCATCACGGGATACTCCAGCGAGATCCCGTTGGCGCCGAGAACGGTCCGCGCGGTCCGGCAGATCTCGATCGCCTCCCGCACATTGTTGAGCTTGCCGAAGCTGACCTGCTCGGCCCGTAGCCGGCCCGCGTCCATCCGCCGCCCGAGATGGTGGGCGAGCAGGATTCCCTTGTGCAGTTCGACCGCCATGTCGGCGAGCTTGGCCTGGGTGAGCTGGAAGCCGCCGATCGGACGCCCGAACTGCTCGCGTGAAGTGGCGTACCGGAGCGCGGCTTCGAAGCCGGCACGCGCGGCGCCCATGGAGCCCCAGACGATCCCGTACCGGGCATGGCTCAGACAGCTCAGCGGCCCGCGCAGTCCGACGGCCCCGGGAAGTACGGCGTCGGCGGGGAGGCGTACGTCGTCGAGGACCAGCTCGCTGGTGACCGAGGCGCGCAGGGACCATTTGTGCTTGATGTCGGGGGCGGTGAAGCCGGGAGTGCCGGCCGGGACGAGAAATCCACGGATGCCGCCGCTCCCGCCGTCGGCGTCGTCGGTACGCGCCCAGACGACCGCGACGCCCGCCAGCGACCCATTGGTGATCCACATCTTGCGGCCGTTGAGGACCCAGTCGGCGCCGTCGCGCTTCGCGTACGTCCGCATGCCGGCCGGGTCGGAGCCGTGGTCGGGCTCGGTGAGGCCGAAGCAGCCGATGGTCTCGCCGGCCGCCATCCCCGGCAGCCAGCGCTGCTTCTGCTCCTCGAAGCCGTAGCGGTGGATCGCGTACATGGCGAGCGAGCCCTGTACGGAGACGAGGGAGCGGATCCCGGAGTCGGCGGCCTCCAGTTCCAGGCAGGCCAGGCCGTACTGGACGGCGGTGGCGCCCGCGCAGCCGTAACCCGTCAGGGACATGCCGAGGGCGCCGAGCGCGCCGAGTTCCCTGGCCAGCTCGCGCAGTACGGGGACCTCGCCGCGCTCGTACCACTCGGCGATGTGCGGCAGGACCCGGTCGGCGGCCCAGGCGCGGACGGTGTCCCGGATCGCCAGGTCCTCGGGGGCGAGCAGATCGTCGAGGCCGAGGGGGTCGCGGGGGTCGAAGGGCGGGAGCTTCGCGGCGGACGGTGCGGACATGGGGCGACCTCCGGCGGCTCACGAGGACTCGGACCGCCACAAACTAGCAGCGCGCGCGGCCGTTCCTCGCCCCGGCCAGGACAGGTGGCCAGGACAGAGCGCTCGTCCGGCGACTGAGGACAGAGCTCTAACCTCTGCCGCGGCCCGCCGGTAGGGGGCGCTCCACCGACGTACGGGGATGGGGGCGGCGCTGCTCCGGGGGCTTGTGGAGCTGCGGCTCCGGCGTCCGCACCGGCTGGGACTCGAACGCCCCGGCGGCCCGGTCCTCGACGGCGGGCTGCTCCTCCTCCGTGGGCGCCGGGCACTCCATGGCCCTCGGCAGCCGCAGCGCGGCCAGCGCGCCGAGCAGCAGCAGTGCCGCACTGACCAGCAGCGTCACATGCAGCCCGTGCACGAACGACTGGCGCGCGGCGTTCCGCAGGGTGTCCCCGGCGGGCCCGCCGAGCCGCGCCGCCACCTGGTATGCCTCGCCGAGCGAGTCCGCCGCGGCCGAGCCCGCCGCCGGGGGCACGCCCTTCACCGAGGACACCGCCGGCGCGTACGCCGCGTTCATCACGCTGCCGAGCAGGGCGATCCCCATGCCCGCGCCGAGCTGGTACGAGGTCTCGCCTATGGCCGCCGCCCCGCCCGCCTGGTCGGGCGGAGCCTCGCTGAGCATCGACTCGTACGCCCCGAAGAGCGTGGTCTGGAGCCCGAAGCCGAGCAGTACGAAGCCCGCGGTCAGCAGGCCCGGCCGGTCGTGCTGGCCCATCAGGACCAGCAGCAGCACGGCGACGGCGGTGAGCACGAAGCCCCAGGACACCATCCGGCGCGGCCCGACCCGGCGCAGGGTGGCCGATCCGGTGATGCCCGCGGCCATGGCGGCGAAGGTGAGTGGCAGCAGCCGCAGTCCGGTCTCCAGCGGGCTGAGGGCCAGCACGAGCTGGAGGTACTGGACCGCGATCAGTTCGAGGCCGACCAGGGCCAGCATGGCGAGGACGATGCAGCCGACGGAGGTGGAGAAGGTGGGCCTGGAGAACATCCGCATGTCGATCAGCGGATGTGTGCGGCGGCGCTGCCGGCGTACGAACAGGACGAGCAGGGCCGCACCGAGACAGAGCGGGCCGAGCGTCGCGGGGCTCAGCGGCCCCTCCCCGGCGCCGAAACGCTTCACCCCGAAGACCACCCCGAGCACCCCGGCCGCGGCCATCAGCGCCCCCAGCACGTCCCAGGGACCGTCACCGTGGCCCTTGGACTCGGGCAGCAGGATCCGGCCGACCGGCAGCAGTACGACCAGCAGCGGGATGTTGATCAGGAAGACGGAGCCCCACCAGAAGTGCTCGACGAGGAATCCGCCGAGGACCGGGCCGACGGCGGCTCCGACGGCCGCGACGGCGGTCCACACCCCGATGGCGACGGCCCTCTCGCGCCGGTCGGGGAAGACCGCACGCAGGATCGAGAGAGTCGCGGGCATGATCATCGCCCCGCCGACCCCGAGCAGGGCACGCGCCCCGATCAGCACCGTGGGCGAACCGGCGAAGGCCGCGACGGCCGACGCCGCTCCGAAGAGCCCGTAGCCGATCAGCAGCACCCGCCTTCGCCCGATGCGGTCGCCGAGGGTGCCGAACAGGATCAGCAGCGAGGCACAGACCAGCGGATACGCGTCCACGATCCAGAGCAGCTCGACCCCGCTGGGCCTGAGGTCCCCGGTGACCGCGGGCACGGCGACATGCAGCACCGTCGCGTCGAGCGCCACCAGCAGCAGGCTCACGCACAGGACGAACAGGACGACCCACCGGTTGGCACCGGCCGCAGCGCGCAGCCGTGCTCCGGTCGTGGTGGTCCCGGACATCTGAGTACCTCCCAATGCGTCCTCGCGCTCGGCGGTCCGACGGGGACACCGGTCCCTCGGGGCGGCCCGGCATCGACGGGCGAGTGAGCCGTCAGCGTACGCGACGTGAGAGCGCGTGCCGTGTGGTGGACCTCTCACCGCTCCGACCAGGCAGTGTGGCGTACGCCATGGCGTCCTGGCCAGGATCATGGACCCGGGGCGCGCACGAGCAGCAGGGAAATTCCACGCGACGCCCGGGTGAACTATTTCTGTTGTGAACAAAGACACTTCCCGTAACGGCGTGTCGGTGAATAGGGCCGAAGGTCACTTGGATTTCCGGAACCACCTCGAATAAAGGGCCGCCCGAGTGTCACTCCACATCACATCGTCATCACGAAGAGACGTGATGGACCTGTTCACTCACTCACTCGCTGTAACGTCCTTTGTGTGCGTACCGACATCTTTGCCCGCCTGGACCGGGAGCCGGAGCCGCCGAAGATAGAGATCCCGCGGATGAGCCGCACCCGCACGGCTCTCTTCGGCGGGACATTGGCGTTCTATCTCGCCATCGTCGTCGCCGTGCTCGCCACCTCCTGGCTGGTGACCCTGGACTGGAAAGTGATGCTGTTCCGGCCCTATCAGCAATGGCCGGACTTGCATGCCTTCCTCGACTACTTCGTGGTGCTCGGCCAGCGCGGCCCCACGGCCGTGATGATCGCGGCCTGGCTGGGCTGGCGCTCCTGGCGCCAGCACACCCTGCGTCCGCTGCTGGCGCTGGGCACCGCGCTCCTGCTGCTCAATGTGACCGTCGGCGCGGTCAAGCTCGGTCTCGGGCGGCTCGGCCCGCACTACGCGACGCAGATCGGCTCCGCGGAGCTGTTCGCGGGCGGCGATATATTTCCTTCCGGACACACCGCCAACGCCGTGGTGACCTGGGGAATCCTGGCCTATCTGGCGACCACGCCCCGGGCCAGGCGCTATCTGTCGGTCCTGTCGGCCGTGGTGGCGCTGGGGGTAGGCGCGACGACCGTCTATCTCGGTACGCACTGGCTGAGCGATGTGCTGCTGGGCTGGGCGGCCGGGCTGCTGATCCTGCTGGGGATGCCCTGGTTCGAGCCGCTGATCGGCCACGCGGAGCCGGCGATCCTCGCGGTGCGTGACCGCTGGCTGAACGGCCGCAGACGGATCCCCACCACCCCGGTCGCCGCCGGAGGGCCCCGGCCCGCCCCGGTTCCGCAGGGGGCGGCGGCGGAGGGCGAGGAGCCCCCGCGCGAGTCCATCGGGGCAGGTCACACCAGCCGTGTCGGCACCGTACGGAACACCGGGCAGCTCACCCAGTCCCGGCCGCACGCCGTGCGCTCGGAGCGGACCCCGACGGCTCCGGCCGGCAGCCGCCGCCCGCCGAACTCACGGCCGGTGACGGGCGGCTGAACGGGCGTCGGGGACGGTACGCACAGACCCTCCCCGCGTCGGTGAGTCCGTGGGAGACGGACGAATACAGGGCGAAGGCCCCGGCGGACCGCCGGGGCCTTCGCCCTGTGCGGGGCGTACCCGCAGCTCAGAAGGCAGGACGGCTCGGTACGGAGGCCGGGGCGCGTGGGTACGGGGTCAGCCGACCCAGCAGCGGATGACCCTGCCGTCGTCGACCTCGAAGTTGAGCCGGCCCACCACGAACTCCATGGTGATGATCGAGCCCGGCGGCAGACGTCTGACCGTGGTCCAGCCGCGCCCGCGCGCCCGCCGTTCGGCCTTCTCGGCGTCCAGTCCCACATAGGGCTCGGGCGCGTCATCGGGCTGGAGGGACGGAGTCGGTATCGGTGCCATAACACTTACGGTAGGCGTCCGGGGGCGGTGAAGGAAGCGGGACGGATACCGGCACGGGAGGCTTCCTGTCCCTCAGCGGTCACACTTGTGTCACAGGATCACACCATCAGCCGAACGCCAAGAACTTCACTCTTACGGGCAGTTCACTCTCCGCACGCACACAATTCCAGCCGCCCACCGAACACATGAATTCGGCCTTCTTGAATTCGCCACGGCGGACCGCGCCCGGCCGCCCGGCGGCAATTGCCGGGGCCGGAAGAATTCACGATTTCCCCGCACAATCCCCCGCCGGGCAACACGTTCCGCCAGGGCCGAACAGCAGCCGGGTCAGGGCGTGGTGGCCGGCAGGGGCGCGGGATCCAGTCGTACGGAGAAGTCGTTGTCACCGGTGTAGCAGGGCGCGGCCAGCCAGCCGTAGGCGCCGCGGTCGGGGTGGGACAGATGCGCCGGGTGGACCAGCGCGAACCGCTTGTCCCAGATGTCGTCGAGGATGCGCGAGATCCGCACCGCGGCGGCGTTCCGCGCCGGCAGCAGCCACAGGTCCCACCACTGCCGCTGCTCGACCGGCCGCGCGGCCAGCGGACCGTACGGCAGTGTGAAGGCGAAGGCGCCGCCGCACCCGGTCACGGCGACCCGGTGGCTGCGGCCGGTGCCGCGCAGCCGGGCCTCCGCCACGGCGCCCTCGCCCAGCTCGGCGCCGTACAGCACGCCCTCGACGGTCGTCGCGCCCGGCTCGCAGCGGACCGTCCCGGCCTCGGCGTGCGGGGCGCGGACCCAGGAGCGTACGGCGAGCCGGCCGTCCGGGGTGGGGTACGGAATCCTCGCCGCGACCCGGCCGGCTCCGGGGGTCCGGCCGACGAGCGCCCGCACGTCGCGGATCCCGGGCCGTACGGGCAGCTCGCCGCGGGCGCCGGTGAAGATGTCCCAGTGGCCCTCGGCCAGCTCGACGGTGCTGGGCAGAACGGCGCGCAGCAGGGACTCCCCCGCCCCGGTGAGCGGCAGCCGTACCTCGTCGTCCGCACCGGCACCAGTACCGGCACCGGAACCGGAACCGCGAGCGCCGGAACCGGCGGCACCTGCGGGGTCGCCGGCGCGGAGGGCACGGCGGCGCAGCACCAGCATCGCGTCCGGCCGGGCCTCGCCCGCGATGTCGAAGGTGATGCCGCCCGCGGAGTCCGCGATGCAGTCGGCGACCCGGTCGGCCGCGTATCCCCTGGGTGAGGCCCGTCGCCCACGGCCTCCGCCGGCCCTGTTCGATCTGGTCACGCGGTCCTGTCCCCTTCCGTCCGGTCCGGTGGCGTTTTCCCCGGCCCACCGGATAGACGCAGAAATCAGCCAGATGGTGCCGACCTGGGGCGGATCCGTACGGCCTCGCCCCCGAACAGCCGAGGCGATGTGCGGGCCACGAAAGCAGCAACGTCTTTCAGCCACCCCTTTGATTCGCTGATTTCCCGATTTGTCGACCTGTGAATGTACTGACCTGCGGGGCGGCGGCGAGGGGCAACTGCCGTCCCTTCGGGGCGCGTTGGCATGCGATGACGCGTTCCTTGCGACCACCGGGGTGATACGCGGGATGGTTCGATTCCGTGCGCATCCGCGCGTGACCCGGGCCACGGCTCGTCCGTTGTCTTCTTTACGAGCCGGGAACAACCCGGCCCCACGTACCGAGTTCGAGGAGCCACCCGTGCCGCGCATGCTCGACGTCAGCGAGGACGTACGCGCCGAGATCGGCGACGAAGAAGCCGACCGGCTGCTCGCCGGCGAGAACTCCCCGGGAAGCTACGACTGCACCTCCTGCCGCACCCCCGGCGACTCCGAACAGGAGCGGACCAGCACGGTGCTGTTCGTCGGCGAGGAGACCGCCGTACTCGCCTTCGCCCACGCCACCTGCATCCCCTCCCAGGTCGTGCAGGTCGCCGAGGAGCAGCTCCAGGGCGCGGTCCGGTCCATCACCGGCGGCGAGCCGCAGTCGGCCGCAGACCCCGGAGCGGGGCCGGGACAGGCCGTCCTCGGCGTGACCAGCGGTCTGGTGCTGATCGAGGGCGATCTGCACCCCGCCCTGGTGGTGGAGCCGACCGCCCCGATCGCCCGGCCCGGCTCGCGGGGCACCACCGACGAGTTCCTCACACTCCTGATCGAGCAGGGTTTCGTGCCGGTCTCCGATCTGAACCGGGTGCCCGGCACACTGCCCGGCTGGTCGGTGCTGCTCGCCATGGGCCAGCTCCACGCCGTGCTCCAGCCCGGCACCGGCGGCGGCAGCCCGGTCGCCTGGTGGCAGGCCCATCAGCCGCTCCAGGTCACCGAGGGATGGCGCGCCTCGGCCAACAAGTCCCACACGGTCCTGGTGTTCGCCGCGCCGGTCGGCTCGATCGGCCAGCAGCCCCGTGAGGACCTGCTGCGGGACGCCCTGGAGAAGGCGGCGGCCAATGGGCGGCTCGTCGCCGCCGCGATGCCATTGGCCGGCACATGACCGAGCCCTCAGGCGCCACCCTCAGGCTGCTGCTCCGGTCGCAGCCGGCGAATTCCCAGGACAGCCCGCATCCGACGGACGAAAGGGTCGTTGGCACGTATGTGCACTCATACGACCCCTCGCGTCCGCAGTACCAGAGCCACATCCCCTCCATGCGCCCCGCGCAGGACGTGGCGGACGGGTTCTCCCTGACGCCGATCTACGACGCGCTGTACTCGGAGTTCCGCAGGTCCTTCAGAGCGCTGCCCGGCGACCGCAGCAATGAGGAGAATCTCGGGTTCACAGCCTTCGGCACCGGGCTGCACGCCGCTCACGGGGGATACGGGCACACGCCCTATCCGGGCTCCTGGCAGCGCGACCCCCGGCAGCCCGCCGGACGCCACACTCCGGCCGCCCTCCCCCCGGGGCCCCGCCGAGGCGTCTGACCGCCGGAAGCGGTGCGGCCCGGTGCGGAATCCTCCGCGCCGGGCCCCGCCGTTTCCGTGCCGCTTCCGCCGTCCCGTCCTTGTACGTCCGGTCCTCGTACGTCCCGTTTTCGTACCCGGTCCGTACTCGCAGCCCGGTCCGTACTCGAACCCCGGTCCCGTACTCGAACCCTGCGGCTACTTCTTGCGGCCGCGCTTCTCGCGTACCCGTACGGAGATATGGATCGGCGTGCCCTCGAAGCCGAACTCCTCACGGAGCCTGCGCTCCACGAACCGCCGGTAGCCGTGCTCGATGAAGCCCGAGGCGAAGAGCACGAAGCGCGGCGGCTTGGTGCCCGCCTGCGTACCGAACAGGATGCGCGGCTGCTTGCCGCCCCGGATCGGGTGCGGATGCGCGGCCACCAGCTCGCCGAGGAAGGCGTTGAGCCGCCCGGTCGGCACCCGGGTCTCCCAGCCCGCGAGGGCCGTCTCGATCGCGGGAACCAGCTTCTCCATATGGCGGCCGGTGCGCGCCGAGACATTGACCCGGGGCGCCCAGGAGATCTGCGCCAGCTCGGTCTCGATCTCGCGTTCCAGGTAGTAGCGGCGCTCCTCGTCGAGGGTGTCCCACTTGTTGTACGCGACGACCAGCGCGCGGCCCGCCTCCACGGCCATGGTGATGATCCGCTGGTCCTGGACGCTGATCGACTCGCTGGTGTCGATCAGGACGACGGCGACCTCGGCCTTCTCGACGGCGGCGGCGGTGCGCAGCGAGGCGTAGTAGTCCGCGCCCTCCTGGAGGTGGACCCGGCGGCGGATGCCGGCCGTGTCGATGAACTTCCAGACCGTGCCGCCCAGTTCGATCAGTTCGTCGACCGGGTCGCGGGTGGTGCCCGCGATCTCGTTGACGACGACCCGCTCCTCGCCCGCGACCTTGTTCAGCAGGGACGATTTGCCGACATTCGGGCGGCCGATGAGCGCGATACGGCGCGGGCCGCCGACCGCCGTGCCGAAGGTCTGCGCCGGGGCGTCGGGCAGGGCTTCGAGGACCGCGTCGAGCATGTCGCCGGTACCGCGGCCGTGCAGCGAGGAGACCGGGTGGGGCTCGCCGAGCCCGAGCGACCAGAGCGCCGCGGCGTCCGGCTCCCCGCTCGGTCCGTCGACCTTGTTGGCGCACAGCACGACGGGCTTGCCGGCCTTGCGCAGCAGCCTGACCACGGCCTCGTCGGTGTCGGTCGCGCCGACCGTGGAGTCCACCACGAAGACCACCGCGTCGGCGGCCTCGATCGCGTACTCGGCCTGGGCGGCGACGGAGGCGTCGATGCCGAGGACGTCCTGCTCCCAGCCGCCGGTGTCGACGACCTTGAAGCGGCGGCCCGCCCATTCGGCCTCGTAGGTGACCCGGTCGCGGGTGACGCCCGGCTTGTCCTCGACGACCGCCTCACGGCGGCCGATGATCCGGTTGACGAGGGTCGATTTGCCGACATTGGGGCGGCCGACGACGGCGAGTACGGGCAGCGGGCCGTGGCCGGCCTCGTCGATCGCCCCCTCGACCTCCTCGGCCTCGAAGCCCTCCAGCGCGGCAAGCTCCATGAAGTCCGTGTATTCGGCGTCGCCGAGCTCTCCGTGCTCGTCGGCGGAGTCGATCTGGTCGTTCATGAAGTCCGTACCTCGTTCATCGTGGTCGGTGCGCCGCTCGATGCGGCGCACTACTCAAGTGCCAAGTCTCGCGCACGCTCCGGCCCCGGCGTCCTGGCGGCCATGAGAGCGTCGGCGAGCTGATCAGCCGGCGTTCGTAACACGCCCTAACGCCCGGTGAGACGCCTGGCATGCCCCAGGTGCGCGGTCAGCCGCTCCTGGATCCGTACGGTGGCGTCGTCCAGCGCCTTGCGGGTGCGCCGGCCGCTGCCGTCGCCTGCCTCGAAGGCGTCACCGAAGACGACGTCCACCCGGCTGCGCAACGCGGGCAGCGCAGGTATCAGCCGGCCCCGGCTCTCCGTACTGCCGAGGACCGCGACCGGCACGATCGGTGCTCCCGACCGTACGGCGAAGTACGCCAGCCCGGCGCGCAGTGAGGCGAAGTCGCCCTCGCCCCTGGTGCCCTCGGGGAAGATGCCCAGCACCCCGCCGGCGCTGAGCACCCCGAGCGCGGCGCCGATCGCGGTGCGGTCGGCTGTGGCCCGGTCCACCTTCACCTGTCCGATCGACCGCAGGAACGGGTCGAGCGGGCCGATGAAGGCTTCCTTCTTGACCAGGAAGTGCACCGGGCGGGGCGAGACGCCCATCACCATCGGGCCGTCGATGTTGTGCGAGTGGTTGACGGCCAGTATCACGGGGCCGCTCGCCGGGACGCGCCAGGCGCCGAGCACCCTCGGCTTCCAGAGCCCGTTCATCAGCCCGATGCCGAGACGCCGGCCGACCTCCGCGCCCTGCGCGGACACCGCTCGCCGGGCCGGCCCCGCCTGGGCGGACACCGCGCTCATACGGCTGCCCGCTTCTCCTCGACCAGGCCCACGACCCGCTCGACGACCTGCTGGAGGGTGAGGTCCGTGGTGTCGATCTCGACCGCGTCGGCGGCCTTGGCGAGCGGGGACGTCTTACGGCTGGAGTCGGCCGCGTCCCGCTTGATCAGGGCGTCCCTGGTGGTGGCGACATCGGCCGCCTCCTTGCCGGTCAGCTCGCCGCTGCGACGGGCGGCGCGGGCCTCCGGGGAGGCGGTGAGGAAGATCTTGACATCGGCGTCGGGCAGCACGGTCGTACCGATGTCGCGGCCCTCCACCACGATGCCGTTCGGCGCTGCCGCCGAAATGGAGCGCTGGAGTTCGGTGACGACGGCCCGTACCTCGGGCACCGCGCTGACCGCGCTGACCCTGGAGGTGACGTCCTGGGTACGGATCGGGCCCGCGGCGTCCGTGCCGTCGACGGTGATGGTGGGGCGGTCCGGGTCGGTGCCCGAGACCAGGACCGGCTTGCCCGCGGCGGTCGCGACGGCCACCGCGTCCGTCACGTCGACACCGTTGCTGATCATCCACCAGGTCATCGCGCGGTACTGGGCGCCGGTGTCCAGATAGCTCAGCCCGAGCCGGGCGGCCACGGCCTTGGAGGTGCTCGACTTGCCCGTGCCGGAGGGCCCGTCGATGGCGACGATCACGGCGGCCGGGGCGGTCCGGGCGGGGGTTGCGCCAATTTCCACGGGGGCGGACACCTTCCTGGTTCTCGGGGTGGTTGTGCGGGGACGCACAACGCCCCCGCACAAGGTTACCGAGTGTTCAGTACCGCCCTCGCACCCGTTCGGCGGGACGCGGGTGCCCGGTCACCGCCGGATCGCTCTGCGCCGGATCACTGCCGGATCGACCAGCCGCGTTCCCGCAGCGCCGCCGAGAGCACCGGCGCCGCCGACGGCTCCACCATGAGCTGCACCAGACCGGCCTGCTGCCCGGTGGCGTGTTCGATACGGACGTCCTCGACGTTGACGCCCGCGCGCCCGGCGTCCGCGAAGATCCGGGCCAGCTCGCCCGGCTGGTCGCTGACGAGCACCGCCACGACCTCGTACGCCGCCGGGGCCGCGCCGTGTTTGCCGGGCATCCGCGTCCTGCCCGCGTTGCCGCGCCTCAGGACGTCCTCGATCCCGGCCGCGCCGCCGCGCCGCTTCTCCTCGTCGGAGGACTGGAGCGCGCGCAGCGCCTCGACCGTCTCGCCGAGGTCGGCGGCGATCCCGGCCAGCACATCGGCGACGGGGCCGGGGTTCGCGGAGAGGATCTCCACCCACATCGCCGGGTCGGAGGCGGCGATCCGGGTGACATCCCGGATGCCCTGGCCGCAGAGGCGTACGGCCGTCTCGTCGGCCTCCTCCAGCCGGGCGGCGACCATCGACGAGATGAGCTGGGGGGTGTGCGAGACGAGCGCGACGGCCCGGTCGTGCGCGTCCGCGTCCATGACCACGGGTACGGCGCGGCAGAGCGCGACCAGTTCCAGGGCGAGATTGAGCACCTCGGTGTCGGTGTCCCGGGTCGGGGTCAGCACCCAGGGCCGCCCGTCGAAGAGATCGGCGGTCGCGGCCAGCGGGCCCGAGCGCTCCTTGCCGGCCATGGGGTGCGTACCGATGTACGAGGACATGGCGAGGCCGAGCGCCGCCAGCTCCCGGCGGGGGCCGCCCTTGACACTGGCCACGTCCAGATAGCCGCGTGCCGCGCCGTGCCGCATGGCCGTGGCCAGGGTCGCCGCGACATGGGCGGGCGGTACGGCGACGACCGCGAGGTCGACAGGGCCCTCCGGCGCCTCGTCCGTGCCCGCGCCGAGCGCGGCGGCGGTACGGGCCCGGGACGGGTCGTGGTCGCTGAGATGGACGGTGACGCCCCGGCCGGCCAGGGCCAGCGCGGCCGAGGTGCCGATCAGGCCTGTTCCTATGACGAGGGCGGTTCTCACGGGGCGACTCTCACGGGGCTTGCTGGGTTCACTGGGCTTGCTGGGCTTGCCGGTTCCGGGCTCACTGGGCGATGTCCTTGCGGAGGGCGGCGGCGGCGCCGAGATAGACGTGCGCGATCTCCGACCTGGGAAGGTCCGACTCGATATGGGCGAGGATACGGACCACCCGCGGCAGGGCGCCCTCGATGTCCAGTTCCTGGGCACACAGGAGGGGTACGTCGACGATCCCGAGGCCGCGCGCGGCGGCGGCCGGGAAGTCGCTGTGCAGATCGGGCGTGGCGGTGAACCAGATACTGATCAGATCGTCCGCGGTCAGCCCGTTGCGCTCAAGGATCGCCGTCAGCAGCCGCTTGACCTGCTCGTCCATGTGCCCGCGCTCGTCCCGGTCCAACTGCACGGCCCCGCGAACCGCTCGTACCGCCACGCCGCTCTCCCGATCCGTCCGTACTCACCGCTCACCGCGGCCACAACCCCCGCGGTGCTCCCCGCCAGCGTAAACACCCTTGCTCCCGGCGGCCTCCGCTGCCTCCCCCGTACGCTCTCGCGCATGACCCGCGAAACACATGCCCGTGACCTCGGCCTGGTGCGCGACCACACCGTGTACTCCTGTGTGATGGGCTCGCGCGCCTTCGGACTCGCGACGGAGGACAGCGACACCGACCGGCGCGGGGTGTTCGCGGCCCCCGCGGCGCTGTACTGGCGGTTCGAGAAGCCGCCGACGCATGTGGAGGGTCCGGCTCCGGAGCAGTTCTCGTGGGAGCTCGAACACTTCTGCTCGCTCGCGCTGCGCGCCAATCCCAATGTCCTGGAGTGTCTGCACTCCCCGCTGGTCGAGCGGATCGACGACACCGGCCGTGAACTGCTGTCGCTGCGCGACGCGTTCCTGTCCCGCGAGGCGCACCGTACGTTCGTACGCTACGCCGTGGGCCAGCGCGGAAAGCTGGAGGCGGACATCCGCCGGCACGGCGTCCCGCGCTGGAAGCACGCCATGCATCTGCTGCGCCTGCTGACGAGCTGCCGGGACCTGCTCCGCACGGGCACGCTCACCATCGACGCGGGCGAGGCACGGGAAGGCCTGCTCGCCGTCAAGCGGGGCGAGGTCCCCTGGTCCGAGGTGGAACGCAGGATGGCCCGCCTGGCCACAGAGGCCGACCAGGCGGCCGCGCACTCCCCCCTGCCGCCCGAACCGGACCGCGCCCGCATAGAAGCCTTCCTGATCCGCACCCGCCGCGCCTCAGCCCGCCAGCCGGACACGGACGACCAGATCGCGCAGAGCCTCGTAAGCGACAGGCGCGTCACCCAGCCCCGTACCTGACCGCGCCTCCTCAAGCGTCCCAGAGCGCTCCCAGGGACAGCAGGTCGCTGCGGTATTCGATGCGTTCGGACCATTCCTTGGGCCAGGCGCCCGCGCCCAGGTGGGCGCCGGCGAAGGCGCCGGTGAGGGTGGCGATGGAGTCGGAGTCGCCGCGGGTGCAGGCGGCGCGGCGGAGGGCGGTGACCGGGGCGTCGGGGAACAGCAGGAAGCAGAGCAGGCCGGTGGCGAGGGCTTCCTCGGCCGTCCAGCCGTCGCCGGTCGCGAGGCAGGGGTCGGTCTCGGGGGACGGGGTGCGCAGGGCGTGCTGGACGCGTTCCAGAGCCGCCAGGCACTCGTCCCAGCCACGGGCCGTGAATGCCTCGGGCGTCGGGTCGTGCGAGAGGGTCCAGAGGTCGCCGAGCCAGCGCTCGTGGTAGCGCTCGCGGTTCTCGTACGCGTACGAACGCAACTGGCCCACCAGGCCCAGCGGTTCACCGCCCTGTGCCAGCAGCCACACGGCACGGGCCGTCAGATCCGAGGCGGCCAGCGCCGTCGGGTGCCCATGGGTGAGGGCGGCCTGCAACTGGGCCGCGCCCGCACGCTGTTCGTCGCTCGGCCCCGGTACGAGCCCGATCGGCGCGACCCGCATGTTCGCGCCACAGCCCTTGGAGCCGATCTGGCTGGCCTGCTGCCAGGGCCGGTCGCTGTCCAGGAGCCGGCAAGCCGTCATGCACGTACGGCCCGGCGCGCGGTTGTTGTCCGGCGAGTGGTACCAGGCCACGAACTCCTCCCGGACCGGCCGCTCCAGCCGGTAAGGACCCAGTACGCCCCGGTCCATCGCTGTCCGGATGCCCCGCGCGAACGCGAGTGTCATCTGTGTGTCGTCGGTGACGACCGCCGGCTTCGGCAGCGCCATCTCCCGCCACGGCCCGCACTTGGCGAGGATCGACGGTACGTCGTTGAACTCGGTCGGAAAGCCCAGGGCATCGCCGAGCGCTAGCCCGATCAGGCTGCCCGTCGCGGCCCCTTTGGTGATGGTCCTCGCGATGATCACGTCGTCCGTCCTCCCGGTCGATCCGGTCGCAGAAGCGGTGGGTAGAGCGTGGTGGCGGTGCCCGCGCGGTACAGCGCGGCCGGTTTCCCCCGGCCACCCGTCCGGCGCGGCGGACCCTCCAGCGCCTGGACGAACCCGGGCGTGGTGAGCACCTTGCGCCGGAAGTTGGGGCGGTCCAGCTCCACGCCCCAGACGGTCTCGTACACCTGCCGCAGCTCGCCGAGCGTGAACTCGTGCGGGCAGAACGCGGTGGCGAGACAGGTGTATTCGAGCTTGGCGCCGACACGGTCGTACGCGTCGGCGAGGATGTGCTCGTGGTCAAAGGCGAGCGGGCCGCCGGTGCCGTACTCCACCCACCGCGCGTGTGCGGCGTCCCCGCCGCCGCGCGGCTCCGGCAGGTCGGGTACGAGCGCGGTGTACGCGACGGAGACGACCCGCATCCTGGGGTCGCGGTCCGGGTCGCTGTAGGTCCGTAGCTGCTCCAGATGGAGCGCGCCCGCGGTGCGCTCCGACAGCCCGGTCTCCTCGGCGAGTTCGCGCCGCGCGGCCTGCCCGGCGGACTCGTGGGGCAGTACGAACCCCCCGGGCAGCGCACAGGCCCCGAGGTAGGGCTCCTGCCCCCGTTCGACGAGCAGTACGTGCAGCCGGCCCTCGCGCACGGTGAAGACGGCGAGATCGACGGTGACGGCGAACGGCGCGAAGGCGGAGGGGTCGTAGTCGTCGGGTACGCGCACTTCCCGTGCGGCGCGGTTCCCGTTCCGCGCGGCGGACCCGGCGGGCCCCTCGGGGGCACGCCGGTCCCGGCCGGCCGGGTCCCTCGGCGCATGCGCCTCACGGGCTCCCCGGTCCTCCGGAACACGCCCGCGCCGAACGGCCGGGCCCTCGGGAACGCCTGCCTGCCGCGCGGCCGGGCCCGCCGCCGGATCCCCGGCGGCACGCGCCCCGTGCGCCTTCGCGCCCCGCGTCCACCGCCCGTTCATCGGCGCTCCGGAAGGGGTGGCGCGAAGTGCCAGCCCTGGGCCAGCAGCGAGTCCACCGCGGCGACCGCCGTCGCCAGCCGACGCTCGCGCATACCGCTCACCAGCGTGAACTCCCGGCCCGTACGCGCCAGTTCCGCACCGAAACGGGCCGTCATCCACGGGCGCAGCTCCTCGTCCGCGCGCAGGCCGTCGTCCTCGAAGGGGACGCCCTCGTGGTCCGTGAGCAGCCACAGATGGTGCGTGTTGAGCGCCGCGATCTCCTCGATCAACGGATCGCGCCCGCCCAGATACCGTTCCCGCCAGACCGTCGTGGCGAAGGAGTCCGTGTCGCAGAAGAGCACCGGCGAGCCGGCCCGCGCCGCCGCGTCCTCCAGGGCGTTCTGCCGCTCCGCGATCAGCGGGAAGTCCGCCGCGGCGAACTCGACGTCCTCCCACCGCGCCGACGGCCGCCCGGCCCGCAGCGCGGTCAGCTTCTGCTCGCTGAACTCCCGCCCGTACTCCGGTACGTACTGGGTACGCGCCCAGATCCCGCCGCGCCGCCGGTAGTGGCCGGCCAGCGCGAGCGCCAGGGTGGTGGTGCCGGTGGACTCGGCGCCGAGCACCACGACCCGGCGTGTGAGGGCCGCCCGTACCGGTGGCGCGAGGAAGTCCCAGCAGCCGACGGGGTCCTTGCGCACGGCGGTGCCGGAGACCGGGAAGAGCGTACGGTCCGGGTCCACGCACACGGACTCGGCGCCGAACCGCCGCGCCAGCTCCTGACCGTACGGTTCCGAGGTGAAGACCGCGTCCACGCGCTCGGGCACCGCGCCCCGGAAGACGGCCATGTGCGCGTCCCAGACACCGGGGTCGCGCAGGTCCACCGGAATGTCGTCGACCGCGCCCACCACCCGTACATCCGGATGGACCTCGCGCATCCAGCGGACCCGGTCGGCGAGCGGCACGGACTCCACCGAGGCGGCGCAGACCAGGACGGTCAGCCGGGCGCAGCGGTCCCGCGCGGTACGCACGAGATGGTGGTGGCCGGCGTGCGGCGGATAGAACTTGCCGAGCACCAGGCCGTGTTCGAAGGTGCTCCCTCCCCGGCCGGCGGCGGGCGCGCTCATACGGCGGTCGCCTCCACCGGCCTGGGCGGCTCAGCGGCGAGGTCCCGGGACCAGTTGCGCAGCCCGGCCACGCACAGCGCCAGGAAGCCGACGTACAGCAGCGAGGTCAGGTACAGGTCCTTGTGCGCGTAGAGCGGGATGTAGACGAGGTCCGCCGCGATCCACAGCCACCACGACTCCAGCCGCTTGCGGCACTGACCGTATGTCGCCATCAGGGACAGCGCGGTGGTCAGGGCGTCCCAGAAGGGCACGGTCGAGTCGGTGGCGCGGCCGAGGAGCAGCGTCAGTGCGAGTGTCCCCACCACCCCCGCCGCGAGCAGCCGGATCCATTCGGTGCGGCTCGTGCGCCGCACCGGCAGGGACGAGCCTGGACCACCCCCGTGGGTCCAGGTCCACCAGCCGTACACGGCGAGGGTGATGAAGACGACCTGTAGGCCGGCGTCGGCGTACAGGCCCGCCTGGGTGAACAGCAGGATGAAGAAGAGGTTGTTGGCGATACCGATCGGCCAGTTGGCGAGGTGCTGGCGGGCCACGAGCCAGACACAGAGCGCGCCGCTGCCGAATCCGAGCACCTCGGTCCAGCTCACCGGGGTGTCCAGGACCGTCAGCAACGGACGCTGCAAGGCATCGAGGATGTCCGCGAGACTCACGCCCGCCTCCTTAATGGTCACCCTGACTATAAAGGCGAACGGGCGTGCGCCACAAGGGAAAGAGCCCGCGGCCTGGGGGCCACGGGCTCTTTCTCGAAGATTTCGGTCAGCCGGCGGTCACAGCCCGACTTCCTTCATCAGCATGCCGACCTCGGTGTTGGTCAGCCGGCGCAGCCAGCCCGACTTCTGGTCGCCCAGCGGAATCGGGCCGAATGACGTCCGTACGAGCCGGTCGACCGGGAACCCGGCCTCGGCCAGCATCCGCCTGACGATGTGCTTGCGGCCCTCGTGGAGCGTGACCTCCACCAGATAGTTCTTGCCGGTGTTCTCGACGACCCGGAAGTGGTCGGCCTTGGCGTAGCCGTCCTCCAACTGGATGCCGTCCTTCAGCCGCTTGCCGAGATCACGCGGCAACGGGCCCTGGATCGCGGCGAGATAGATCTTCTTGACGCCGTACTTGGGGTGGGTGAGACGATGCGCCAGCTCGCCGTGGTTGGTGAGCAGGATGATGCCCTCGGTCTCGGTGTCGAGCCTGCCGACATGGAAGAGCCTGGTCTCCCGGTTGGTGACGTAGTCGCCGAGGGACTGGCGGCCGTCCGGGTCCTCCATGGTGGAGACGACCCCGGCGGGCTTGTTCAGCGCGAAGAACAGATACGACTGGGTCGCCACGGTCAGCCCGTCGACCTTGATCTCGTCCTTCTCCGGGTCGACCCGCATGCCCTGCTCGACCACGATCTTGCCGTTGACCTCGACGCGCGACTGCTCGATCAGCTCCTCGCAGGCGCGGCGCGAGCCCATACCGGCGCGGGCCAGGACCTTCTGGAGCCGCTCGCCCTCCTGCTCGGCGCCCGGAAAGGTCTTGGGCGTCTTGACGGAGGGCCGCTCCGCGTACCGGTCGCGGTTGCGCTGCTCGATCTTGGCGTCCAGCTCGCGGGGGCGCGCGGCGGCTCCCCGGCGCGGGCCGCCGCGGCCGGCGCTCTGCGGGGGCCTGGGGCCGCCCTTGGCGCCGCCGCGGGCCGCCGCGCCACGGGCGCCGCCGCCGGCACCGCCGGAGCGGCGCGCGCCGAGGGGCGCGCCGGACGCGCCGGAGCCGCCGGTCGTGCCCGTGCGGCCGACGTCGTAACGGCGTTCCTCGGGGCGGGGGCGCGAAGGCCGCTTCGGCTGACTGTCGCGGCTGTCCCGGGCGTCCCTGCTGTCCCGGCGGGCGCCGGCGCTCCGCTCGCCACGGCCGCCACGCTCGTCCCGGAAGCCCCGGCCGTCCCTGCTCGCCCGGTCGTCACGGGAACCCCGGGCATCACGGGAACCGCGCTCGTCCCGGGAGCCGCGCTCGTCCCGACCGGCCCGGTCGTCACGGCCGCGCCGGTCGTCACGCGAACCCCTGTCGTCCAGGCCGCGCCGCTCGTCCCTCTCGTCCCGGCTCACCCAGGTGTCCCGCTCGCTCCGGCCGTCCCGGCCCGTCCGGTCACTCCGGCCGTCCCGGTTGCCGCCGCTGCCGCCTCCGCCGCTCCTGCTGCCGCTTCCGCTGTTCCTGCCACTGCTTCGCATCAAAGTTCCGTCTTGTCGTCTGCGTCGGTATCCGGTGCGTCCGGGTCGAACGACGGAACACCTTCCTGGCTCTCGGCCTCGATCGCGTCCGCCTCGGGGAGGAAGGGCGCGAGCTCCGGAAGTTCGTCCAGGCCCCGCAGGCCCATCCGCTCCAAAAAGTAGTTCGTCGTCCTGTACAGGATCGCACCTGTTCCGGGTTCCGCGCCCGCCTCCTCGACCAGCCCCCGCTGGAGCAGGGTGCGCATGACGCCGTCGCAGTTCACTCCTCGTACCGCGGACACCCGTGAGCGGCTCACCGGCTGGCGGTACGCGACGACCGCCAGGGTCTCCAGCGCGGCCTGGGTGAGCCGGGCCTGCTGGCCGTCCAGTACGAAACCCTCGACGGCCTCCGCGTACTCGGGCCGGGTGTAGAACCGCCAGCCTCCCGCTATCAGCCGCAGCTCGAAGCCCCGGCGCTGGACGGTGTACTCGTCGGCCAGTTCCCGCAGCGCGTCCGCGACGGCCCGGCGGGGGCGGTCGAGGACCTTGGCGAGGTGCTCCTCGGTGGCGGGCTCGTCGACGACCATGAGGACCGCCTCCAGGGCGGGCTTGAGATCCAGCTCCGCGACCGTCGACGCGACGCCGGTCCGCTGCTCGCTCATACCTTCTCCTCGCTCTCGTCGCCCTGCTCATCCCGTGCGGCCGGTTCGGCCGGTTCGTCGTGCTCGGCCTGTTCGGCCCGACCGCCCGCACCGCTCTCGCCGTTCTCGCCGGGCACCTGGTCGAACTCGTCCGTCACCGCGGGCATCCCGTCACCGTCCCCGCCCGTCCAGCGGACCAGGAGCGGCCCGAGAGCCTCCTCCTGGTCCAGGGAGACGGCCCGCTCCCGGTACAGCTCCAGCAGCGCCAGAAAACGCGCCACGACGGTCAGCACATCGGCGGCGTCCTCGACGAGCGCCCGGAAGCTGGCCTCGCCGCGCTCCCGCAGCAGCGCGACGACGATCCCCGCCTGTTCCCGTACGGACACGAGCGGCGCGTGGATGTGATCGACGTACACCTGCGGCCTGGGCCTGGGCTGCATCGCCTTCACGGCGAGCGCCGCGAAGCCCTCGGGCCCGATGCGGATCACCACCTCGGGAAGCAGCGCGGCGTGGTGGGGCTCCAGTCCGACGGTACGGGGATAGCGCCGCGCCTCCGTCTCGAGCCGTCCGCTGAAGATCTCGGCGACCTGTTTGTACGCGCGGTACTGGAGGAGCCGTGCGAAGAGCAGGTCCCGCGCCTCCAGGAGCGCCAGATCCGCCTCGTCCTCCACCTCGGCGGAGGGCAGCAGCCGGGCGGCCTTCAGATCGAGCAGGGTCGCGGCGACGACGAGGAACTCGGTGGTCTGGTCGAGGTCCCAGTCGGGACCCATGGCCCGGATGTGCGCCATGAACTCGTCGGTCACCCGCGACAGCGCGACCTCGGTCACATCCATCTTGTGCTTCCCGATGAGCTGGAGGAGCAGGTCGAAGGGCCCCTCGAAGTTCGCGAGCCGTACGGTGAACCGTCCGTCGGCGCCCTCGCCCCCGGCGGCACTCCCCTCGGCCGAAGGCACGGAATCCGCGGTAGGGCCCGGCAGCCGCTCGTCGACCGG
This sequence comes from Streptomyces odonnellii, assembly GCF_000981895.1. Classification (GTDB taxonomy): domain Bacteria; phylum Actinomycetota; class Actinomycetes; order Streptomycetales; family Streptomycetaceae; genus Streptomyces; species Streptomyces odonnellii. The sequence goes on along the minus strand of NZ_LATD01000317.1, from coordinate 6,074 downwards.
CTCGGCCTGCGGCTCCGGCTCCGGCTCCGGCTGCACAGAAGCAGACACGGGCGCGAGTGCAGGTACGGGTGCGGGCTCGGGCTCAGCAGGTGCGGCGGCCTCCACGGCCTCCGGCACAAGCGCGAACTCAGCAGAGTCGGCGGACTCGACGGATTCAGCGGACTCGGCGATCTCCGCCGCAGGCGCCGCCGGTGCGGGAGGCGGCACGCCGGGGCCACGGCCCAGCGGGCGGCGGGCAGGCGGGGAAGGCGGCGGCATCGAGGGTCCTGTGGGCGGCGGGCGTAGGGGCTGCCCGCGCAGGCTACCCTCAGCGCCCGCGCAGGCGCCGTACGAGGATGCTCGCGTCCCCGCGTGATTCGAGGTCCGCGAGGACCACCGCGACCGCCTCGCGGACGATCCGTCCGCGGTCCACGGCGAGCCCGTGCTCGCCGCGCAGCACCAGCCGCGCGTGCTCCAGATCCATCAGTTCCTCGGCCGAGACATAGACCGTGATCTTCTCGTCGTGCCGTTCGCGCCCGCTGGGGCGGCGGTTGGCGCCCCGCCCCCGGCGGCGCTGCTGCCCGGCGGCGGGCGCGGCGCCGGGCGCACCGGCCTCCTGCGCCGCCCGGCGCCCCTTCATCGCGGAGGCCGCCTGCTCGGCCCCCGCGGTACGGCTGCGGGGCGCCTCCGTGGAGTCCGTCTCGGCGGCGGTGTGCTCGTCCGGCGGAGCGGGCTGGGTCACGGGCGCGGCCGTGGCCGCCTGGCCCTGCGCCGCCGCCTCGCCCGCCGGGTCGCTCTCCCCGGCCGGCGGCGGCACCCGCGGCTCGCCGTTGGCGTTACGGCGCCGGTCCGCGGGCGAGGAGGACTGGAGTGCCGTTCCCCCGGTCGTACGGAACAGTTCGTCGGCCCCGGGCAGACTCACTCGGCGTGACACCGGGCGAGCACCTCCCTGGCGAGCTGGCGATACGCGGCGGCGCCGACGGAGTTCGAGGCGTACGTGGTGATGGGCTCACCGGCGACCGTGGTCTCCGGGAAGCGCACGGTCCGCCCGATCACCGTGTGGTACACGTGATCGTCGAAGGCCTCGACGACCCGCGCGAGGACCTCTCGGCTGTGCACCGTGCGGGAGTCGTACATGGTGGCGAGGATGCCGTCCAGCTCCAGTTCGGGGTTGAGCCGCTCCTGGACCTTCTCGATCGTCTCGGTCAGCAGCGCCACCCCGCGCAGCGCGAAGAACTCGCACTCCAGCGGCACGATCACCTTGTGCGCGGCCGTCAGCGCGTTCACGGTCAGCAGACCGAGCGAGGGCTGGCAGTCGATCACGATGTAGTCGTAGTCCTGCATCAGCGGCTTCAGCGCCCGCTGGAGCGTGGACTCGCGCGCGACCTCGCTGACGAGCTGCACCTCCGCGGCGGAGAGGTCGATATTGCTGGGCAGCAGGTCCATATTGGGCACGGCGGTCTTCAGGAGCACCTCGTCGGCCGCCATGCCCCGCTCCATGAGCAGGTTGTAGACGGTGAGGTCCAGCTCCATCGGGTTCACACCGAGACCGACCGACAGGGCTCCCTGCGGGTCGAAGTCGACGAGCAGCACACGCCGGCCGTACTCCGCGAGCGCGGCACCCAGATTGATGGTCGACGTCGTCTTGCCGACGCCGCCCTTCTGGTTGCACATCGCGATGATCTTCGCGGGGCCGTGGTCGGTGAGCGGGCCCGGGATAGGGAAGTACGGCAGGGGACGACCGGTCGGGCCGATCCGCTCGCGGCGCTGGCGTGCGGCGTCGGGGGCGAGAGTGGCCGCGTACTCGGGGTCCGGCTCGTACTCGGCGTCTGGGTCGTAGAAGTGCCCCTCGGGCACCTCGTCGTAGTCGGCGAATGGAGTGGACTCTCGGCCACCCTCGTTGCCGGCCATGGCGTTCACGTGTTGGCCGTCCATCATCTGGTGGGCTGTCGTCATGTGCTGGTGGGTGGCGAAGGTGCGGACAGCTACGGAGCCGACAGCCTCGAACCCGGACGACGGGCCGTGGCCCCTCACCGGCATTCCTGGTTGACCACCCCCGGGAGTAAATGTCGACTCATTCACAAGTCGTCTTACCTCCTTGGACGGGACCAGGAAACTTATCGATAGGTCAGCGTGGCACCATGCCGACGGTTGGCGACTCTATGGCGTGTCACCGGTCCGCAGCAACACAATCCGCCGGACCCGGCCCGATGTGTCGGCAACGGAACATCCCGCTGTCAAGGGCGCACAAGCCTCTCATCAAGGCATGACCCACACCGTCCACCGCTCCGCGAATCGGGGAAAAGGTTACGTTCGAGGCGAGTTGACCAGTCGTTCGGAGGCGTCCGCGCACACGTCCGGCCGGACCTCGCTGATCAAGGTCCGGCCGGTGGCGCGATGTTGACGTCACAAGTTGACGCATCAGCCCAGAAGCGCGCTCAATTCGGCGTGATCCAGTCCATGCGCCTCGGCCACCTCACGGTAAACCACCTGGCCCTCGTGGGTGTTGAGCCCCTTGGCGAGGGCCGGGTCCCGGCGGAGCGCCTCGCACCAGCCGTGATTCGCCAGCTCCACGATGTACGGGAGTGTGGCGTTGGTCAGCGCGTACGTGGAGGTGTGGGGCACGGCGCCGGGCATATTGGCGACGCAGTAGAACACCGAGCCATGGACCGGAAAAGTCGGCTCGGCGTGGGTCGTCGGCCGTGAGTCCTCGAAGCAGCCGCCCTGATCAATCGCAATGTCGACAAGTACACTTCCGGGCTTCATGGTGGCGACCAGCTCATTGCTGACGAGCTTGGGCGCCTTCGCCCCGGGGATGAGAACCGCTCCGATGACGAGGTCGGCGTCGGCGACCGCCCGCTCCAGTTCGAAGGCGTTGGAGACGATGGTCTGCACCGCGGTGCCGAAGATCCGGTCGGCCTCGCGCAGCTTGTTGATGTCGCGGTCGAGCAGGGTCACATGGAAGCCCATGCCGACGGCGATCTGCGTGGCGTTCCAGCCGGAGACCCCGCCGCCGATGACCACGGCCCGGCCGGCCGCCGTACCGGGCACACCGCCAGGCAGGACACCGCGCCCGCCGGCCGAGCGCATCAGGTGGTACGCGCCGACCTGCGGCGCCAGCCGCCCCGCGACCTCGGACATCGGGGCCAGCAGCGGCAGCGCGCGGCCCGCGGTCTCGACCGTCTCGTATGCGATGGCCGTGATGCCCGAGTCCAGCAGGGCGTCGGTGCAGGCGCGGGACGCGGCCAGGTGGAGATAGGTGAAGAGCGTCTGGCCCTTGCGGAGCCGGTGGTACTCCTCGGCGATCGGCTCCTTGACCTTCAGCAGCAGTTCCGCGGCGGCCCAGACCTCGTCGGCGGTGGCCAGGATCCGGGCGCCGGCCGCGGTGAACTCGTCGTCCGTGATCGAGGAGCCGGCGCCGGCGTTCCGCTCGACGACGACCTCATGGCCGTGGCGCACCAGCTCGTGCACACCGGCGGGGGTGATGGCCACCCGGAACTCGTTGTTCTTGACCTCTCGGGGGATACCGACCAACACGGCAGATCACGGTCCTCGGCTCAGGGCACTGCGGGCGCAATGCCACAGGGACCGGAGCGCGGGACAGCGCACCGGTACACACCGCCTCTTTGCGGCAGAGCCAGTCTAATGAAGGATTTCCCCCTGTCTAGCCTTGCAAAGTATTATTGGCCAGCCGGAGCACTACGGATTTCGTAGGTGTTTCCTTCCGATTCCAGCAACCGTTCGGCCGCGGACCGGTTCAGTCTCGCGGCGGTCGGGTCGCCGAGCCGGTCCAGGGTGTCCGCGGCGCGCAGCCGGAGCGCGGCCTGGAGCCGGTCGTCCCCGGCCAGCCGCGCCCACTCGACGGCCTCCTGACAGGTACGCAGGGATTCGTGCGGCCGGCCCGCGTACTCCTGGACCCGGGCCACTTCGCTCAACGCCCGTGCCTGGCCCGGGAGATCGCGCAGCCGGCGGTAGAGGGCGACGGCGGAGCGCCAGTTGCGGAGCGCCTCGCCGTAGTGGCCCGCGTACGTGTGAGCCGTGCCGATCCGGCCGTACAGCCGGGCCGCGTCGGCGCGTTCGCCCCTGCTGAGGCGCTGGGCGAGGGCCCTGCCGTACCAGTCGGCGGCCCGCTGCCAGTCCTGGAGATCCTGGTGCGCACCGCCTACGGATTCCATCGCGCGGCCCGTCGCGTACAGATCGTTCGCGGCGCGTCCGGCGTCCAGCGCGGCCCGGTAGCGGGCGAGCGCGTCCTGGGTACGGCCGGTCTGCGCGTCCAGATCGCCGATGTTCAGCAGCGCGGCGGCCTGCTCGCGGTGCAGCCCGCGCCGCTCCGCGATATCGAGGACGAGCTGGTGGAGCCCGTACAGCTCGGGCGCGGCGGCCTCGGTGCCGCGGTGCGCGGCCAGCGCCCTGACCAGCGCGGCGACCAGCCGTCGGGCCAGCGTGTCCAGCTCGCCGTCGCCCACCGCGAGCCGGGCGGCGGCCAGCAGGGCGGGCTGCCGGCAGGTCAGCCACTCGTCCGCGGCGGCGGCGGTCGGGAAGCGCAGCGAGCGGGGCAGTCCGGCGAGCCGCTTGCGGGCCGGTGAGCCGTCGGGCTCGGTGATGGCCCGGCAGGACTGGAGCAGCCGTACGGTCCGCTCCAGCATCCGTGCCCGCGCGAGCTGCACCTCGGCGTCCCGGTCTTTGGTCTCCAGCAGGTCGCGCAACAGCGGTACGAGACAGCCGGGGACCAGATACTGGTCGTCCGGGGCCCGACCGCCCGCCGTCTGGCCGCCGGCCCTGCGCAGCAGCCCCAGCGCGGTGAAGTCGCCGAGCATGCTCCTGGCGGCCGACACCGAGCAGCCGGCCAGCGCGGAGGCGGTGTGCGCGTCCACGAACCCGGCGGGGGCCAGTGCCAGCAGCCGCAGGATCCGGGCGGAGGGCCCCGGCAGCGACTCGTACACGAGCTGGAAGGCACGGGCGAGCGGCCGGTCGCCGACGGGCCGCCCGGGGTCGTGGGGAAGCGCGCGCAGCCGTTTGGTCGCGTCGGCGACGGAGGCGGTGGGGCGGGCGGCGAGCCAGCCGCCGACCAGGACGAGCGCGGCGGGCTGGCCGCCGCACTCCTCGGCGAGGGACTCGGCGGCCTGCGGATCGACGGTGATCCGGACGGCGCCGGTGAACCGCACCAGCAGTTCGACGGCGGCCTTGGCGTCCATCCCGCCGAGGGTGCACGGGCGGACATCGGGGATTCCGGTGAGCGGGCCCCGTGACACGGCGACGACCAGGCAGTCGGGGTTGTCGGGCACGAGCGGGTCGACCTGCTCGGCGTCGACGGCGTCGTCGAGGAGCAGCAGCACCCGCCGGGTGCCGAGGGTGTCCCGCACCATCCCGGACAGTTCGTCCTCCCCGGCGCCGGGCGGGGTGGGGACCCCGAACGCGCCGAGGATCTCGCGTGCCGTGCGCTCGGTCGGTACGGGGTCGCCGCCGGGTTCGGTCAGCCGGGTCCGTACGAGCCCGTCCGGATAGCGGTCGCGCACCCGCGCGGCCAGTTCCTCGGCCAGCGCGGTACGCCCGGCCCCGGGCCGTCCGGCGATGAGCAGCACCCGCGCGCGGGGCTCCTTGCGCCCGAAGATGGTGTTGAGCCCGGCCCGCTCGATGTCGGCGCGCAGGGCCTTGAGCTCGCGCTCACGCCCGGCGAACGCCCGGGACCCGGCGCCGCGGACCGAAGCGTCGGCGGCAGGGCCGGGTCCGGTCCCGGTACCGCTGATACGGGCATCGCCGCTCCCGGCCTCCCGGGCTTCGGGCCCACCAGCGCGCCCGGGACCGGCCTCGGGCTCCCGGACTCCGGACGCCGCCGCCCCGGGTGCGGTCCCGGTACCGCTCATACGAGCACCACCACTCCCGGCCTCGCCGTCGGCACGGCCGGATCCGGCAGCGGGCTTTTCCGGCCCGGCCCCGGCGGCACGGGCCTCCGCCGGGGCCGGCGAGTCGTCCGTACCGGCGTCCGCGGCCTCGGCCGTTTCGGATTCCGCGGGCGGCTCCTTGACAGGCGTACCGCCCGGCGCGGACGGCCGGCGGCGCAGAAGCGGAAGGCTGTGGCTTTTGGCGGGTGTCCG
>NZ_LATD01000316.1 GCF_000981895.1 Streptomyces odonnellii | reverse complement strand
CCACCACGCCCTCTGCCTGCCCAGCCCCCCACCCAAAGACCCCGGCACCAGCGACGACCTCATCCGCCACGCCCTGCACCACCCCCCACGGCTCCTAGCCATCGACGAAGCCCACCAACTCTCCGCGTCCTGCCTGGAATACGTGCGCTACCTCTACGACGACCCGCACACACGCGTGACAGTCGCCCTGGCCGCCGGCAGCCACCGCCTCCGCGCCCTGCGCACGACCCCTGTACTCGCCTCCCGCGTGACCTGCTGGCACGAACTCGACGTCCTCGACGAAGACGAGATCACCACCGTCATCCCCGCCTTCCACCCCCACTGGAAGCGAACCGATCCCGCCGTACTCCGCGACCTCGACCAGACATGGGCCCAAGGCAACTTCCGACGCTGGGCCACCCTCACCCACCGCAGCACCCAGCACATCACCAGAGGCCCGCAGGAACTACTGCGCCAACTGACCCCCAGAGCGGCCAAAACATGACTCTGCCCCCCCACAGCACCACAAACGGCAGAACCCGACGACGCGAAGAGAGGCGAAAAGTGGTGCCCGACCTGGCAGTCACATCACCACACCGCACTGCCCCTCGTCACCGTCGTCGTCACCCCACACGACGAACCGCACTACATGCGCCTCGCCTTCGCCGCACACACGCCGCCCCACGGACGCATCACCGTCCACCCCACACCCCTGGCTGGAACCGGCGCATACCTTGCTCACGACCTGATCCGCGCCCTCGGCAAACACCTGCCCGTCCCCGACGAAGCGCACCCTTTACCCGCATGGACCAACAACTCCGACCGCAGCTGGCGCATCGCCGCGTCCTGGTTCATCGCACTCGGGATCACCCACACGACCGTCTGCCGGGCCCACCGCCTCAGCAAACCTCAATGGGAACACCTGCTGGCACTCAGCGCCCTCACCGGCACCCGTCTCACCCTCCTCTGCAACGGCCCCTTCCCGCGCCCCACCGCCGCCCTTCTCGACACGATTCCCCACCGCGTGCTGGACACCACGCGCGCCGCGACCACCCACTGGAATCCCCCGAGCGGTCCGCCGGAATCCGACAACCACCCGTGGTGGCAGCACACGACCGCCTTCCCACCCCGTGATACCGAACTCTGGTTCCGCCTGCCCCCGCAACCGCGCGAGCCCCTCACCCTCACATTCATTCCCGGCTCCGAGCCGACCGGCATCACCCCACCTCTGCCAGTACCCGGACCACACCAAGACCCCTGCCACCCCCACACCGCCCAGATCGCCGCCCGAATCCACACCCGCGTCGCCCACCCCGTCCACGCGGCGTGCGTCGCCCTGCGCGCCCTGACCGGCTACAGCAGCCAGCAGATCAAAAGCCTGCACGAAAGATCAGGAAACGGTCTGGCCGAAATGCCCGCATGGGCACAGCCCCTCCTGAACGCCGCCCGTCACCTCACCCACCTGCAAGGCCATCCAGACGCCCCCAACGTGCTCTCCACCCCGTCCTGGGAGCACCCAGAGATCGAACAAGCCCTGCGCGCCTGCCGCCTGCTGGCCACACCGCCTGACCGCCACCGCACCGCACCTGTCACCACTGGAACACGCCGTGCAAACCGCAGCATGCTGCGG
>NZ_LATD01000315.1 GCF_000981895.1 Streptomyces odonnellii | reverse complement strand
TCTTCCCGCAGCAGTCCGCCGCGCCCCCGGCCCCGCCGCGCCCGCAGCAGACCGGCGGCGACGACTGGATGCTGCCGCCGCCCTCGCACGCCCAGGGCCCCCAGGCCCAGGCACCGCTCAGCCAGAGCCCCGTGGGCCAGAGCCCGCCCGGCCAGGACAGGTCCCAGCAGCCGGGATCCCAGCGCCCCGATCCTGCCCGGCCGTACCAGCCGGGGCCGCCGGCCGGCTGGACCGCGGTCATCGGACCCGACCGCGAGTACTTCAGGGCGATGATGCAGCGCAGCGGTCCCGAGGCCACCGGGCTGAACCTCCCGGCGTACTCCCCCGAGCAGCAGCTCACGCTCTCCGGCAACCAGATCACCATCGGCCGCCGCCGGCACTCCACCGGCGAGTCCCCCGACATCGACCTGTCGGTCCCGCCGGAGGATCCGGGCGTCTCGCACCAGCACGCGGTCCTGGTCCACCAGCCGGACGGCACCTGGTCCGTGGTCGATCAGAACTCCACCAACGGCACCACTCTCAATGGCGCCGAGGACCCGATACAGCCCTATGTCCCCGTCCCGCTCAAGGACGGCGACCGGGTGCATGTGGGCGCGTGGACGACGATCACGATCCGCCGCGGCTGAGCGAGTCGACTGAGGTACGAGCGCCTGAGCGGCGGCTGAGCGGTGAGCGGTCGACGATCCGGCCGGTGCCGCCCGGGGCTTGCCTGGCGGCCGGGGCTCGGGCGGCGACCAGGGCTCGGGGGCTCAGGCGCGGGTGATACGGCTCGGGCTCAGCGGCCAGGCGTACGGCCCCGCCGGGTCGTCCAGCCATGCCCACTGCCGGCCGTCGGCGATGGTGACCCCGAACCGCTCGCGCCCGGGGCGGCGCTCGCGCTCCCAGAGCGAGAGCGCCTCGTGCGGATCGAGGCTGCCCGCGGTGAGCGCGAGCAGAAAACGGAAGAGATCGTTCTCGACGGCGCGCCGGGGCAGTCCGCCGAGCGGCCGGTGCATCAGGGCGGTGCCCGGTGTGCCCCGCAGCGGTACGAAGTAGGCGGCGGTGTGCAGGAAGTGCCCCTCCGCGCAGGTGCCGCGCTCGTCCTCCCGTGCCGTTCCGCCGCCGGTCGTGCCGCCGCTCGTTCCCCCGGTCGTGCCGCCGCGTCCGCCGACGCGCAGCGCGATCACCCCGGTGGCGAGCGGCGCCAGGATCCGGGCCCCGGGACGGCACTGCTCCAGCCAGGCCGTCGGCACAGACGGCAGGGTGCAGGTCGCGATGATCCGGTCGTACGGAGCGCGCTCGGGACAGCCGCGCCCGCCGTCGCCGGTGACGACGGCGGGCCGGTAGCCGGCCGCCGCGAGATGCGCCCGGGCGGACTCGGTGATCTCCGGGTCCAGATCCATGGTGGTGACCAGCTTGTCGCCGAGCCGGTGGCAGAGCAGCGCCGCGTTGTAGCCGGTGCCCGCGCCGATCTCCAGGACGCGGTCCCCGTCCCGTACGTCCAGCTCCGCCAGCATGCGGGCCATGAGGGAGGGCTGACTGCTCGACGAGATCTGCTCGCCGTCGCGCACCCGGGTCGCGAGCGGCCCGTCCACATAGGCGCCGTGCAGCCAGCGCCGCCGCCGTACCGGATCGCGGTCCCCGCCCCACAGCCGGTCATAGCCGCCGGGCCGGCCCACGAAGTAGTACGGCACGAACAGATGGCGCGGCACGTCCTCGAACGCCGCCCGCCAGGCGGGGTCGTCCAGCGCTCCGGTCAGCGCGATCTCCGCGACCAGCCCGGCGCGTGCCTCCGCCGCCTCGGGGTCGTCGGGACCGTACGCGTCGTCACGGTGTGCGCCCATCCTTCCACTGTCCTGGGTGAGCGCCCAGGAAGCGAGTGGGCCCGGCAGGTGGAGGCGGTTCATTCCGGGGGCGGTTCACACGCGCGGGTGGTTCCCGCTCCGCACTGTTCCGGTTCCTATCCCGTACGGTTCCGGACGGGGCAGTTCCGTATCAGCGGCCGGTCCTAGGGCGAAGGTCCTCGGCCGGTCGGTCTGAGACGATGGACGGGTGAACGAAATTCCGCACGGCACGCTTCAGGAGCAGACCTTCTACGAGCAGGTCGGCGGCGAGGAGACCTTCCGACGCCTGGTCCGCCGCTTCTACCAGGGAGTCGCGGAGGATCCGCTGCTGCGCCCGATGTATCCGGAGGAGGATCTCGGCCCCGCCGAGGAGCGCCTCGTGCTCTTCCTCATGCAGTACTGGGGCGGTCCCCGCACCTACAGCGACAACCGCGGCCATCCCCGGCTGCGGATGCGCCATGCCCCGTTCACCGTCGACAGCGCCGCGCACGACGCCTGGCTGAAGCACATGCGGGTGGCGGTCGACGAGCTGGGGCTGTCCGACGAGCACGAGCGGCAGCTCTGGAAGTATCTGACCTACGCCGCCGCCACGATGGTGAACACCGAAGGCTGACACCGGGCACGGTTCCGCACGGGCCGGGATCCGGTACGGGCCGCGATTCCGCACAAAGCGGGATCCCGAGAATCAGCACGAAGCGGGATCGACCCCGAGCGAACCAGGATTCCGTACGGGCCGGGATCAGGCCGGGGTGACCGTCAGGCCGCCGAGTCCCGCGCGCCGTACCGCTATCGAGCCGTACGGCGTACGGAGCCGGAGCCAGCTCCCCGACTCCAGCAGCGCGAGGGGCCGATCGGGGACCACGGGCTTGGGGACCGCGGGCTTCGAGTGCTTCGTCTGCTTCTCGGACACCGGGGGAGCCGCCGGGGCCGACGCCGCCGCCTGGGCGGACACCATCGCCCGTACCGGCCGCAGGAATCCCAGCGACTGCGCGGCGTGCACCGCCCGCAGCGGCAGCCGGGTGTCGCCGAGGGTCCGGGACCAGATCTCCCGGCCGATCCGGTCGCGCGCGGCCCGGGTCCGGTCACCGGGCGTCAACCGCGCGTCCCGGGAACGGAATTCGGCGACCGCCGCCGACAGCGCGCCCCGGATCGCCTCCTCGCCGGGCAGCCCCGCCACCCGCTGCCAGCCGCCGCGCGGCGGCAGCACCCCGGCCCAGGGCGGCCCGGTGACGGCGGCGGGCACCACCGCGCTGCCGGCCTGTTCGTCGATGGCTTCGAGCAGTTCACCGGCGGAGACGGTGATGTCCAGCTCGTACGGCACGGCGAGTCTGGCCGTACGGATCGCCAGTACCTCGAAGGACGGAGGCCGGCCGAACACCGCGAGCGCGCCGCCCCCGGCCTGGAGCCGGACGGCGGCGGCACGGTCGTAGTGGATCAGCCGGGCGAGGAAGGCGGCGAGATCGGCCGCCTCCCTCGCGTCGGCGAACTCCAGTTTCCGCACAGTCATGGGTACAGGCACCGTCATGCCGCGAGGGCGTCCTTGCTGTCGTCGTCGTTGCCAGTGTTGCCAGTGTTGTCGGCGTTGTCCGGGTCATTGGACTTCCCGGGCGTACCGGTGTGGTCGTCGTCCAGATACTTCAGCAGGAACGACCGCTCCTCCTCGGTGATCCGGCGCGGCCGCCCGGCCGCGAGGTCGTACGGCACGACGACCGTCGAGGCCCGTACGTACACCTCGTTTGCGTACTCGTCGTCCTTGATCTCGTACGCGATCGTCAGCGACGCGGCGTTTATCTTCGTCACCCAGGACTCCACGGTCACCGGCGTGTGCCGGTGGACCAGCGGGCGCTTGTAGTCGATCTCGTGGCGGGCCACGACGGACCCGCCGGAGAACGACGGCGAGCCGTCCCCGGGCGCCAGCCGGAACATGAAGTCGATCCTGGCCTCCTCCAGATAGCGGAGGAAGACCACATTGTTGACATGCCCGAAGGCGTCCATGTCCGACCAGCGCAGGGGACAGCGGTAGAGGTGCCGGGCCATCCTCAGCCCCGGGTGAGCTTCTTGTAGGTGGCACGGTGCGGACGGGCGGCGTCGGCGCCGAGCCGCTCGATCTTGTTCTTCTCGTACGACTCGAAGTTGCCCTCGAACCAGAACCACTTGGAGTCGCCCTCGTACGCCAGGATGTGCGTGGCGACGCGGTCCAGGAACCAGCGGTCGTGGGAGACGACCACAGCCGCGCCCGGGAACTCCAGCAGCGCGTTCTCCAGGGACGACAGGGTCTCGACGTCCAGGTCGTTGGTCGGCTCGTCGAGGAGCAGCAGATTGCCGCCCTGCTTGAGGGTCAGCGCCAGGTTGAGCCGGTTGCGCTCGCCGCCGGAGAGCACCCCGGCCGGCTTCTGCTGGTCCGGGCCCTTGAATCCGAAGGCGGAGACATAGGCGCGCGAGGGCATCTCGACCTGGCCGACATTGATGTAGTCCAGCTCGTCGGAGACGACGGCCCACAGCGACTTCTTCGGGTCGATGTTGGCGCGGCCCTGGTCGACATAGCTGATCTTGACCGTGTCACCGATCTTGATCGTGCCGGAGTCGGGCTCCTCGATGCCCTGGATCATCTTGAACAGCGTGGTCTTGCCCGCGCCGTTCGGGCCGATCACCCCGACGATGCCGTTGCGCGGGAGCGAGAACGACAGGTCGTCGATCAGGACCTTCTCGCCGAACGACTTGGACAGGTGCTCCACCTCGACGACCACGCCACCGAGCCGCGGGCCCGGCGGGATCTGGATCTCCTCGAAGTCCAGCTTCCGCATCTTGTCGGCCTCGGCGGCCATCTCCTCGTAACGGGCCAGCCTGGCCTTGGACTTGGCCTGGCGCCCCTTCGCGCTGGAGCGGACCCACTCCAGCTCTTCCTTGAGCCGCTTGGCGCGCTTGGCGTCCTTCTGGCCCTCGACCTTGAGCCGGGTCTGCTTGGTCTCCAGGTAGGTGGAGTAGTTGCCCTCGTAGCCGATGGCCCGGCCGCGGTCCAGCTCCAGGATCCAGCCGGCGACGTTGTCGAGGAAGTACCGGTCGTGGGTGACGGCGACGACGGTGCCGGGGTACTTGGCGAGGTGCTGCTCCAGCCACTGGACCGACTCGGCGTCCAGGTGGTTCGTGGGCTCGTCGAGGAGCAGCAGGTCGGGGGCTTCGAGCAGCAGCTTGCAGAGCGCGACCCGGCGGCGCTCACCACCGGAGAGATTGGTGACGGGCCAGTCGCCGGGCGGGCAGCCCAGCGCGTCCATGGCCTGTTCGAGCTGGGTGTCCAGGTCCCACGCGTTGGCGTGGTCGAGGTCCTCCTGGAGCTTGCCCATCTCCTCCATCAGCGCGTCGGAGTAGTCGGTGGCCATCTGCTCGGCCACCTCGTTGAAGCGCTGGAGCTTGCCCATGATCTCGGCCGCGCCGTCCTGGACGTTCTGCAGGACGGTCTTGGACTCGTCCAGCGGCGGCTCCTGGAGGAGCATGCCGACGGTGTAGCCCGGGGACAGGAACGCGTCGCCGTTCGACGGCTGCTCCAGGCCCGCCATGATCTTCAGCACGGTGGACTTGCCGGCGCCGTTCGGACCCACCACACCGATCTTCGCTCCCGGCAGGAAGCTCAGCGTCACGTCATCGAGGATGACCTTGTCGCCGTGCGCCTTACGCGTCTTGCGCATCGTGTAGATGTACTCAGCCAAGAGAAACCGTCCGGCAGTCGAGAAGGGCCAATGTGCGGCTCCGCCGCGTGAGGGCAGATACACCAATCTTGCCTGACGTCCACCCCCCGATGGAAACCAGCACCACGACGGCACGGGCGCGGCGCCACAGGGGCATCAGTACGGGCGCACCACAGCACGGCCGGTGTCATACGGCCGTGCTGCTGTACGGCCGTGCCTTACGGGCGGTGCCGTACGGGCCGTACAGCCGGTGCCGTACGGAGATGGCCCCCGGCGCGCTGTCGCGTACCGGGGGCCATGAGGCGCCGTGTTACTCAGCGCCGGGGTGTGCTCACTCTCGGGGAATCAGGCACTCGTGAGTCACCTCATGGGGAGCCGGTCACTCCTCCGGGGACGAGGCGTTCTTCTTGCGGAGGAAGAAGACGGCCGCGCCCCCGAGGACCACCAGGGCGATCGCGATGCCCGCGATGATCGGGGTCGCGCTGGACGAGCCCGTCTCGGCCAGGTTGCCCGTGCTGCCCGAGCTGACCGCGGTGACCCCGCCGGCCGAGGCGGCGCTGGGCTGCGAGGAGGGCTGCTCGGTCACCGGACCGGGGGTGCCGGTGGTCGCGCAGTCCAGGACGCCGGTGAAGTTCTGTGTGAACCCGGCGGGGCCGTTGATCGTTATGTCGTACGCCTCGTCCTCGCCGACCGGCACGGTCACGGTCTCCGTGGACCCCGGCGCGACGGTGTGCTCGACACCCTTCAGTTCGAAGGTGAACGGCTCGTCGCCGGTGTTGGTGGTGGTGACGTCCACCCCGCCCTCGGCGCAGTTCTTCTCCGCCGTGACCGCGGGGATCGCGCCCTGCTTGGCCCAGGTCCCGGTGGCGGCCGCGGTGACCGTGGAGTCGCTGGAACCGGCCAGGATCTGCGTCTGGCTCTTGGTCACCCCGGCGAAGGCCCGGCCGACCGGCACCGAGGTGGTGGCCTGGACCCCGAGCGAGGCCGTGCCGTCGGAGGCGTCGGACGGCACGTCGAAGTACAACTCCGTGCCATTGGCGGCGGTGGTGACCGGAGTGCCGTCCTTGTCGGTGATCCTGACCCCGGTGACCGACGCGTCGGCCGGCGGCGTCACCGTGACGCTGTCCGCGTCGGTGCGGACGGTGACGGGACCGAGCCGCTCACCGGCCCTGCCGGAGACCGCGCCGGGCTCCAGGGTGAGCGAGGCCTTGGGCTCCGCGCTGTCCTGGGCGCTGTTCTCCAGCCAGTCGGCGAGCTTCTCGGCCTGCGGGTCGCTCGCGTCGACATCGGCGTCGTCCGAGTAACGCCAGATCGCGACCTGGGTGCCCGCCGCGGCGGTCTTCTCGGTGAGCGGCCCGGTGCCCGCGGCCGCGGCCAGCGCCGGAAGGTCGTCCACCTGCGGGTAGGAGTGCTCCAGGATCCAGCGGATCTTCCCGGCGTTCTTGTTGGCGCCGAGCGAGGTCTGGTCCCAGGGCGTCTCCTGGTACTTCGCCTGTTCCTGGGTCGGGTTGTGGATGTCGATGCAGTACGTCTTGAGCTTGCCGCCGCCGTCGACGGTCATTTCGAACAGTCCGGCGGGAAGCTGCTGGTCCTTGCCGTTGGTGTGGAGGACGGCACCGTCGTAGGTCTTCAGCCCGTCGAGGGTCGCGGCGGCGCCGCCCGGGTGCTGGGGAGTCCCGTCGGCGGCGGCCGTACCGGCACCGGCCAGCGAGCCCACCGCGACCAGACCCGATACGAGAACCGCGGCGGCAAGACGGGCGGTGCCTCGCCTCCGTACGGATGACGCAGATATCGCAGAAAACACAGAATTCCCCTTCGGGCGAGGTTCTGTCGCGTGAGAACGCGTTGGGGGGATGCCTCGCCGGCAGACTCAAGTGCCCCGTGAGTACTCGCGAATCCTATGGAGGGAGGGAACCACGGATGCCCGCTCATACGCCCAGGCAACCGTTCCGAATCGGAATCGTTATCGACACTCCGAGGCAACCATGGAATACACCTCGGCATATCGACAAATCTCCACAACTGCCGCTCAGGCTACGGGGATCGCGCGGGGAATCATGTCACCTCCCCGATCCGGCACCACGGCCCCCGTACCCGCCGCCATGTCCGCCGCCACGGACTCCGCGACCGCCTCAGGGAGCGACTCCTGGCCGTGCCGCTCCGGTCCGTGCCGCTCCCGAGGCCGCTCCCGTAACGGCCCCTCCTGCCCCTGTGGCATTGCCTTATGACGCTCCGTCAGTGCGGCAGCCGCCCTGGCCACACGTCTGAAAGCCGAGGTCCCACGTGTCAGATCGTGTCCGACCGCCAACGCGTCGATGTCCGCCGAGACCCTGCGCTGTCCCTCCCGCTCGTCCTCACGCACCCGCAGCCGGCCATGCACCACGAGCGGCTCGCCGACGGAGACCGACGCGGCCAGATTCGCCCCCAGCGTCCGCCACGCCCACACCGTGTAGAAGCTCGTCGGCCCGTCCGCCCAGGCGTTCTTCAGCCGGTCCCAGCGGCGCGCGGTCACCGCGAATCTGAAGCGCGCCACCCCGCCCGACGCTGACTCCCGGAATTCCACGCCCGTCGCCACATTCCCCACCACCGTCACCATGGTGTCGTTCATAACGGCTCCTCCCGTCCCTGCCGCATTGGCTCATTGACTGATTCCATGCTGCACGGGACGGAAAGAAACACGCTGAAGCCTGTGTATTACCGGCCAGTTGTGGAAAACCCCGTCACCCGGTCCGCCGGACGCCCTGCCGCCCGGCGCCTACCGCCGACGCCCGTCACCCGGCCCGGCCTTCACCGGGAGGCCCCCCGTCACCGTCCCGCCCTCGAAACCGCCACGTACTGTTCCCGCACCTCCCGGTACCGCATCAGCTCCGCCGCGATCGGGTCGAGCACCCTGGCCCGTCCGCAACCCGCCGCCGCCTCCCGCAGTCTCCGCTCGGCGTCCTGCCCGTACCGCCGTGCGGGCGCCCGCGCGGCCGTACTGCACGCCCATTCCACCAGCGGCCCTCCGATGATCCCCGCCAGCATCACCAGCACGGGCGGGATCAGCCCCGGTGGCAGTACGCCGACGATCTGCCCCACCAGCCAGAGCCCGCCGAAGATCTGAAGCAGCGTCATGACGGCCTGCGCCATCACGGCGGCGGGCCACCAGGCGGGCCGCGGCGGCCGTCCGTTCGGGGCCGCCGCCTTCGTCGCCAGTTCGTCCAGCGCCTCCGACAACCCGCGCGCCCCCCGCGCCGCCGCCTCGCGCACCGAGTTCGCCCATGGCGCGGGCAGCCCCGCGGACGCCTCCTCGGCGACCGTACGCACCGCCTGTTCGACCCGCTGCCGAGCCGTCAGCTCCTCTTCCACCACGACCGGGGGCCGCGGCGGCTTGTAGCCGGGCATCCGCCGGCTCTCGTACCACCGCCACAGCCGAAGCCACGGCGTCCCGCACGCGCGCCCGGCGTTCCTGAGCCACTCGCGCTCCGCCGCCTCGCCCGCGGCGACCGCGCCGACCGCCCACGCCAGCCGGTCCGCGAACTGTTCGCGTGAACGCTCGCCGAGCCCGGGCCGCCCCTTCGCGACATACGCGGAACGCAGCCGCAGCGCCGCCGCGTCCACATCGGCGGAGAGCCGCCGCGCCGGCGCGTTCCGCTCCTGTACGAACCGTCCCAGCAGCTCGCGCAGTTCGCCCACGCCCTGCCCGCTGAGCGCGGAGAGCGCGAGGACCGTGGCGCCCGGCTCGCCGTGCTCGCCGAGGGCCATGCCGTCCTCGTCCAGCAGCCGGCGCAGATCGTCCAGCACCAGGTCCGCGGACTCGCCGGGGAGCCGGTCGATCTGGTTGAGCACGACGAAGGTGATCTCGGCGTGCCCGGCCAGCGGCCGCAGATAGCGCTCGTGCAGGGCGGCGTCCGCGTACTTCTCGGGATCGACGACCCAGATCACCGCGTCCACCAGCGCGAGCACCCGGTCCACCTGCTCGCGGTGGTGGACCATGGCCGAGTCGTGGTCCGGGAGATCGACGAGGACGAGGCCCTGCAACTGGTCGTCGCCGTCGCCGCCCGCCAGCGGCCTGCGCCGCAGCCGCCCCGGGATGGCCAGCCGGTCGAGCAGCCCGGCCGCGCCGTCCGACCACATACAGGCGATGGGGGCGGAGGTGGTGGGCCTGCGCAGCCCGGTCTCCGAGATCGGCACCCCGGCCAGCGCGTTGAACAGGGTCGATTTGCCGCTGCCCGTGGCCCCCGCGATGGCGACGACCGTGTGGTGCGCGGAGAGCCGCTGGCGGGCGGACGCCTCGTCCAGGACCCGCCCGGCCTCGGCGAGGAGCGAGCCGTCGAGCCGGGCCCTGGAGAGCCCGAGCAGTTGGCCGAGCGCGTCGAGACGCCTCCGTAGCGGACCTTCGTACATCCCGCCGATGGGCATGTGTGCGCCGCTCTCGCCGAGGGCGGCGTCACTGCCCTCCTGGCCACCGCCGGTCAGGCCCTGGACGCCGTGTGTCCCGTGCGTGCCCTGCACACCACTGAGGTCGCCCACGCCGTCCAGCTCGCTGTCGGCGCCCTTCTCGGCGACACGGCGGGCGATCAGTCCGTCGTCCCAGCCCCCGGAGGCCTCACCGGAAGCGCCGGAGACGCCTGGCTCGTCCACACCCTCGACGACGGAACTATTATCAATATTCGCTTTATTCATATCGACCGCATTACCTACATAATCCGCCCTGGTATTTTTATCGGCCCCACTGGATCCATTGGCTTTATCGGCCTTGTCCGTAACAGAGGTCACATCAGCCACTTCGGTCTCATCTCTCCTTCTGGAGTACGGACAGCGCGGCAATAAGTTCGGCCTGCGGCTCCGGCGTCACATCGAGGGCGTCGAGCGGCGCCAGCCGCCGGTCGCGCTCACCGTGCAGCACGCGGTCGATGTACGTCGTCACCAGCGCCCCGCCCCGGTCGCGCAGCCGCAGCGCGCCCCTCGCCCCGATCCGCTCCGCGAGCCGCTCCCCCGCGGCCCGCGACCGCCGCCCCCCGAGCAGCGCCGCGGCGAGCAGGGCCGCCACGGTCTCGGCGTCCGGTGCTGAGCCCCGTTCGATGCGCCGTACCTCCTCCTCGGCCAGCTCCTCCAGGACGCGGCGCCAGCGGCGTACGGCGATCCCGACCCGCTCCGCCCCCTCCCCGTCCGGGCTCGGTACGGGCAGCCCGCCGGACGCCGGCTCGCGCTGCCATGCCTCGGTGACCCGCTCCTCGGCCGCGGCGACGGCGCACTGCAGCAGCGCGCCCAGGCTCTCGGCCAGCGAGTCGAGCAGTTCCCGGGCCGAGCTGTACCGGGGGTAGCCGCGCCAGCGGGTACGGGCGTCCCCGGCGAGCACCGCCCCGCGCTGAAGCTGTCTGCGCACCCGCTCGCCCTCGGCCGCGTACGCCTCCTCGACGGCCGCGGTGAGCCGTACGGAAGCGGCGTACTGCGCGGCCACCGCCCCGGCCAGCTCCGGCATCCGTACGTTCAGCGAATGGATCACCCCGGCCGCGGTCCTTACGAGCGCCTGCTGGCGGGCCGCCGGATCCTGCACCCGGTGCGCGAGCCAGCCCAGCAGGGGCGCGACGGCGGTGGCCGGCAGCAGCCCGCGCCCGGCGCCCGCCGACTCGGGCAGCTCGGGGACGGTGAACCGGGGTACGTCGCCGAGCCCCGCCCGCCGCAGAAGCGCCCCGTACTGCCGCGACACCTCGTTGATCACCTGGTGCGGGACCCGGTCGAGAACGGTGATCAGCGAGGCGTCGTACTCCTTGGCGGTACGGAGGAGATGCCAGGGGACGGCGTCCGCGTACCGGGAAGCGGTGGTGACCATGACCCAGACATCCGCGGCGCAGATCAACTCGGCGGCGAGCAAACGATTGTCCACCACGAGCGAGTCGATGTCCGGAGCGTCCAGCAGCGCCAGCCCCCGGGGCAGGGAGGCCGCGGTCTCCACCCGGATCATGTTCTTCCCCAGGGTGTCCGCGCCGGCTCCCCCGTCCTCCTCCTGCTGCGGCAGCCAGACCCGGGTGAGATGCGGCAGCACCCGCGTTCCGGCGAACCAGTGGTGATCCTCGGGGTGGCACACGAGAACGGGGGTACGTGTGGTGGGCCGCAACACCCCCGCTTCGCTGACCCGCCGCCCCACAAGGGAGTTGACGAGTGTGGACTTTCCCGCACCGGTGGACCCGCCGACGACCGCGAGGAGAGGCGCCTCGGGGTCCCGCAGCCTCGGCAGCAGATAGTCGTCGAGCTGTGCGAGCAGCTCGGCCCTGGTCTGCCGGGCACGCGGCGCGCCCGGGAGGGGCAGCGGTAGACGCACGGCAGCGACACAGTCGCGCAGTGCGGAAAGTGCGTCGATCAGCTCGGGCCGTACATCCAAGGTCACCACATGCGAAGAATGCCCAATTTTGGAGCCTTTTTGAAGCGTATAGGCATCTCTGCGCGCCGATCAAGCACAGGGGACAGACGGGACGAGTGGGGCGCAGGCATAACGAGTGCACAACACCCGGGGCGCGGGAGGCCAAAAGCGATGCGCAAATCGCACCTGCCTGCGATTATCGGTTCGCTTCACCGAACCTCCACATCGTGCCACGCACGTGAAGCAACCGGGTCAAGGCGATCGGAGCCCTATCCTTGTCCCGGCTAGGTCACGGAACCACCCACCCAGGGCTCCAGGCCACCGAGGCCACCGCCCGGCCCCCGTAGCTCAGTGGATAGAGCAGGTGCCTTCTAAGCACTTGGCCGCAGGTTCGAGTCCTGCCGGGGGCGCTTCTACGCGCGATGCACGGCCCTCCGCACGGAGGGCTTGCCCACAGCCCTCGCAGCCGTCACGGCGCGCTCCTCGACGGGGAGCGACCTGGGCTGACGGCACCAGCCTAATCCTGGGTCGGGTGAACCGGAAACCGGGCTCAGGGCCGCGCTCAACGGCCGCTCCCACGATGGGCGTTACGGGCGGAACCGCTCGACTGTGGTAGTGCGCCAGACGTCGTGAACGCGCTCTGCTGCCGTCACCGCCGTCGTCGCGTCCCGCGCCAACCGCTCCCCGTAGCAGGACTGCCCGTATGCGCACCTGTCAAGAACTCTTCCACACACCGGAGTTCGTCGGGACAGTCCGTACGTCGGGACGATCCGTGCCCGTCTCCTCGACCCGCTTTCCAGGACCGATCACGACACGCTCCCGCGCGTCGTCGCCCCCTTCTCCGAATAGCGCCCGAGGACATATCTTTCCCGCGCTGGAATCATGGGGGCCGTACCCTTGGCCGTTCTAACGCCGATCTAACAGGCGTCGGACGATATCCGCCGGCGCCCCAGGCCGGAAGTGAGCACCATGACCATACGTGCGCTCCTTGACCGGACTCCCGGTCTCATGAGCGTGTGGGATCACCGACTGCGGTGTGTATGGGTCAGCTCGCTGTTCACAAAGGACCGGCTCGCGACACAGGGCGTACTGGGATCGCCTCTGCGTGACGCCATGCGCGGATTCGAGGCGGTAAGCGTCGAGCGGATGGTCCGCCAAGTCCTGCGGGACGGGAAACCGATCATCGATCATGAATTCCTGCTGGTCTCCGGCTACGGCGAGGAACGCATGATTTCGTTGTCGCTCTGGAAAACAGATGCCGTCGATACCCTCGATTCCGTTGACTCCGTCACCGGCACGGCCGGAAGCGGCATCGGTGTCTGTATGACACTGACCGACGTTACGAGGAGTCGCGCCCGGCGCCGTCTCGCCCTGCTCAGCGAGGCGAGCAGGCGTATCGGCACCACCCTGGACGTCATGACGACCGCGCAGGAACTGGCGGACATGGCCGTCCCCCTCCTCGCCGACTATGTAACGGTCGATCTCGCCGACGCCGTCCCCATCGGTGAGACCCCGCCGCTCAACCGCCTGGAGCCGGTACGGGCGCGGATCCCGGTTTTCCGCCGCGCCGGTGTCGCCTCGATCCACCCCGGTCTGCCGGAATCCACATTCCCCCTCGGCGAGGCGGTCTATGTGCCGCGGCCCTCGCCCTTTCTGAACGCGCTGGAATCGGGCCGTTCGCATTTCGAACCGGTGCTGGACACGTCGCGCGGCACCTGGCTGGACAAAGATCCCATCCGCGCCAAGGTCATCAACAGAACCAGGATGCATTCGGTGATGATGGTACCGCTGAAGACGAGTGACGAAGTCCTGGGGATAGCCGTATTCGTACGCAATGACAATCCCGTACCGTTCTCCCACGACGACCTTCTTTTCGCCGAGGAGCTGGTACTCCGGGCTTCTTTGCATGTCTACAAAGCTCACCTCTACACCCGCGAGCGGTCCGCGATGCTCGCGCTTCAGCGCAATCTTCTTCCTCATGACCTTTACGGTGGTCCGATGGTGGAGGTGGCGTCGCACTACCTTCCCTCGGACATGCACGAAGGCGTCGGCGGAGACTGGTACGACGTCATTCGGCTGACGGGCGGCCGAGTCGCCCTGGTCATAGGGGATGTGGTCGGCCATGGCATCGGCGCGGCGGCGACCATGGGCCAGATGCGGACCGCCGTTCACACCCTCGCCACCCTGGACCTGCCGCCGGACGAACTTCTCACCCGCCTCGACGCCCTGGCCGTTCGTCTGTCCAATGAGAACGAGAACGCCGACGGCTTCAACGGCACCGTCGTCGCGAGCTGCCTCTATGCCGTCTATGACCCGTCCCGGAAAATCTGGTCCATGGCGCGGGCCGGCCACCCCGCGCCCATGGTCCGTAGCCCTTCCGGCGAGGTCGCTCTCGTCGATGTCCCCGGCGGAACCGGAATCGGCTATGGCCTTTCGCCCTATGAATCCATCGATGTCGAACTTCCCGAGGGCAGCATTGTCGCGCTGTATACGGACGGACTCATCGAGACCCGGAACGCCGATATCGACATGGGGCTGGGCCGGCTCAGAAAAGCACTGATGGCACCGGTGTCCGATCTCGCCGAGCTGTGCCGCCACACCGTCGACACCATGATCGGCCCGAAGGCGCCCTCGGACGACGTCGCACTGCTGCTCGCGCGCACCGGACCACGGTGACTGGCTCAGGCGGGCGATCGCCCCAGCGGAACCCAGGGGGAGCCCCCGGTGACCCAGCAGAACCCCAACCGAACCCGAGTGGAACAAAGCGGGGTGAAAGGCGCACCCTGGAGTTCCGTACCGCCGACCGCCCGATCGCCGGAGCCTCCAGGGAGGAGAGCGGAGCATGGCTGTCATCTCGCGTGGTTTTCATGGGCGACGTCCTGAGTCAGGGCGGAAACTGCCCCCTGGGCAGTACGAAACCTTCGATTTCCCCGTTCTGTCCGCCGGGCCCACGCCGCGCGTGAGCCGCGAGGAATGGGAATTCACGATCACGACCGAGACCGGCGTCCGGCATGCCTGGGACTGGGGCCGGCTCATGGACCTGGCTGCGGAGACCCCCACGGTGGATTTGCACTGCGTCACCAAGTGGTCGAAATTCGACACCATCTGGAAGGGCGTATCGCTGGATCTCCTGCTCGCCGATGTGGAAACGGCCGCCGATTTCGCGCTTGTCTTTTCGTACGGCGGTTATACGACCAACCTCCCGCTGGAGGACCTGCTCGACGGCAGGGCGTGGATCGCGTACGAGTACGACGGAGCCCCGCTTGCCCCGGAGCACGGTGGTCCCGCCAGGCTGCTGGTTCCGCATCTGTATCTGTGGAAGTCCGCGAAGTGGGTGCACGGAATCCAGTTGATGCCCGAGGACGACCCGGGCTTCTGGGAGAGCGCCGGCTACCACGACTACGGAGACCCATGGCGCGAACAGCGGTACCAAGGCGACTAGGCGACCGTCTGCGCTGGAGCACGGCCGAGCTGGTCGGGCGGCGGTTCGAATCGGCGACGGCGCAGACGCTGACCCTGGTCGTTCCCGGCTGGCCCGGCCATCTGCCGGGGCAGCATCTCGACCTGCGGCTGACCGCCGAGGACGGATACAGCACCCAGCGCAGCTACTCACTGGCCTCCGCGCCGGACGGCGACCGGATCGAGCTGACGGTCCAGCGGGTGGAGAGCGGCGAGGTCTCCCCGTATCTGACGGACGAACTGGCCGTCGGGGATCCGGTCGAGGTGCGCGGACCGGTCGGCGGCTGGTTCGTATGGCGGCCGGAAGAGCAGTCCGAGCCGGTGCTGCTGGTGGCCGGAGGATCCGGGCTGGTGCCGCTGATGTCGATGATCCGGGTGCGCCGGGCGGCGGGCAGCCGTGTCCCGTTCCGGCTGATGTACTCCGTACGCGCCAGCGAAGACCGTATCTACGTACCGGAACTGAGCCGCGGCGAACCGGGACTCGACACCACCTTCCTCTATACGCGCACCGCGCCGTCCGGCTGGCCACGGGCGGCAGGCCGGCTGACCGGCGAGGACCTGGTGCGCTGGGGATGGCCGGCGGACTTCGAGCCGACCTGTTACGTCTGCGGCCCCACGGGCTTTGTCGAGACCGCGGCCACTTATCTGGTCGCCAACAACCATGCTCCGGAGCGCATTCGTACCGAACGCTTCGGTCCCACCGGAGGCTGACATGGAACCGATGGAACCCACGCACGGCCCGACCGCGCGAGGCCCGCGCGCAGAAGGCCCGTCCCACGGCGAAGAGCCCATGGTGTACGCGTACGAGGACGGCAATGTGCTCGCGGGGCCGCTCTCCGAAATCTTCGCGGTCGATCTGACCGGCGCCCTCAGCCGCTGTGCCCACTGCGGCAGTACGGGCCCGGTCGCGCGGCTGCGGGTGTACGGGCGTGCGCCGGGGCTGGTGGCCCGCTGTCCCGACTGCGACCAGGTGATCATGCGGCTGGTCCGCGGAACCGAGAGCGCGTGGCTCGATCTCCGGGGAGCCACCACGCTCAGAATCCCCCTCGGCCCCTGAAGGCGCCCGTACGGCCCGACGAGTGCGGCCCGGGCTTGCGCAGCCCGGCGTGCGCGGCCCGGCTGCGCGGCCCCGGCCTTCGTTCACCCATTCGGCACGCGCGGTTCCGTACGACATGCACACCGATTCATATCGGTATCTAATGAAAATTGCTTATCCCCATGACTATCCCGTGACACGCACATTCCTAACCGCCCTGTTACGTTTCTGGCAGCGGAGGGATCAGCCGGAATGACCATCATCGAGAAGTCGATAGACATCGACGTTCCCGTCCGTACCGCCTATAACCAGTGGACGCAGTTCGAAAGCTTTCCCCGCTTCCTGGAAGGGGTGGAGAGCATTCAGCAGCCGCAGCGCGCGCTGACCCACTGGATCGCCCGATTCGGCGCGGTCACCCGCGAGTTCGACGCGGAGATCGTGGAACAGCATCCCGATGAACGACTGTCCTGGCTGATGCTGACCGAGCCCCGGCACAAAGGAACTGTCACCTTCGAATCCCTCGACTCCGGGCGTACACGGGTGAATCTGCGGCTGGATCTCACACCGTGCGGAGTGGTCCACAAAACCGGAAGCGCCCTGAATCTCGCACAGCGCCGAATCGACCGGGGCATGGAGTCCTTCAAGGAATTCATCGAGGTACAGGGGCGGGAGACCGGGAGTTGGCGGGGCGAGATCCGGTCCGGACGAGTACGGCCCGACCCCGCACTGGGCGGCCCGCTGGTTCCGACCTGGCCCACGGGCTGAGCGGTGCCCACGGGCCGAGCGGCGGATGGCGGAATTCCCTATGCGAAAGGCTGAGGCTTGTGCAGAGAAAACCACCGGTCGCCGACCCGAGCGGTGACAACCCACGCATTACTCGCCCCAAGACCTGGGCGACCGGTGTGCCCGCGGTGGAGCACGCGATGGAGTACTCACTGGAGCAGACCTCTCTCCGGCGTACGGCTCTGACACTGCTGAACATGAACCAGACCCGGGGATTTGACTGCCCGGGCTGTGCGTGGCCGGATCCCGTACCCGGGCACCGGACCAAGAACGAGTACTGCGAGAACGGCGCCAAACACGTCAATGACGAAGCCACCTCCCGGCGGATCCGGGCGCCTTTCTTCGAGCGGTATTCGGTCAGTGAGCTGGCCGGGAAATCGGACCGATGGCTCAACCAGCAGGGGCGGCTCACCGAACCCATGGTGAAGCGCGCCGGCTCCGACCATTACGAGCCCGTCAACTGGAACGAAGCGCTCGGCCTGCTCGCCGGAGAACTGCGGCAGTTGGAGTCCCCCAACGAAGCCGTCTTCTACACGTCCGGGCGGGCCAGCAATGAGGCGGCCTTCGTATTCCAGCTCTTCGCACGCGCCTTCGGCACCAACAATCTTCCCGACTGCTCCAATTTGTGCCACGAGTCGAGCGGTGCCGCGCTGCACGAAACGCTCGGCGTCGGCAAGGGGGATGTGAGTCTACGGGACATCCACCACGCCGATCTGGTCTTTCTGGTGGGCCAGAATCCGGGCAGCAATCACCCTCGTATGCTCACCGCCCTGGAACAGACCAAGCTCAACGGCGGCCATATCGTCGCCGTGAATCCCTTGCCCGAGGCCGGACTCATCCGGTTCAAGCACCCGCAGGAGGTACGCGGTGTGATCGGCCGGGGCACCCAGATCTCCGACCGGTTTCTGCATATCCGTGTCGGCGGCGACCTCGCGCTCTTCCAGGCACTGAATCTGCTGCTGCTGGAGGCCGAGGACGCCCGTCCGGGCACAGTGCTCGACCATGATTTCATCCAGAACCACACCAGCGGTTTCACCGAGTTCGAAAAACATGTCCGCAGCCTGTCCTGGCGCGATGTCCGCGCTGCGACCGGACTTGGACGCCCGGAGATCGAGAAGGTACGCGATCTGGTGCTGCGCAGTGAACGGATCGTCGTCTGCTGGGCGATGGGCCTGACACAGCACAGGCACGCGGTGCCCACGATCCGGGAGATCGTCAATTTCCTGCTGCTGCGCGGGAATATCGGAAAACCCCGCGCCGGCGCATGCCCGGTGCGCGGCCACAGCAATGTCCAGGGCGACCGCACCATGGGCATCTGGGAGAAGATGCCGCAGAAATTCATGGATGCGCTGGGGCGCGAATTCTCGTTCACCCCGCCTGCCGAGCACGGCTGGGACACCGTCAATTCCATCCGGGCCATGCGTGACGGCCGCGCCAGGGTCTTCGTGGGCCTCGCGGGCAACTTCGTACGAGCCACACCCGACAGCCGGGCGACGGAGCAGGCCATGCGCCGGTGCCGTCTCACGGCCCATATCTCGACCAAGCTGAACCGCTCGCACACGGTCTGCGGCGACATCGCGCTCATTCTGCCGACCATCGGCCGCAGCGAAAAGGACAGGCAGGCGAGCGGCGAACAGTTCATCACCGTCGAGGACTCGATGAGCCAGGTGCACGCCTCGCGCGGACGGCTCGACCCGGCCTCGAAGAAACTGCTCAGCGAGGTGGCCATCCTCACCAAGCTCGCCCGTCTCACCCTTCGCGACAGGCCGGACGCGGCCGATGTGCCCTGGGCCGAATTCGAGGCGGACTACAACAACATCCGGCAGCGGATCGCCCGCGTGGTCCCGGGATTCGAGAATTACAACGAGCGCGTGACCGGTCCCGGAGGTTTCGGACTGCCCAACCCGGTGAACGAAGGCGTGTTCCCCACCCCGAGCGGCAAGGCCATGTTCACCGCGAACGAGTTCCAGATGCTGGGAGCTCCCGAAGGGCATCTGGTCCTCCAGACCATGCGGTCCCACGACCAGTGGAACACCATCCCGTACACCCTGGACGACCGCTATCGCGGAATCCACGGATCCAGGCGGATCGTGCTGGTGAACCCGGCCGATCTCAAGGAACTCGGCCTCACCGACGGCAGTCAGGTGGATCTCATCGGCGTGTGGCGCGACGGAATCGAGCGGCGTGCGGACGATTTCCGCCTTGTCTCGTACCCGACCGCGCGTGGCTGCGCCGCCGCGTACTACCCCGAGACCAATGTCCTGGTACCACTGGACAGCGTCGCGGAGATCAGCAACACACCGACCTCCAAAGGGATCGTCATCCGCCTCGAACCCTCCACGCGGCGGGCGGCGAGGTAACCGTACGAGCCACGGGGGAGACCTGGATGGCGCCGGCTCCGGCCGGTGCCACCGTCGGTTCCGCCGGGTCAGGCACCGGCGAGCCGCGTTCGCGCCGCCGCGCCGGACGTCCTCGCCATGAGCGAGCACTGCGAACAGTGACATCCTCCGGAAGGCCCGCTGTAAAGATATTGTAGGGAGGTACCCACCGGTGCCGGGTCCGCGCCGGAGGGCTGCGTTTGTGCAGGTCAGCGAGCCCCCGTAGCTCAGTGGACAGAGCAGGTGCCTTCTAAGCACTTGGCCGCAGGTTCGATCCCTGCCGGGGGCACTTCTACGCGCGAAGCGCCTGGTACGGGGGCGGTACGCGGTACGAACACCGCATACCGCCCCCTCCGTCGAGCCGGGGCCGGATGCCGGCCGCCCGTCGTCAGCTCACATTGAGCGCGGTGTCGTCGATGACGAACGAGGTCTGGA
The DNA here is from genome assembly GCF_000981895.1 of Streptomyces odonnellii. Taxonomy (GTDB): domain Bacteria; phylum Actinomycetota; class Actinomycetes; order Streptomycetales; family Streptomycetaceae; genus Streptomyces; species Streptomyces odonnellii. The sequence goes on along the minus strand of NZ_LATD01000315.1, from coordinate 8,520 downwards.
GCTTGGATCCCTCGACGCCGGTGAACTTGAGCGTCACGGTCTGGCCGTCGTAGGCGCTGAGATCAAAGCTGCGCCGCGTGTAGCCGGAGGCGGCGTTGGCGTTGGAGTAGGTGGCCAGGGTGCTGAGGACCGTACCGGAGCTGTTCAGCACCTGTGCCTTGAGGGTGTCGTAGGCGGTGCTGGAGGTCTCCGCGGTGTCTATGTGCAGATAGAAGCTGAAGGTCGCGGCGCAGCCGGACGGGATGGTCACGGTCTGGGAGAGGGTGTCCGTGCGGGCCGTGCCGTAGCCGCCGAGCCATGCCTTGTACGAGCCGGTGCGGGCCGCCTGGCCGGTGCTGTTGGTGATGACACCGCTGGAGGACGTCCACGAGGAACTGCCGGACTCGAAGCCGGGGTTGGCGAGGAGCTGGGCCACGGTGCAGGTGCCACCGCCGCCTCCGTCACCGCCGCCGTCCCCACCGCCGCCGGTCCCCGAGGAGAGCCACTCGGTGGCGTTGAGGGCGAGCGCGGCGTTGGTGGCGCCGCTGTCCCGCCAGCCGTCGTAGAGGGTGTTGCCGGACTGGCCGGTGCCGTCGTCGATGGGCGAGCTGTCGCCCCAGAAGGCGACCCGGCCGCTGCCGAAGGTGCTGGTGGCGAAGAACGCGCCGGTGTTGCCGGAGTAACCGGTGCGGTAGAGAAGGCCCTTGACGGAGGAGTTGTCGGCGGGCCTGAGGGTGGCGGTGGTGCCACTGGCGATCAGGCTCTTGGTGACCGTACCGAACGAGCCGTGCAGCACCGGGTTGCCGCTGTCGCTGATCGCACGGGGGTAGTCGGAACCGACGGTGAGGGTGTCGACCGAGAAGCCGAACGGATTGGTGCTGTCCACGCTGTTGTTGGACATCAGGTCGTTGATGATCTCGACGGCGTCCTCACCGTCGTTGTTGCGGTCCGCGCCGGTGTGGTCCGCGACCAGGAAGAGGCCGCCGCCGTTCTGCACGAACTTCATCACCGCGGTCTTCTCGGCCGAGGTCAGCAGGACGTTCGGCTCGGGCAGCACGAAGGTGTCGAAGTTCGTCAGGTCGGTGGAGCTCGACGAGCCGTACGTGATCGAGCCGCTGGACGGGAGGGTCTTGAGGCTGTAGTCGCCGGTCCGCTGGAGGGCCACGCCCCAGGACGAGAGGGCTCCGGTCCAGGAGGTGTCCGAGGTGGGCGAGGGGTTCTGGCCCAGCGGGTCGGGTTGGCTGGTGCTGATGATCCAGTCGGCGTTGCCGGCGGTCTCGGCATGGGCGTTGTCGAACAGCACCCGGTGGGTGGCCGCGGCGGCGGCCGGCGCCGCCTGAGCACCCGGAGCTGCCTGGCCGGCCGGGACGGCCTGGGCGGTCTGAGCCGCGGTACCGGCGGTGAGCGCACCGAGAACGACGGTGGCACCGATGAGTCTGCGGCGGCGGGAATTCCCTGATCCGAGCATCCGTCAAACCTCCGTGTACGAGGGGGGCGGTGAGCGTACAGAGGGCCCACTCTCCGCGCGTAGATCATCGGGCGAAACGCCATCAAGTAACGAGCCTTTGAACGGTACATGGCAATAACAGCCGCCCGGCCGCAGGCCCGCGCCGCTCAGCGGGGACGCGGGACGAGCGCCGACGGGTGGCGAGACGTACGGCCCGGTCAGAAGTCATGCCCCGGGGACCTGGGCGGCGGTATCGCCGCCTCCAGCCGGTCGTCGTCATGACCTGCGGACAGGCTCCACACGCGCGCCGGCGGGACATTGGCCCACACGGTGCGGCAGCCGGTGGCATGGGCCTGCTGGAACGAGTCGAGTACGTGCGCGACCCCGCCGTGCCGCGCCAGACTGCGCGAGGAACCCACCAGCGCACGGAACCGCGCCGTGCCCCGGTAACCGAAATACGTCAACTGGCCGCCGGGATTGAGCACCGCCAGATACCGCGTCAGCAGGTCGGACACCTCTCCGGGGTGAAAGTTGGCGAACGGCAGCCCGGACACGATCACGTCGTAACGGGCCCCGGGATCGAGCTCCTGCACCGGCTTGGCGATCAGACCTATGCGCTTCCCATGGCGCGCCAGCCGTGGGTCGGAATGCAGATCCGCCTCCAGCACCCGCGCGAAACGAGGGTTGGACTCGACCAGATCCAGCGTGTCCTCAGGGCCGAGCAGACCGGCCAGTATCCGCGAGACCGCGCCGGTCCCGGCCCCGACCTCAAGTATCGCGCGCGGCCTCCCGGCAGGCTGTGCCAGCGGCGTGGCGAGGGCCTCGGCAAGGCGCCGGCCGCTGGGGGTCACGGCCCCGGTCGTACGGAACGTCCGGAACGTCTCGGCGAAGAACAGCCGACGGTCGGCGAGCCGCCGGGCCGGGGTACGCCGGTCCCGGGTCTGCCCGGCCGCCGAGGTGCCGGATGCTGACGTGCGGAGCGAAGGAAGTGCCATGTCCAGAACGCTAGGGAGTGCCGGATGCCGTGGAATCGGCTGTTGTGCGACGGCGATGCCCGACGAAAGTCGGGGGTGCCCGTGCCCGTACGGCCGGGGACGGACCTCTTCACCGATCCATACGATGGCACGGTGAAATCCGAGCCCGGACGCGGTATTCCGCTGTGGGTGGAGGCGCCGTCCGTGGTGGTGCTCGCCCTCCTGTCCATCCTGGAAGGCTTCCGTTCGGCCGGGGGCACGCTGGCCGATCCGGCCCCCTGGGTGGGGGTGATCGCCTCGTTCGCCGCCCTCGGCCGCTACCGGATCGCCCGTACCACGGCGGTTCTCGCGCTGGCCTCCATCGCGTGCGGCTGTGTGCTGCCGCTCCTGGTGGTGCTGTATCACTTCACCTCGCGCGGCCGGCTGCGCGAGATGTGGGTGTGTCTGGCGATCGCCGTCGTCGCCGGGGTGCCCTGGCTGGCCATCGCCCTGGCGCGGGGGCAGTCGCTGCTGGAGGGGCGGGTGACCACATGGACCGGACTGGGCAATCCCGTACTGGCGGGCCTGGCCCTGGCCCTCGGAATGTGGGCCGGGAGCCGGCGCCGGCTGATGGAGGCGCTCAGGGAGCAGGTCGAACAGCTCCGGGTGGAGCGCGAACTCCGTGCCGAGCAGGCCCGGTCGGCGGAGCGGGCGCGGATCGCCCGCGAGATGCACGATGTCCTCGCCCACCGGCTGAGCCTGCTGATGCTGCACACAGGGGTGCTTCAGATGCATGCGCAGTCACTGCCGCCCGCGGTCGTCGCGCGGATAGACCTGTTGCGCGGCACGGCCGGGCAGGCACTGGACGATCTTCGGGAAGTGCTGGGAGCGCTGCGCTCGGAGGCCCCGACGGGGAGTGGCCGTACGAAGGCTGTCGCCGCACCCGCGCTCCAGGATCTGGCCGAGCTGCTCGCCGAGGCGCGCGCCGCGGGCCAGTTGATCGATTCGCAGGTGTCGGGTGACGCGGCGAGCGCCTCCACCAGTCACCGGCTCGCGGTGCACCGGCTCGTACGGGAGGCGCTGACCAACGCCCGTAAGCACGCCTGCACGGCACCGGTCGGGGTGCGGGTGCACTACGGACCGCCTGCCACGACGGTCGAGGTGGTCAACGGTGCGGTCGTGGACGCCAGGGAGTTCACGGTGCCCGAGGCCGTGGCCGAAGGTCTCGCCGTAGCAGAGCCTCCGGCGGTACGGGAGCCGTCCACCGCGCCCGGGGAAGCCGCGCTGCCCGCGGCCACGGATTCCGCCCTGTCCGGCGGTTATGGCCTGATAGGTCTGGCGGAGCGGGTCTCGGCGCTGGGCGGGCATCTGTACACGGGGGCGACGGGCGGCGGCTGGCGGCTCTCCGCCCGGTTGCCGGTGTCGTCGGCCACCCCGTGTCCTGCTTCCGATCTCGCACCGGGCACCGCTCTCCCCCAGGTGTCCGTCTCATGATCAACGTCCTGGTGGTCGACGACGACGCCCTGGTGCGGCTGGGACTGGTCGACCTGCTGGCCACCGATCCGGAACTCACCGTCGTCGCCGAGGCCGCGGACGGGCTGGCCGCCATCGAGGAGGCCGGTCGGCACCGGGTCGACATCGCCCTCGTCGACGTACGGATGCCCCGTATGGACGGCATCACCGCCACCCGCCACCTCCGCGCTCTGCCCTCCCCGCCCCGGGTGATCACCCTGACCACCTTCGACCTCGACGAGTACGTGTACGACGCGCTCACCGCGGGCGCGGACGGCTTCCTCCTCAAGGACACGGATCCGCGCGAGATCATCCGGGCGGTCCATGTGGTGTCGGGCGGCCAGGGCATGCTGCACCCCGCCGCCGCCCGCCGGCTGATCGACCACTACCACCACGCCGCCCGCCCGGCCGCCCTGGAAGCGCGTGCCAAGGTGTCCCGGCTGACCCCCCGTGAGGCCGACGTACTGGCCCGGCTGGCCCTCGGCGACTCCAACGCGGAGATCGCGAAAGCACTCGGCATGCGCGAAAGCACCGTCAAGGCGCACGTCAGCCGGATCCTCACCGCCCTCGACGCCGGCAACCGCGTCCAGGCCGCCCTCCTGGCCCGCGACGCGGGCCTCGGCACCGACGACTGACCTGTGCCGTGCCGACTCCGGCCCGGTCGGCCGGTGTGTGCCCTGGGGTATCCGGCGGCACGGCACGTACCTCACTCAGCGGCAAAAGAGCGGCGCGGGGCGCGCGTCCTTACCCGTGACCGCGCCTCGGTAGTCCGGGCCATGCGCCTCGCACGCCTCCATGCGCGTCTGACGCTCCCCGCCCGGTGCGGCAAGACTGGGCCGGGTTACGCGCGAACGTGCGGGCGCTGCCGGATTCGGCAGGAAGAACCACACACATCGGGGGCGATGGTGGACCTTCTTGCTCTGGGACCCCTGGAACTGTGGCACGAAGGACGGCAGTTCGGGCTCGGTACGGTGAAAGAACGCTGCGTGCTGGCCGTGCTGGTCCACGCCCGGGGCGAACCGGTCACGGTGGACGCCCTGATGGACCGCGTCTGGGACGGCGACCCGCCCGCCACCGGCCTGAACACCCTGCACGCCTATCTGTCCCGGTTACGGGGACGCCTGCGCCGGGGCGTCGGCGACCTGGCGCAGGTGAAGCGGCCCTCCCCGAGGCAGTACCAACTCCTCGTCGATCCCGAGGACATCGACCTGCTCCGCGTCCAGCGGCTGCGCAAGGACGCGGGGGCGGCGGCCGGGCGCGGCGAGCGTGATCTCGCCCTCGGCCTGCTGCGGACCGCCGAACACCACTGGCGTGGCGAACCCCTCGCCGAATTCACCAGCGCCTGGGCCACGACCACCCGCGCCCGGCTGACCGAGGACTACCGGCGCATACGGGAGGAACGGATACAGCTGGAGCTGGAGTTGGGGCGGCACGCCGACCTCATCGGTGAACTGCACGAGCTGGCCGCGCAGAATCCCCTCGCCCAGCGGGTGATCGCCTCGCTGATGCTGGCGCTCTACCGCTCCGGCCGGCCCGACGAGGCGCTCGCCCTCTACCGCACGACACACCGGCGCCTTCACGAGGGGCAGGGGATCGAACCAGGGACGGAGCTCCAGGAGCTGCATCTGCGGATCCTTGAACAGGACCGTACGTTGATGGAGACCGACAGCGGTCCGGGGCCAACGGAACTGACCGGATCAGCGGGAGCCGTGCCCGAAACGACCGCGGAGCCGGAGGAACCCCGTAACAACCTCCTTCGCGACATCCCCGACTTCACCGGCCGTACGAGTGAGCTCCGCATCCTTCTCGCAGACGCCACGACCGGACCGGCGCCCGGCTCCGCGGCGGATTCCGGATCCGACGACGGCGTACCGGTCTCCCTGTCACCGACGGCCCTTCCCCTGACCGTTGTGCACGGAATGCCCGGCATCGGCAAGACGACCCTCGCCATCCACGCCGCGCACCGACTGCGTACGTCCTATCCCGACGACGTGCTGTACGTGGACTTGCGCGGCCACGGCGACCAGCAGCCCCACGATCCGGCGGAGGCTCTCGGCATACTGCTCCACGCCTCCGGCTTCCCCGGCACGTTGCCCGACTCGCTCGACGAACGCGCCGCTCGATGGCGGGAGTGGACGGCCCGGCGCCGCGCGCTCGTCATCCTCGACAACGCCCGGGACGCCGCCCAGGTCAGCCCCCTGCTGCCCGGCGCCCCCACCTGCCGCGCGATCGTGACCAGCCGGAACCGGCTGTCGGGGCTGGCCGGCGCCAGAACGCTCTTCGTGGACGTCCTTTCCGAGGCCGAGGCCGCCGCGCTCTTCACCCGGATCGCGGGGGCCGCGCGGGTGTCCGGCGACACCACGGCGTTGCGCGAGGTCGTCGCCGCGTGCGACCGGCATCCGCTGGCCCTGCGACTGCTGGCGAGCCGCTTCCGGCACCGGGACTCCTGGGACCTGCGCCGTCTGCTGGACCGGCTGGCCCAGGCGGCCGACCCGCTGGACGAGTTCGACGACGCCATCGCCTCGGCGTTCCGGTTCTCGTACGCCGAACTGAGCGCGCCGGCACAGGAACTGTTCCGCGGGCTGGCGCTGCACACCGGCCCCGACATCACGCTCCATGCGGCGGCGGCGCTCGTCGGTGCGGATATGGCGTGTATCCGCAAAGGCATTGAGGAACTTCTCGACGGGCATCTGCTCGAAGAGCCCGTCCCCGACCGGTACCGGCTGCACGACCTGGCTCGTGCCTTCGGTCTCCGCGCCGGCGCGCGCACCGAACCGGAGACCGTGCGCGACGAAGCGGTCGACCGGCTGTTCGCGTACTACCTGACCACCGCTCACCGCGCCGACCGCGCCGTCCACCCCCACCGCCGTACGCGCCCCCTGGCGCCGGAGCGGGAGTCCCCGTACGCGCTCCGGTTCGCCGACACGGACGAGGCATCGGTCTGGCTCACCGTGGAACGCGCCAACCTCCTCGCCGTCGCCCGCCGCGCCGCCGCCGAAGCCCCGGCGTACGCGGCCCTCTTCCCCCACGTACTGGCCGCCTCGCTCAAACTCTGGGGTACGTGGGACATCGCGGCGGAACTGTACGGCGCGGCGGCGTCGGCACTCCGGGCGGACAACGACCGCGCGGCGCTGGCGCGGACGCTGGTGGAACACGCGGATGTGCTGGCGCAGAAGGACCACGACGAGGCGCAGCGCCACGCGGGCGAGGCGCTGTCGCTCTTCCAGGACCTCAAGGACCCACCGGGCCGGGCCGACGCCCTGCTCCAGTCGGGCCGCGCGCACTTGGCGGCGGGGCGGGGTGAGCAGGCGCTACGGGTGCTGGACGAGGCGGTGGGGCTGTACCGGGAGGTCCAGGACCTCCGCGGGGAGGCCGAGTGCCTCAATGTCCAGGGCATAGCCCTGTACTACGCGGGACGGTACGAAGCGGCCCATCAGCGCGTGCGGACCATGCTCACCATCCATGAGCGGCTCGGTGATCTGCTGGGCCAGACCAAGGCCCTGAACAACCTGGGCGAACTGCGCTACATCCAGGGCCGCCATGCGGAGGCCCGCCGCTACTACGAACGCTCGCGGGTGTTCGCGCTGCTCCGCGGCGGACGACAGGAACTCTCCATCCTGGACACCAATCTGGGCGCCGTCCACCAGGCAACGGGGAACACGGACCTGGCGCTCGCCCACTACCAGCGTGCGCTCAGGAGCGACCGGGCCAGCGGGGACAGAATGGGCGAGGCCAGCATCTTGATCAGTATGGGCACGGCCTATGCGGACACCGGCCGCGGGGGCGAGGCACTGCTGCACTTCACGATGGCGGAGGAAGTGGCCCGGAGCATCGACAACGCGTACGAGAGGCAGCGCGCGCTGCTCGGCATGGGTGACATGCAGCGCGAGTCGGGACGGCTCGCGACCGCGCGTGCCTTGTACGAACAGGCCCTGGAAATAGCCCAGGGCATCGGCTATCCGCTCGGTACGGCGCACGCGTTCGCCGGGCTCACGCACATCGCGCTGTCGTCCCATGGCATGGCGTCCGCGCGCCGCTACGGCGATCAGGCGATCGCTCTCTACGAGAGCCTCGGCGCCTGGACCGAGGCGCGGGGTCTGCGGGAGCTTCTCGCCGAATGGGGCGTGACCGGCTCCTGAGCAGGTCAGGGAGCCGGTACGCCCGGTAGCAGACGGTCAGCGGCTCACGCGACCGGCTCCGTCGCTCGGCGTCACCACGTCCACCGGCGTCACCACATCCACCGCGAATCGAGCGCCAGCACGGTGCTCGACCGGCCGGAGCCCGGCCGCTCGGCGGAGTCGCCCGAGGACATCGCCGTCGCACCGATCCCGATCACGGCGATGGCGACGGCGAACAGGGTGCGGACAACTGCCGTGGTGAAAGTGGCACAGCCAGGGAACACAGCTCTCCTACAAGTATCGGCGGGCCCTGTCACAGAACCCGCTCCCGTCCCCGCAGGCCCAACGGTATCGGCTGTTGCACCTGCTCAAACGCCGGCTTGCAGATAATCGATCATGGTGATAAGCGCCGCGCCACGCGCGGGTACAACGCACCCCCGCGCCGTATCGTGGGCTCTGTGGAGGCCCGCCAGCGGGGGCACGATCAGCAGGGGCAGGACGGGGGCCCCGG
>NZ_LATD01000314.1 GCF_000981895.1 Streptomyces odonnellii | reverse complement strand
GGGCGGCGGGGTCCGCGCGGGTGTCCGGGGCACCACGGGCGCCTTGGCCGACACCCGGTCGCGGGAGGGGTCGAGCGACGGACTGACGGTCGGCCAGGGCGACCGCGAGCCCGGCGACGCCGGGGCTGACGGCGACGCCTGCGGTGGGCCGGCTCTTCTGCGGTTCTGCGACGCGGATGTCGCCGAGCCCGCCGAAGACGCCGACGCCGCCGAAGCGGTCGACGGTGACGCCGGCGACGGCGCTGACGTGTTCCGCTGCCGTGCGGCCGAGCGTTCCATGGCCGCCCGGCGCGCCGCCCGTTCGGTCTGTGCTTCCTTCTCCCGCAGTTCCGCGCCGAGGGCGGCCAGCAGCCTCGCGTAGGTCTCCGCCTTGCGCCCGCGCGGAGTCGTACGGCCGGCCTCCCAGGAACGGATCGTCGCCCGTGACACCCCCACCGCCGTCGCGACCTGCTTCTCGGTCATCGACTTCGACTCCCGCAGTCGGCGGCGCTCCTTGGGGGGAGGCAGCGGCGGGACGCTGGAGGAGCCGTCCGCGGTGCTCTGCGTGGTGTTCTGCGTCATGAGGGACTCCCCGCAGCACGGGTCTGGGGCGAAAAGCACATAAGACTATATTGGGCGACACGTCGAACATCCGCCTGTTGCATGGATCAAGCGTGTGTCGTGGGCAGCATGGCGATGTGACCCAATTGACCGATCGCAGCGCGCCGTTGTCCTCGGCCTCGGCGGTGGAGCGCGGCAGGGCGGCCGCCCTGACCGTTTCGTTCCTCCGTGGAGCCATCGCCGCGGGCGTCGGGCTCGGCGTGTTCGCCGTGCTGGTGCTGGCGATGTGGATCATTTCCCCGTACCCCGACAGCGGTGCCGGTGGCGCCCTGCGGGCCGCGGCGGCGCTGTGGCTGCTGGCCCACGGCACCGATCTGCTGCGCACGGACACCCTCTCCGGCGATCCCGCGCCGCTCGGGGTGACCCCGCTGCTTCTGATGCTGCTGCCGCTCTGGCTGGTCCACCGGGCGTCCAGGGACGCCCTCGAACCGGACGAGGAGCGGCCCCCGTTGACCGTGCCGAGTGTCGTGGCCACGCTGACCGGCGGCTATCTGCTGGTCGGCGCGGCGGCGGTCCTCCTTGTCGCGGGCGCCACGCTGAGCGCGCGCCCGGTGTGCGCGGCGCTGACCCTGCCCGTGATGACGGTCGTCGCCGCGGCGGCCGGGGCATGGCGGGCGCGTGGCCGTCCGCGCGGTCCCCTGCCGGCCTGGCTGCCGGCAGCGGTACGGGGCGGACTCGGCCGGATCGTCGCAGCGCCCGGGGTACGGCGCGGGACGGCTCTCGCGCTGCGGGCCGGCGCCGGGTCGCTCCTGGTGCTGCTGGGCGGCGGTGCGCTGCTGGTGGGGATCTGGCTCGCATGGCACGGGGCGGGGGCGTACGGCTCGTTCCTGCGGCTCGCCGTGGACTGGCCGGGGCGGTGCGCGCTGCTGCTGATGGGACTGGCGCTGGTGCCGAACGCCGCGGTGTGGGGCGCCGCGTACGGGCTGGGGCCGGGCTTCGCTCTGGGTACGGGCGTGACGGTCACCCCGCTTGGGGCGACGGGCGGTGGCGGTGACGCGTCGTCGGCCTTCGCGCCGTTCGCCGTGGCGCCCGGCGGGGCGGGGCCGGGGCTGAACTGGGCCGTGGCGGTGGTGCCGATGGCGGCGGCGGTGGCGCTGGCCTGGTTCACCGTACGGGTGGCCGCGCCGCCGTACACCACGAAGGAGGAGGCCTGGGGAGCGCGGGCGACAGCGCTGACAGCGACGCTCGGCGGGGTGGTGTGCGGGGTGCTGACGGCGGTGCTGGCGGCGGTGTCGGGCGGGCCGATGGGCACCGGGAAACTGACGGTCCTGGGGCCGGTGTGGTGGCTGACGGGCGCGGCGGCGCTGGTGTGGACGGTGGGTCTTGGCGTACCGGCGGCGCTGCTGCTACGGGCCCGGCGGCTGCGGGAGAGGGCCGCACGGGAGGCGGAGGAAGAGGCCGCGGAACCCGCCGAGGTGGCGGAGGCGCGGCAGAGTTTCTGGCGGCGGCCGGCGCTGCGGCTCGGAGCGGGGGCCGTATCGGCGTCGTCGGGGGAGACGGCGGGCGGCCTGGACCTGCTGGTCGCCGACACCGAAGCGGCCCGGCGTGAGAGGGAGGGGGAGGCGGATGCCGGTGAACCGTCGTTCGAGCCCTATGACTTCCTGCCCGACAAGGCCTGGCACGAGCGCGGCGCGCGGCAGACCCGATGGGCGGCGGTCAAGCAGGCGTCGGGCAGGCTGACCGCCGACTTCCCTGACACCGGAAAGCCGTCGGGGCCGACCCCCGTGAAAAAGAGGAGCGGCCCCGGCGGTTCGGACACGGACTCCGGCACGGTTCCGGGCGGCGGTTCGGGCGCCGTTTCCTGACGGCGTCAGCCCCTGTTCATTCCTTTGTTCACTCCTTGACGCCGAAGACCGGGACGAGCGAGCGCGGCAGTTCGTCGTTGCAGGAGAGCTGGCCCGTCTTGGTCAGGGCGTCGTTGAGGCAGGTGTAGTAGTCGCGGTAGACGAGCTGCACGGTGAAGGTCGCCGCCACGATCGCCAGCGCGATCCCGGCCGTCACCAGCCCGCTGACCGCCGCCGTGGTCTGCTGCCTGCTCGACGCGGACGACGCGGACGGGAAGGGCGCCCCGGCCGTGTGACCCGGGGCCGGGGCGGGCTGTGCCGCCGAACCGGCCGTCGTAGTGGGCGTGCCGGCCGTGTTGTTACGGGAAGCCGCACCGGCGAGCGCGGGATTCTGCCGGCCGTCGCGGCCGTCGCGGGACGATGCGTCGGCCGGCTTGTTCCGCAGGGAGCTGGCGCCCCAGTACAGCGCCAGCGAGCCGAGCAGCAGCGCGATCTCGGGGAAGTCGAAGAGCGCGAAGAAGAAGGCCCACATGCCGCCGAGCAGCGCGTAGCGGGCGCGGCGCTGGATCGGGTCCGTGGGGTCCCAGCGCAGTCCGCCGCCACGGCCGCTCTCGGGTCCGTCCTGGCCGCCGTCCCGGCCGTTCTGCCCGTCCCGGCCTCCGGGGCGGCTGCCGAAGCCGTCGGGGGAGCGGCCCGGCTGACGGCTGCTCCACTGGCTTCCCCAGCCGCTCCGGTCGGAGCCGGACCCGCCGTCGCCCGGTCCGCCTTCGGGGCGGCGGGGGCGCCACGGCTGGTCGGGCCTGCCCTCGGGCGGCGGCGCGAAGGGGTTGTCGTCGGAGGAGCCGGCCGAGCCGGAGGACCCGCCTGATCCCGTCGTACCCGAGCCCGAGTCCGTACCGGCACCGGCGCCCGTACCGGAAGCCGTACCCGTACCCGCACCTGTGCCGGAACCGGAGCCTCCGGCGGGGCCGCCGGCCGGGGCCCGGTCCTGCTCGGAGTCCGCGGATCCGGAAGCGCCCGGGGACCCCGACGGCCCAGGGGTCCCTGACGGTCCGGTGGAAGAGGACTGGCGTTCCCGCGGCAGCAGCACCGGCCCGGCGGGCGGCGGGAGGTGGAGTGCCGTGCGGCGGCGTCGGTCCTGCATCTGGTGAACGTCTTCCCCTCAGACCCGTGGATTGCGGGGGTCTTGTCGCGAATGGCCCGCCCCGGAGACGGAAACCCTGTCCCCAGACGCTACCTCCCGGCTACGCCCCCGTCCCGTGGGGGCCGCTCGGTGTGCCGGTATCGTTGCTGACGGTCGGCTCCTTCGTAGAGTTCCCCGTAAGGGCGAATGTGATTCGTTCGTAGGACCCCACAAAGCCCCGCGGCCTTGTCACAGCGCCGACCACACAGCCGACCATCTGACGCCGCACGACCCCGCGAGGCTGTGCTCGCTTCCAGAAAGGCGCCCGCCGTGGCCTCCCCGCCCCCCGCCTCCGCACCTCAGCCCGCCGCCTCCCCGCCGTTCGTCTTCCGGCCCGCCGCGCCGGGCCCGGCGCGGATCGTGGTCCTGGTCTCCGGATCCGGTACGAACCTTCAGGCCCTGCTCGACGCCATCGGCGACGACCCGGCGGCCTTCGGGGCGCGGATCGTCGCGGTCGGCGCGGACCGCGGCGGCATCGCGGGTCTGGAGCGCGCCGAGCGGGCCGGGCTGCCCACCTTCGTCCGCAGGGTGAAGGACTACGGTTCGCGCGACGAGTGGGACCTGGCGCTGGCCGAGGCGACCGCCGCGTACGCACCGGATCTGGTGGTCTCGGCCGGCTTCATGAAGATCGTGGGGAAGGAGTTCCTGGCGCGCTTCGGCGGCCGGGTCGTCAACACGCATCCCGCCCTGCTCCCCAGTTTTCCCGGTGCCCATGGCGTACGTGACGCGCTTGCGTACGGCGCGAAGGTCACCGGCTGCACCGTCCACTTCGTCGACGACGGTGTCGACACCGGCCCGATCATCGCGCAGGGCGTGGTCGAGGTGCGGGACGAGGACGTGGAAGACGCTCTCCATGAGCGCATCAAGGAAATCGAGCGACGCCTGCTCGTCGAGGTCGTGGGGCGTCTGGCCCGGCACGGCTACCGCATTGAGGGACGAAAGGTAACCATCCAGTGACCGCCGAAGGTACGAATCGGCCGACGCACGAGCCCACGACCGACGACCGCGCTCAGCAGACGGCTCCGGCGGCCTCCGGGGCCCGCCCCCTCCGCAGGGCGCTGATCAGCGTCTACGACAAGACGGGCCTGGAAGAGCTGGCCCGCGGGCTGCACGAGGCGGGCGTCGCGCTCGTCTCGACCGGCTCCACCGCGGCGAGGATCGCCGCCGCCGGGGTGCCGGTCACCAAGGTCGAGGAGCTGACCGGCTTCCCCGAGTGCCTGGACGGCCGGGTGAAGACGCTGCACCCGCGTGTGCACGCCGGGATCCTCGCCGACCTCCGGCTCGACGCGCACCGCGCACAGCTCGCCGAGCTGGACATCGAGCCGTTCGACCTGGTCGTCGTGAACCTCTATCCGTTCCGCGAGACCGTCGCCTCGGGCGCCACCGCCGACGAGTGCGTCGAGCAGATCGACATCGGCGGGCCCTCGATGGTCCGCGCCGCCGCCAAGAACCACCCGTCGGTGGCGGTCGTCACCAGCCCCGAGCGGTACGCGGACGTCCTCGGCGCCGTACGGACCGGCGGCTTCGACCTGAACACCCGCAGGCGGCTCGCGGCGGAGGCCTTCCAGCACACCGCCGCGTACGACGTGGCCGTGGCGTCCTGGTTCGCGGACGACTACGCAGCCGCCGACGACTCGGGCTTCCCGGACTTCCTGGGCGCCACGTACACCCGGAAGAACGTGCTCCGCTACGGCGAGAACCCGCACCAGCCCGCCGCGCTCTACACCAGCGGCGAAGGCGGCCTGGCCGAGGCCGAGCAGCTCCACGGCAAGGAGATGTCGTACAACAACTACACGGACACGGACGCCGCGCGCCGTGCCGCGTACGACCACGCCGAGCCCTGTGTCGCGATCATCAAGCACGCCAATCCGTGCGGGATCGCGGTCGGCGCTGATGTGGCGGAGGCGCACCGCAAGGCGCACGCGTGCGACCCGCTGTCCGCGTTCGGCGGCGTGATCGCGGTCAACCGGCCGGTGTCGGCCGCGATGGCCGAGCAGGTCGCGGAGATCTTCACCGAGGTGATCGTCGCGCCGGAGTACGAGGACGGCGCGGTCGAGGTGCTCGCCCGCAAGAAGAACATCCGGGTGCTGCGGTGCCCCGCGGCCCCGGCCGGGTCGGTCGAGGTCAAGCCCGTCGACGGCGGGGCGCTGCTCCAGGTCACCGACCGGCTCCAGGCCGACGGCGACGACCCCGCGAACTGGACCCTCGCGAGCGGCGAGCCGCTGTCCGCCGCCGAGCTGGCGGAGCTGGCCTTCGCCTGGCGGGCGTGCCGCGCGGTCAAGTCCAACGCGATCCTGCTCGCCAAGGGCGGTGCCTCGGTGGGCGTCGGCATGGGCCAGGTCAACCGTGTCGACTCCGCGAAGCTCGCGGTGGAGCGCGCGGGGGAGGAGCGCGCGCGGGGAGCGTACGCGGCGTCCGACGCGTTCTTCCCGTTCCCCGACGGGCTGGAGATCCTGCTGGAGGCGGGCGTCAAGGCGGTGGTGCAGCCGGGCGGTTCGGTCCGTGACGAGCAGGTCGTCGAGGCGGCGCGCAAGGCGGGCGCGACGATGTACTTCACGGGGACGCGGCACTTCTTCCACTGATTCCGACGGCCAGGATTCCGACGGCCAGGATTCCGGCTGCACCGGTTGCGGCTGCACCGGTTCCGGCGACCGCCGGTTCCGCCGGCCACTGGCTCCACTGACGCCGAAGGCCGTGACACCCGCTCCAGGAGAGCGGAGGTCACGGCCTTCGGCCATGCGGACCGGCAGCCGGTCCGTAGCGGTGCTGTCAGTGGCGGTGCCGTCAGTAGCGGGGCCGCTGGAACCAGGCCGCGCCGTCCGACTTCGCGACGAACACGATGATCAGGATGCCCAGCGCGATGGTGACGATGCCCAGCGGCAGCGAGAGGATCCCGCCCAGCGTGGCGAACGAGCCGTAGACGATCGCGCAGACGCGGGTGGCGTTGCCGCCCGTCTTCATCTTCAGCGCCAGCAGGATCGAGAGCGCGGCGAAGATCAGCGTCAGCACGGCGATGAACGCGACGATGCCCTTGCCGAAGTCGGCGAAGGTCTCGGCCTCGGCGCTGGTGGCGCCGGCGTTGCTGACCGCGTCGTCGATGGCGCCCATCGCCGCGAAGGTCAGCAGTCCGCTGATGATCTGGAAGGCGGAGATGACCCACAGCATCACCCGGGCCGCCTTGACACCGCCCGGCATCTCCATCTGGCCGCCGGGCGCGCCCGGGTAGCCGTACGGCTGGACCGGCGGGGCCTGCGGATAGCCGTAACCGGGCTGCTGGCCCGGCTGGCCCTGGGGATATCCATAGCCTGGCTGACCGGGCTGCTGCCCCTGCTGGCCGTAGGGGTTGTTGGGATCGCCGAAGCTCATGGCGGGGTTCCTCCGTTGGTGACGCTGGGGACGTACGGCCCGAGTAGGAGGAACTTCGCAAGACTGAGCGGACTGCCCCCCGACGCCGGCCGCGTACTGCGCGGCCATCGTGTTATCAACGTTCTATTTTGTCCAGTCACTTTGCGTGGGCGTTGTGCAAGTGCAACCTCCTGTCCGGCTTGCGCGCCTGTGACGGGGGCCACCGGGCGGACTCGAATTGGTACCGGAGCCGGGTCATCCGCGAGGATGGAGTCATGACCGCCCAGATTCTCGATGGCAAGGCCACCGCAGCCGCGATCAAGTCCGATCTGACCGCCCGCGTGGCGGCCCTCAAGGAGCGGGGTATCACGCCCGGCCTGGGGACCCTGCTGGTCGGCGACGATCCGGGCAGCCGGTGGTACGTGAACGGAAAGCACCGCGACTGCGCGCAGGTCGGCATCGCCTCGATCCAGCGCGAACTCCCGGACACGGCCTCCCAGGAGGAGATCGAGTCGGTGGT
This sequence comes from Streptomyces odonnellii, assembly GCF_000981895.1. Classification (GTDB taxonomy): domain Bacteria; phylum Actinomycetota; class Actinomycetes; order Streptomycetales; family Streptomycetaceae; genus Streptomyces; species Streptomyces odonnellii. The sequence continues at coordinate 5,014 of NZ_LATD01000314.1, read as the reverse complement.
CGCGGAACTGAACGCCAACCCCGAGTGCACCGGTTACATCGTGCAACTGCCCCTGCCCAAGGGCATCGACACCAACCGGGTCCTGGAGCTGATGGACCCGGCCAAGGACGCGGACGGGCTGCACCCGATGAGCCTGGGGCGGCTGGTCCTGAACGAGACGGGCCCGCTGCCCTGCACTCCGTACGGCATCATCCAGCTCCTGCGGCACCACGGTGTCGGGATCGCGGGCGCGCATGTGGTGGTCGTGGGGCGCGGTATCACCGTCGGCCGGTCGATCCCGCTGCTGCTGACCCGTAAGTCGGAGAACGCGACGGTGACGCAGTGCCACACCGGCACCCGCGATCTGTCGGCGCAGCTCCGGCAGGCGGACATCATCGTGGCGGCGGCTGGGGTGCCGCACATCATCAAGCCTGAGGACGTGAAGCCGGGCGCGGCGGTGCTGGACGTGGGCGTGAGCCGTGACGAGAACGGCAAGATCGTCGGGGATGTGCACCCCGGGGTCGCGGAGGTCGCCGGCTGGATCTCGCCCAACCCGGGCGGTGTAGGGCCGATGACCCGGGCACAGCTCCTGGTCAATGTGGTCGAGGCGGCGGAACGCGCCGCCGCCGACGCGGGCTGAACCGTACGGTGACGCGGAAGGGAGCGGCCATGGGTACGGGTACGGGCAGGAGTACGGGCGACGCGGCCCGGCCGAAGCGCGGGGCGCGGGAGCGTACGGTCGAGGAGCCGGGCGGTCGCGCCGACGGCTCGCCGGAGCCGGCGGAGGCTGTGCCGAGCGGGGCCGCGCCGGGCGAGGCCGCCGGGGCGGCTGCTGCGGCCGTGAAGGCGCCGGACGCGGGCGAGACGGTCGTGCCGGTGGCGGCGCCGGTCGGCGCGTACACGGACTCGGACGCGGGCTCGGGCTCCGTGAAGGGCGGCGGCGATGCCGTGACCGACACCGTCACCGATGAGCCCGCGCAGGAAGAGGCCCCGGCGGCGGTGGCGACGGAAGCTGTGGGCGACGGAGCTCCTGTGGCGGTCACGACGGAAGCCGCGCAGGACGAGGCTTCTGTCGCGGTTGGGACGGAAGCCGCGCGCGACCAGGCTCCCGTGGCGGTCGGGACGGAAGCTGTGCGCGACGAGGCTCCGGTCACGGTTGGGACGGAAGCTGTGCGCGACGGGGCTCCTATCGCTGTAGGGACGGAAACCGCACACGACCAGGCTCCTGTCGCGGTCGCGACAGAAGCCCCGCACGACGAAGCCCCCGTCGCGGTCGCGACGACCGCCGCGCTCAACGACGCTCAGGGGCAGGAGCACGACAAGGCGCCCGCCGCCACGGCAGTGGCCGCGCCTGCCGACCCCGCCGAGATCAGCCCGCGCTTCTCGGCCGTCACCCGCGACACCGCGCGCCCCGAGGGCGGTGGCCGGGCCGCCCCGGGCGACGCCTCCGCGCCCGCCCGTCAGTGGCCGCTGCTCAGCGTGCTCGGCACGATCGGCCTCGGGCTGCTGATCGTCGGGCTGCACCCGTTCGCCGAGGCGTTCCGGATCGGCACGATCCTCATCGGCCTCGCCCTGATCGGCGGCGCGCTGCTCCGCCGTGTGATGCCCTCCGTCGGCATGCTCGCCGTACGCTCGCGCTTCACCGACATGGCCACGTACGGCCTGCTGGGCATCGCGATCGTGATGCTCTCGCTCATGACGCAGCCCAAGCCCTGGCTGGAGATCCCGTTCCTGGAGGACGTGGTCCACTCCACCGTCCCCTAGACCCGTTCCCCAGCTCCACCGTCCCGCACCACGCAGGGCACCGGCGATGGCCCGTACTCTCCCCCGAGGAGTACGGGCCATCACGGCCTGCCCCCGTCCGGCCGACTGCTGTGTGCTCGCCCGTTGGACGAAGGCGGCGCGGGGTGGACCGCGCCGCCCGGTGTGCACCACAGACTGTTCCGCGTCAGATCGGCCGGCCGCCAGGGATGCCTGCCGATCCGGGCGGTTGTGGGACGCGTACGGCGCGGACCTGCGGGGACGGTGCGTCCCGTGGGACGGCGTGGGACGGCGGGCCCTACCGCGAGGCCGGTCGCCGTGCCACGCGGCCTGTCCTGAAGGCGGCGGATCGCGGTTCGGCCCCGGAACTCTGTGTTCAGCGGTCGCCGTCCCGGGGAGAACCGGGCTGAAGTGTTGGAGCGACCCATAGCGCATGAGGTGGACATGCCGCGTTGGAAAGAGCTTCCGTCGGGACTTCCGGAAAGGGAACGGCAACTTCTCGTCCAGTTGAGGCGGTTGAAGGACCGTTCCGGCTTCGGCCTGGCAGCCCTGTCGGTGAAGACGAGCTACAGCCGCTCCTCCTGGGAGCGGTATCTCAACGGCAAACAGCCGGTGCCCCGAGGGGCGGTGGAGGAGCTGGCGCGGGTGTGCGGCGCGGATCCGACGCCGCTGCTCGTACTGCATGAGCTGGTCCATGAGGCGGTTACGGAACGGCCGCCGACGGACCGGTCCGCAGAGGCGTTGCCGGCCGAAGCCTTACCGGCGGAGGTACCTGCTGAGGCGTTACCGGCTGAGGGCCTCTCGGCGCCCCCGCCGCCCGTTGACGAACCGGCGCCCGCGTCCTCGCCCGTGCCACCCCGGCGGCTCGTCCCGCTGCGGTACGCGCTCGCCGGGGCCGTCCTCGCCGTGGCCGCGGGCTTCGGCGGAGGCACGCTGCTGGCCCCGGACGGGCCGGACACGGCGGCTCAGGCCGTACAGACGTATGGCCCCGGCCGTACGTACGACTGCGCCGCCCAGCGCAAGGACGGCCTCGCCCACGCCGGGCACAGTCTCACCACCGACGCCCTGATCGACATCAACGGCAATGGGCGCGATGTCGTCGAGGCGCAGTGCCTGCTGCGGCGGCACGGCTTCGACCCGGGGGCGGTCGACGGGCTGTACGGTCCGGCCAGCAAGGAGGCCGTACGGAAGTTCCAGGCGGCGCGCCGGCTGGTCGAGGACGGCATCGTCGGTCCCGACACCTGGGCGGAGTTACGGCGGTGAGCGCGGCCGGCGCGCCGTCGTCGGGGGCCGCGGAGGGGGAGCGGCTGGCGGCGGACCTGCGGGTGCTGCGGCAGCGTACGGGGCTGAGCCTGGTGGCGCTGGCCGAGCGCACGCCGTACAGCAAGTCCTCCTGGCAGCGCTATCTCAACGGCACGCAACCACTGCCGAGACAGGCGGTCGAGGCGCTCTGCGCACTGGCGGACGAGCCCGCCGGACGGCTGCTGATGCTCTGGGAACTGGCCGACGCGAGCTGGAGCGGCCGGGCCGAGACGGCGGTCGCGGCGGGGGCCGCCCACGGCGCGGGTGTGGGTACGGGCGCGAGTACGGGTACGGGTTCGCTGCCGCAGGCCGGGGCGGCCGTGTCCGTACGGCTCCCCGCCGCCGACCCCGTACAACAGCCGCCCCCGGCAAGGCCGTTCTTCCGTGGACGCCGCTTCGGTCTGGCACTCGGCGCCGCCGCCGTGGTGGTCCTCGCGTCGGTACTCGCCGGAGCCGGGCTGTCCGGGGACGGCAGCGGGGACGAACGGCGGCACGACGCCGCGGACGCGACCTGGATCCAGGCCTCGCCCAGGACGCCGGGGTGCACGGGCGCGGCCTGCGAGGGCCGGATCCCCTCGGTCATGGGCTGCGGCGCCCACGGCATGGTTACCACCGTCAACTCCCTGACCACGGCGGGCGGTCAGCGGCTGGAGCTGCGGTACGGGAAGCACTGCCGCGCGATCTGGGCACGGGCGAGCCGGCTGCGTCCCGGGGACCTGGTCGTCCTGACCGTACCCGGCGCGAAAACGGCCCGGTTGACCGCGACACAGCAGGACGTCGGGCGGTATGTGTCGACTCCGATGACCGGCGCGGGTCTGCTGGCGGACGCGCGGGTGTGTCTGCGGCCGGGCGACGGCGGAAGCGAGGAGTGCTTCGGGAAGCGGTGAACGGCGTCCGTCCTCTCCCCCGAGGGAGGACGGGCGCCGCCCACGCACATCAGGCTCATGGACGCGGTGAACGGGTTCAAGGGTTGCCTGTTGCCTGATGCACGGAGGTAACCATTCCGGCATGGTGTGATCGGTGCGCAACGGATGCGAGACTTGAAGCACCGTTCGGCAGTGGGGGCGTGCGGGGGGAGCGCGATACTGCGTCCAATGCCTCTGTGCGCCGCCGGACCAGGAACTGGCATCCTGGGCCCGCGCATCCCTCTGGATAGCCCGGCGGGCCGGGGGACAGCGGCACGGGGCGGGCACAGTCAGGCACGTGCGGGGGGACAAGGGGAAGGCGAATGCCTCGTTGGAAGGCGCTACCGGAGGAACTCGATCCGGAAGTCGCGGAGTTCGCGAGCCAGCTCCGCAGGCTCGTGGACCGCAGCGGTCTGAGCATCGCGGCGGTGGCCGACCGCACGGGCTACAGCAGAACGTCCTGGGAGCGCTATCTGAACGGCCGCCTGCTGGCTCCCAAGGGCGCGATCGTCGCGCTGGCGGACGTCACGGGCACGAACCCGACGCACCTGACGACGATGTGGGAACTGGCCGAACGCGCGTGGAGCCGCGCGGAGATGCGCCACGACATGACCATGGAAGCGATACGCATCGCGCAGGCGCGGGAGGCGCTGGCCGCGACGGGGGAGACTCCGGCGGTGGGCGAGCCCGGCGGACGCGGCGCGGGAAGCGGCGCGCCCGGACGGCCGGACGGCACTGGCGGCGGTGCCGGTGGTACGGGCGGCCCAGGTGGCGTCGGTGCGCCCGCGCGGACCGGAGGCCCGGGGCGATCCGGCAGGCCGGGTGACCCGAGCGGGCCCGGAGGACCCAGCGGATCGTGGCGGGCCAGGGAACAGGGTGACTCCGGGTGGGCCGGTGGCCCGGGCAGGTCCGCGGTTCCTGACGGTTACGCAGGACCCGGCCGGCCCGGTGCTCCTGGCGGGCCCGGGGGCTGGGCCGCTCGCACCAACGGCCCCGTCGGCGGGTCCGCGGGATACGGGGGGCCTCGTGGTGACGGGGCGACCATGGACCTCGGCCGGGGGCAGGGC
>NZ_LATD01000313.1 GCF_000981895.1 Streptomyces odonnellii | reverse complement strand
AGCCTCGGTGTCGTGGGCTCGGAGATGTGTATAGGCTTCGGGGCTGGGTGCGGGGGCGGGGACGGAGGCGGCATGGGGCGAATGTAACGCATCTGGTCAAGGTTTGAGTTACATGCGTAACGTGCTGAGCATGCGAGAGCGTTACGTACTCCGGTCGTACGTCATAGGAGCCGCGGCGGCCCGTACAGGTGACGAGATGTCGGGCCCGGCACTGCTGCTGGCGGGGCTCGCGATCACCGGATCGGCTTCCACGGCGACCTTGCTGCTCGCCGGTGTCACGGTCTCGGCGGCGGTCGGCGGCCCGGTCTTCGGCGTACTGCTCGACAGATCGCCCCGTCCCGGCCGGCTGCTGGCCGTGGCGCTGGGGGCGTACGCGTCGGCCCTCGTCCTGATTCTGCTGAGCATCGGGCGCGTACCGGTGGTGGCCACGCTCCTGATCGCGGTGTGCGCGGGTCTGCTGGGCCCTGCCCTGTCGGGTGGCTGGACCGGCCAACTCCCGCACACCGTAGGGGAGAAAGACCTCTCCCGCGCCACCTCCCTCGACGCGATGACCTTCAACGCGGCCGGTCTGACGGGCCCAGCGGCTGCGGGCGCGGTCGCGGGTACGGCGGGGGCGCCGGCGAGCGTGATCGTGTCCGCGACGCTGATCGGGGTGGCGGTGCCGACGGCGTGGAGGCTGCCCGTACCGTCGCCCGCGCCCGTACCCAAGCCCGTACTGCCGCCCGAGTCCGCTCCCTCGCCCGCGCTTCCGCTTCGGCGCCCGCTCGCGCTCCGGCCCCCCGCCCGTACACCTCTCACCGCCGACATCCGGGCCGGATTCCGGGCCATCGTCCGTACCCCGCCGCTCGCACGGGCCACCGCCGTGTCCGTCATCTCCTGTGTGGGGCAAGGCATGTTCGTCGCGTGCAGTCCATTGCTCGGGGAGCGGGTGTTCGGGGCGGCCGGGCACGGGGTCCTGCTGCTCTCCGGTGTCGCCGCCTCCGCGCTGCTGGCCAATGCGCTGCTCGCCCGGTGTCCTCGGCTGATGCGGAGGCCCGACACCGTTCTCCGGTGCGCCACGCTCGTACTGGCGGTTGCCCTTCTCCTCGCCGCGGCCGGCCGGCCGGTTCCGCTGATCGTCGCCGCGGTGATCGCCGGACTGGGCGAAGGGCCGCAGCTCGCGGCGCTGTTCGCGGTACGGCACCGGGAGGCGCCCGAGCGTCTGCGTGCCCAGATCTTCACCACCGGCGCCAGCCTCAAGATCACCGCCTTCGCCCTGGGGGCCACCCTCACCGCCCCCCTCGCGGCCCGCTCCCTCCCCGCCGCACTCCTCACCGCGGCCGCCATTCAGGCTTTCGCCGCACTGAGTTACGGGTCTCCCATCCGACGGAAATCGCCTGGACAGCGCTGAAATCGCCTGGACAGCGCCGGGAGTGACAAATCAGAGTGGCGCGCATGACTTCGCTCGTACGACACATCACATTCGACTGCGCCGACGCGTACGCGCTCGCCGGATTCTGGGCCCAGGTGCTCGGGGGCTCCCTGGCCGAGGACGATCACCCCGGGGATCCGGAGGCGCTGGTCACGGCGGACGGGGTGGCGCTGCTGTTCATCACGGTGCCCGAGGCCAAGTCCGCCAAGAACCGGGTGCACTTGGACCTCCAGCCCCAGGACCGTACCCGCGACGAGGAGGTCGACCGCTTGCTCGCCCTCGGTGCCACCCTGCTCGCCGACCACCGCCGCCCGGACGGCACGGGCTGGGCCACGCTCGGGGACCCCAACACTCTTGAGCATACGCGCACGTCAGCGCCAACGACAGAGCCCCGCCCGGCACTTGGCCGAACGGGGCGTTTTGCTATCTGTGCGTGCGTCTACGGGTTGCGGAACACGTCCTCGGGTGTCGGCCCTGCGCCGAACGCTACGGCGTGACTTGGGCAGGCGTAGAGGGTCACTCCGGGGCCGCTCGCGCGCTCGACGTACCGAACCTGAACGGCTGCATACGTCCACTGCTGGCAACGGCAGCACCGCGCGCCGGACGTGATGGGGCTGGACGCTGCGGTAAGCGCGGCTATCTGTTTGTCGCGTGTCATGCCGCCACCCGCTCACGCTTTACCAGGCTGCCGAGCGGCATCGTCGGATAGTCGTAATCCACACCGAGCGCGGCAAACTCGGCAGCGTAGACCCGTTCACGCTGTAGCTCGGGCAGCTCTCGCGTGTGCTCGTCCCTGAAGATGGCTCGCACTTCCCGCGATGACGGGGCGGTCCACGGACGGGTCCAGGGCGATGCGGGCACGGGCTCGGGGGTGGGCGGGGCGGTCTTGCTGTGGTGTCCCCGAGCTGGCAGCACCAGACGGAGCACCCACACCAGGGCTTGGACGATAGAGTCGCGCATGTCGTTTCAGCTCCCATTA
>NZ_LATD01000312.1 GCF_000981895.1 Streptomyces odonnellii | reverse complement strand
GGGCCCGCCCCCGCTCCCCCATCCGCCGTCGCAGCCCCTCGTCCTCCAGCAGCGTGACGATCCGGTCCGCCGACTCCGCCGCCGCCAGTTCCGGCGGGGCGCCCCGGACCACCCAGCCCGTCTCACCGTCCAGGACCGCGTCCGGCGCACCGCCGGAGTCGCCCGCGACGACCGGGAGGCCCGTCGCCGAGGCCTCCAGGTAGACGATGCCCAGGCCCTCCACGTCGAGGCCGCCGCGCCGGGTGCGGCAGGGCATCGCGAAGACGTCGCCCGCGCCGAAGTGGGCGGGCAGGTCGGCCCAGGGGACCGCGCCCGTGAAGCGCACGGCCCCGGCCACCCCCGTCTCCGCCGCCAGCTTGCGCAGCTCCCCCTCGTACGGCCCGCCGCCCACGATCAGCAGGACCGCGTCCGGCACCCGCGACAGGATCGCGGGCAGCGCGCGGATCAGCGTGTCCTGCCCCTTGCGCGGCACCAGCCGGGAGACACAGACCACGACGGGCCGGTCGGCGAGCCCGAGCCGCTCCCGTACCGCGGCGCCGCCGGAGTCCGGGTGGAAGGTCTTCTCGTCGACGCCGGGCGCCAGCCGTGTCATCCGCGCGGCGGCCTCCGCGGAGAGCGCGCCCGCGATCCGCGAGCGGGTGTACTCGCCGAGATAGGTGAGCGTGTCCGTGGACTCGCCGATCCGCCGCAGCAGCCCCCGCGCACCGGGAAGCTGCGCCCAGCCCGCCTCGTGCCCGTGCGTCGTGGCGACCAGGCGCCGCGCGCCGGCCTTCCGCAGCGCCGGGGCCATCAGCCCGAGCGGCGCCGCAGCGCCGAACCAGACGGACTCGCAGCCGTGCTCCCGCAGCAGCCCGGCCGCCCGGGCGGTCACGCGCGGGGTCGGCAGGAGCATGGTCGTACGGTCCCGTACGACCGTGAACGGCTGCTCGGCGTCGAACGCCGCGGTCGCCTCCGCGCCCTCCCGGCCGCGCTTCCACGTCGACGCGTAGACGACGAGCCGCTCCGGGTCCAGCCGGAGCGCCATATTGTGCAGGAACGCCTGGATGCCCCCGGGCCGCGGCGGAAAGTCGTTGGTCACGATCAGTGTCTTGTGCATCGCCGCCGACAGTACTCGCCACCGCCCGTGCGCAACGGCCCCGCCTCATGGATGGGCCACGGCCCCGCCCGGCATCATGACTCCGACGATCGGGCAGAAAACGTCATGAAACATCAGCAACGGGCATCGGCAGCGACGGCGGGAAGAGCCGGCAACCGGACGGGGTGGTCATGGCGGGCACGCGCGGCACACGGCGGCTCCCGGTCACCGCCCTCGTTGTGGTGTGGTCCCTCACCAGGGCCGTTCTGCTGCTCTCCGTCTTCAAGGTGTTCACCGTGCCGGGGCCCGATGTGACCGGCGATGTGTCGGTGATCTACCACGGCTGGTACGAGGTGCTGAAGACCGGCACGTACCCGCTGGACGATGTCACCTGGCAGTACCCGCCCGCCGCGGCCCTCGCGATTCTCTCCCCGGCCGTCCTGCCCTTCCTCGGCTATGCAGCCGCCTTCTTCGTGCTGGCCTTCCTCTGCGACGCGGTGGTCCTCGTGCTGCTGCTGCGGGCCGCCCGGGGCGCGGACCGGTCGCCCCGGGGGGCGTGGCTGTGGGTGGCGGGGGTGCCGCTGCTGGGGCCGACCTCGTACGCGCGTTACGACCTGATGGTGACGGCGGTGGGCGTCGCCGCGCTGCTCGCGGGGGCGCGCAGACCGCGCACGATGGGCGCGCTGGCCGGGTTCGGGGCACTGCTGAAGGTCTGGCCGGTGCTGCTGCTGGTGGGCACCCCGCGCGGCCGTACCACCCGCCGTGCCTGGACCTCGGCGGCCGTCACCGGGACCGCGCTGCTCGTGGTCTGCTGCGCGGCGATGCCGGGCGCGCTGGCGTTCCTCACCTTCCAGCGGGACCGCGGCACCGAGATCGAGTCGCTGGGCGCCCTGGTGTTCCAACTGGCGCGGCACCACGGCTGGGGCGGCGAGGTGCTGCTCAACTACGGCTCCGTGGAGTTCGTCGGGCCGTATGTGGGGCTGGTCAGCACGGCCGCGATGGGGCTGACCGCGCTCGCCCTCGGCTGGCTGCTCGTCTGGCGGCTGCGAGCGCGCTCGTACGGTCCCGGCACCCCCGGCGAGGCGGGCTTCACGGCGGTACTGCTCTTCACCACCACGAGCCGGGTGATCAGCCCGCAGTACATGCTCTGGCTGGTCGGGCTGGCGGCGGTCTGTCTGGTGTCGCGCTCCTCCCGGATGGCGCTGCCCGCGTGGCTGGTGCTGGCGGCGACGGCGGTGACCCTGCTCGAGTTCCCGCTGCTGTTCTCGCATGTGGTGGCGGGCGATCCGGTGGGCGTGACGCTGCTGTTCGTACGGAACGGGCTGCTGGTCGCCGCGAGCCTGATCGCCTGCCGGCGGCTGTGGCGCGGGACCGTGCCCCCGCCGGGAGCGCGGGCGGACAGGGAAGCCGTCAGCCCAGCCGCCGGCGAAGGTAGTCGCGCCAGCGCGCGGTGAAGTCCTCCGGGGTGGTGGCCAGGACCGTGTGCAGGGCGTCCTCCACCGCGCCGTCACGCCCGTCGTGGGCGCCGACCGCGCGGTAGAAGTCGGTCAGCTTCCGCTCGCCCCAGCGGTCGGCGATCAGCTCGCAGGCCAGCCAGCCGCTCTCGTACGCCCGGGCCAGCCGGTCGGCTCCGGCGCCGAAGGCGAAGTCCTCGTCGGAGGGCAGTGCGGTAGGGGTGTCGCCGTCGCGTACGGCGCGCTGGAGTTCGGGGGCGATCCGCTCGGCCGTACGGTCCGTTCCCCGGTACGCGACCCGGTCCGCGAAGCCCTCGGAGAGCCAGAGCGGGGTCGCGGCGGAGGTGGCGGCCCGGGTCGCCACATGGGTGGTCTCATGGGTGAGGACGACATGCTGTCCGAAGGTGCCGAGGGTGTCGTACGCCGTGGGGTTGACGACGATCCGGTCGGCGGGCGAGGCGCCCCGGGTGCCGCTGCCGTCGGCGGAGATGCCCGTGGTGACCGCGGCGATGTCCCGGTAGCCGTCCGTGGAGGCGCCCAGCAGCCTCGCCATGGCCTCGGACGAGGCCGGGACGAGCAGCACCTCCCGGCGGGCCCAGCCGCCCGGCCAGGCGTCCGCGACGGCGGGCACGGCCGCGTCGGCGGCGTCCGCGACCGCCCGCAGCCGGGCGTCGTCCTGGCCGACCCCGAGGACGAGGCTGTGCGCGCCGCGTACGGCCCGTACCCGGCCCTGCTGCCAGAGCTGCTGGGCGCCGCTCCCCTCGCCCGGCCGGTCGGCGGTCACGTACCACCGTCCGGCGCGCTCCCGCAGCTCCAGCGTGCGCGGCTCGGAGACCGGCGCGCTGTCGTAGCCCGCGATCCGGTGGTGCAGTTCGGCGCGGACGGTGGCGCGGTCGCCGGAGCGCTCGACATCGGTGAGCCGGTACGTCCAGGACCCGAGCGGCACCTCGGCGAGGTTCCCGAACTCCCGCCGCCCGGCGGCCCGCAGCGCGGTCGCCGAGGGGTCGACGACCGCGAGATAGGCCCGCTCGTCCCGGTCCATGACGGCCGCGGCCCGGCGGTCCAGGGTGGCGGCGATCTCCCGGGCCGTCTCCCGGGCGGCACGGTCGGCCCCCTCGGCCGGCGCCGTACACCCGCAGCCGGACAGCACGAGCAGTACGACGGCCGTCCACCGCCCCACCGCGCCCCACGCCACCCGACCTGCCACAGCGCCGATGGTACGAGGTGCCGGGCGCGGGCCGGGCGCCGTCGGACCGGGGTGGGCGTCAGACCCGGGTGACCGAAGAGACCGGCATCATGCCCACCGGGTCGTAGCGCACCGCCGCGCCCGGGTACGGGGCGTGGATCACCTGGCCGTTGCCCGCGTACATCGCGATATGGCTGGCGTCGTCGCGGTAGGCCACCAGATCGCCGGGGCGCGCCTCGGAGAGGGAGACCTGGCGGCCCGCGTACCGCTGTGCCTGGGAGGTACGGGGCAGACCGACCCCGGCCTGCGCGTACGACCACTGGGTCAGGCCCGAACAGTCGAAGCCGGAAGGCCCGTTGGCGCCCCAGACATACGGCCGGCCCACGGCCCGTTGCGCCGCGAGGAACGCCGCGGAGGCGCGCCCCGAGGCCGCCCCCGCGCCGGAGAGCACGGGCAGTCCGTCGCGGCCGGAGCGGGACGACCGGGCGTAGGACTCCCGGTCGGCGGCGGGCAGGGAGTTCAACAGCCGCCGCGCCTGCGCGAGTTTGCGTTCGACGGTGTGCTTGTGCCGGGCGACGACGGCCCGGCTGCGCTCCAGTTCGGCGAGATCGTGGGCGGCTTCCGTCCGTAGCTGGCCCAGTCCGCGCTGGGCGCGCCTGAGTTCGGTCAGGGCACCGGACTGGCGGGCGCCGACCCGTTCCAGTAAGGACGCCTTGTCGAGATAGCTGTCGGGGTCGGAGGAGAGCAGCAGGGCGAGCGCCGGGTCGAGCCCGCCGGAGCGGTACTGCGCGCCGGCGACCGAACCGAGCGCCCCGCGCATCCGGTTGATCTGTTCCTGGCCGCGCGCCGCGCTGTCCCGGGCCCGGTCCACCAGCGCCCGCAGCCGGTCCACCCGCTCGGTCGCCCTGTTGTACAGCTCGGTCGCCTTCTCGGCCTGTTCGTAGAGCCGGTCGACCGTGGCCCGTACCTCCTCGGGCGTCTGCCCCGGGTCGGCGCCCACGGGGGCCGCTCCGAGCGCCACGGCCGCCGTGGCCACGGCGGCGGTCAGGGCCACCGCCGCGCCGCCGCGCGAGGCGGAGCCGGGACCGGGCTGTGAGGGACGGCGATGGGACACCACAGGAAGCCGCACTTCCTTCCGCTGGACGCACTGACGCGGCCCCCGGCCGCCCGGCGGGCGGACCACTGGCCGGAGCCGCGGGAGCAGACAGTAGCCGTACGGTCACGGAGCGGCCAACGACCGCCCCGGGCACACAAAGCGGCGCCCCGCCGTAGACCACAGGTCATCGGCGGGGCGTGGTGTCAGCGGAGCGCACCGAAATTCGCCCGAACGGGCGGCGTCGCGGACGCCGGCGAGGGCAGTGGTGCGTCGGACGCGGTGGTGGTTCAGATACGGACGCCGAACTGGAACGGCATGTTGTTGATCGACTCGTACCGCACGCTCGCACCCGGCTTCGGCGCGTGCAGCACCTGGCCGTTGCCGGCGTAGAAGCCGACGTGGTGCAGGTCGCCGTAGAAGATGACGAGGTCGCCCTGCTGGAGCTGGCTCATCCCGATGCGCGTACCGGCGTTGGCCTGGGCCTCGGAGGTCCGGGGTATCGCGACCCCGGCCTGCGCGAACGCCCAGGAGGTCAGCCCGGAGCAGTCGAAGGAGCTGGGGCCGGAGGCGCCGTAGACGTACGGCGTGCCGATCTTGCCCTGGGCGGCGGCGAACGCGGCCGAGGCGTACCCCGAGGCGGGCTTCGCATTGCCCAGGTCCGCGCGGGAGGTGGCGCGGCTGGAGCGGGATTCCTCGGCGGCGAGCGAGGCGCGCTCCTGCTCGGTGAGCGTGTTGAGGAGCTTCTGCGCGGCGGCGAGCTTCTCCTGGACCTCGGCCTTCTTCGAGCCGAGCTCCTTGCGGGTCTCGGCGAGGTCCTGGACCTTGGCCTGGGCCTCCTTGCGCTGCTGCGCGAGGGACCGCTGCTTCTCCTGGATCTGCTGGAGCGAGTCGGCCTGCTTGGCGCTGACCTGGTCGAGCGTGGAGGCGCCCTCCAGGTAGCTGTCCGGGTCGGAGGAGAGGAAGAGCTGCACGGAGGGGTCGATGCCACCGGTGCGGTACTGGGCGCTGGCCATCGAACCGAGGCTGTCGCGCAGGTCGTTCAGCTCGTCCTGGCCGCGGGCGACCTTGTCCTGGAGGGCGTCGACCTGCTTTTCGAGCTTGCCCTGCGCCTCCTTGGCCCCGTTGTACTTCTCGGTGGCCTTCTCCGCGTCCTCGTAGAGCTTGTCGACCTTCTCCTTGACGTCGCTCTTGCTCGGCTGCGGGGCAGCCTGCGCGGCCTGGGCGGTCAGAGCGACAGCGGCGGCAGCGGTCGCGGTGAGCACGGTCACACGGGCGCGGCTCGGCTGCTTGGGACGACGGTGGGACGCCACGGAGGCGAGCTCCTTCTTCCTCAGCCGCCTACCGGGCCTCGGGGACACAGGCCCCGGCTCCATACGTTCCACACCCCTGCCAACTGGGCTGAACTGCATGAAATCGGCGGTTCCTTCGCTGCCACCCCGGGTGGGTGATCAACCGCGCGAAGGTTCGACGCCTGACCATAGTGACCTTCTTGTGATCAGTTCAAATCCTCACGAGGAAAATCTCCATCACGACGCGCATAATTTACAGACAGTCCACAGACAGTGATGGGCATTTGACGCTGCGCCCCATTAATATATGACCAATTCGGGCATGAGCCCCACAAGTTGACTAGACACGCGAAAGGCGCTTCAGCAACAAGGCGGACGCGACCGGCCTGGCCCCGGCCCGCGCCACCCCGTCGGCGACCTCGCGGTCCGTGGAGACCACCACCACCGGCCGTCCCGGCGGCTCCGCCCTGACGAGCTGGCGGATCAACTCGTCCGCGGTCACTCCCGGTTTGGAGAACAGCACCCGCACCCCGCGCGGCGGCGCCAGCAGCACCGGAGCGGCCAGCTCCGCGCCGTCGAAGACACAGGTCGTCTCCGCGCCCGACTGCGCCGCCAGCATGGCCAGCCCGCCCAGCAGCCGCAGCCGCTGCTTCTCCAACGGCATGGTCGGATAGCCGGTCTTGGTGACGTTGTAGCCATCCACGATCAGATGTGACTGCGGCAGCGCCAGCAATTGATCGAGCAGGGCCGGATCGGTCTCGGACAGCGCTCGGGCCGCCACGTCCTTGGGCGACATACGGCCCGGCTCCACCGCGTCCACCGCGTCGGCGGGACGCCCGGTGGCGGGCGGCAGCGCCAGCTCGCGCCGCAGCCCCTGCGCCGACTCCAGCACGGTGTCCAGCAGCAGCCGCAGCCGCATGTCCTCCGCCGAGCGCCCCTCACGGGCGGCCCTGCGGCTCGCCTCGACCGACGCCTCCGCCTCGGCGAGCCGCGCCTTGACCCGTCGGGTCTCGCTCTCGGCGGCCGACACCTGCGCGGCGGCCTCGGCCCTGACCGTCTCGGTCTCCGCCTGGATACGGCGCAGCGCGGCCTCGCCCCGCTTCACATCGCTCTGGGAGCTGCGCAGTTTGCGGTGGAGCGCCTCGGCCTCCTTGCGGGCCGCCTCCAGCTCCGTACGCAGCCGCTCGGTCTCGCTCTTCGTCAACGCCCGCGCGACGGCGAGTTCCTCGCGCAGCCGCTCCAGCTCGCGCCGGGCCTCCTCGTCGGCGCGCTCGGCGTCCGCGCGCTGGGCCTCCTCGCCCGCCGCGGCCACCAACTTCACCCATCCGGGGGGCCTGAGCACATACGCGGCCGCCGCGACGTCCACGGGGTCCGCGGCGGCGGGCGGCGATCCCGACTCCAGCGCCCCGGCCAGCTCCGGCTGGGACTGGCTGATCCGCTCGCCGATCCGCTGCCGGAACAGCGGATCGCTCTCCAGGGCCGCCGCCATCGCGTTGCCCGCGAACCTCGCCCGCCGGTTCGGGGTGAACCGCGCGTACTGCCGCAACTGCGTGGGGAGTTCGGTGAGGGTCAGACCGCCGAAGGCGTCCGACACCAGCGCGATGACCCTGCGCCGTACCCCGTCCGGGAGCGGGCGGTCGAGGGCCTCCGCGGCGTCACCGCCGGCCGCGCCGGCCGGCTCCGCACCGCTTGCGCCCTGCTCCACATCCGTCACCCCATACCCTTTCGGGCGGCTCCCTCAGGAACCGGCGCCCGGCCTGTCCACCAGTTCGATCTGATCCACCGCGTTGCAC
This sequence comes from Streptomyces odonnellii, assembly GCF_000981895.1. Classification (GTDB taxonomy): domain Bacteria; phylum Actinomycetota; class Actinomycetes; order Streptomycetales; family Streptomycetaceae; genus Streptomyces; species Streptomyces odonnellii. The sequence goes on along the minus strand of NZ_LATD01000312.1, from coordinate 9,408 downwards.
CACCGGCACCGCACCGACTCGATGGTCTCACTGACCACCTCGCGCTCCTCGACCGTCGGTTCCCCCGCCAGGTCCAGATGGACGTACTCCACGGCCTTGGACGACCGCGTCACGTCGAAGCGCGTGAGATTGCCGCACAGGGTGCAGCGCCACCGGGTGGCCGCCGTCGGCCGGGGAACCGTAGTCATCAGTGCGCCCTCTTCCACGTCGTTCCGTCCGTTGCGGTCGTCCGGTCCCGCTGCCCCTCGCGCCGTCGTCCGTGCTGCGCCGTCGAACAGCGGATGTACTCCCTGCAACCCTACGGCCTCGGGGCCACCCCAGGGAGCGGCGAGGCGCTCTGTACCGGTCGGTCCCGGTACGCCATGCTCTGTCGGTGAATACGTGGCGGACGAAGGCCGACGGACCGGTGGTGACCTACACACTGATCGGGCTCTGCTGTCTGGCTTTCCTGCTCAGCCCGGCCTCGGGCTTCAATCCCGCGTACGGGACAGGAGAAGCACGGCTCGCCGCCCAGAGCGCCTATTTCGAACAGTGGGGTGTCATCCCCGTCGAACTGCTCAGCGCCTCGCCACGAGCCCTGCTCAGTCCACTGACCGCGCTCTTTGTGCACGGTAGCTGGCTGCATCTGCTCGGAAACATGCTGTTCCTGTTCGTCTTCGGCGCGATGGCCGAGGAGCGGATGGGCCGGATCCACTTCCTGCTCTTCTACGTCGGCGTCGGCTGTCTCGCGCTGCTCGCGTACGCACTGGCCAACGCGGCTTCGGACCAGACCCTGGTGGGCGCCTCGGGCGCGATCTCGGGCGTGCTCGGCGCCTTTCTCTTCCTCTTCCCCAAGGCCCGGGTCACCAGTCTCTTCCCGTTCCTGTTCTTCCTGCCGCTGCGCTTCCCCGCCTGGATCGTGCTGATCTTCTGGTTCGCGCTCCAGTGGCTGGCGGCACGCGGTGCCGCTTCGGGGCCGGGTGTCGCCTATCTGACGCACCTGGTGGGCTTCGGCGAGGGCTTCCTCTACACCTGGGTGCGGTACTGGCGTACCGATACAGTGGGAGACCACACCGCGGCCACCGAGGGAGAACGTCAGCCGTGATCACCGCGATCGTGCTCATCAAGACCAGCGTGGACCGGATCCCCGAGATCGCGGAGGCCATCGCCGCGCTCGACAGCGTCAGCGAGGTCTTCTCGGTCACCGGTACGTACGACCTGATCGCCATGGTGCGGGTGGCCAGGCACGACGATCTGGCGGATGTGATCCCCGGCAGGATCAGCAAGATCGAGGGCGTCGAGGCCACGGACACGCATGTGGCGTTCCGTACGTACTCCCAGCACGACCTGGAAGCGGCGTTCGCGATCGGCCTCGACGCCTAGGGCTTGTGCGCCCGTACGGTCACGCCGTCGGCGCGCCGGTCCGGTCGGGGACACAACGGCCGTCCTCCGTACGGTAGTTCCAGCGCGCCCCGTCGCTCACCAGCTCCCGTACGGCACGGACGAAGCGGTCCACATGCTCGTCCGGGGTCCCGGCGCCGAAGCTGACCCGGATCGCGTTGAGCGAGCGCTCGCCCGGCTCCGCCTCCGGGGCCCCGCACTCCCCCGGGTCCTGCGGATCCGTCCCCAGCAGGGTCCGCACCAGCGGGTGGGCGCAGAACAGCCCGTCCCGTACGCCAATGCCGTACTCCGCGGAGAGCGCGGCGGCGAAGTGCGAGCTGTTCCAGCCCTCGACCACGAACGACAGGACGCCCACACGCGGGGCGTCGTCCCCGAACAGCGAGAGCACCCTGACCTCGGGCACCTCGGCGAGCCCCGAGCGCACCCGGTCGATGAGCCGCCGCTCGCGCGCGACGAGGGTGTCGAAGCCCGCCTCGGTGAGCGCCTTGCAGGCGGAGGCGATCGCGTACGCCCCGATCACATTCGGCGAACCGGCCTCGTGCCGGGCCGCCGTGGTGTGCCACTCGACGTCGACCCCGCCGTCGGCCCTGCGCGCCACCGTACGGCTGGCGCCGCCGCCCGCGAGATACGGCTCGGAGTCCCGCAGCCAGTCGGCGCGGCCCGCAAGGACCCCGGAGCCGAACGGCGCGTACAGCTTGTGCCCGGAGAAGGCGACCCAGTCGACGTCCAGCGCGGCGATGTCCACGCGGTGGTGCGGGGCGAGCTGCGCGGCGTCGAGGACGATCCGGGCGCCGTGGGCGTGCGCGGCGGCGGCCAGTTCCCGTACGGGCCACAGCTCACCGGTGACATTGGAGGCGCCGGTGACACAGACCAGCGCCGGACGCCGCGAGTCCCGCCGCGCCAGCGCCCGGTCCAGGGTGGCGACGGCCTCACCGGGGGTGCGGGGGGCGTTGAGATAGCTGATCCTGGCGTCCCCGGCGCGGGCGTCCCGCCAGGGCAGCAGGGAGGCGTGGTGCTCGGTCTCGAAGACGAACACCTCGCAGCCGGCCGGGAGTACGGCCGCGAGCAGATTCAGCGAGTCGGTGGTCGAGCGGGTGAAGACGACCTGGTCGTCGGGGCGGCAGCCGAGGAACTCCGCGACGGTGCGGCGGCTGTTCTCGAACAGGTCCGTGGAGAGCTGCGAGAGATACCCGGCGCCGCGGTGGACACTGCCGTAGTACGGGGCGTACGCGGCGACATCGTCCCAGACCCGCTGGAGCGCGGGGGCGCTGGCGGCGTAGTCGAGCGCGGCGTAGGTGACCTCGCCACCGGTGACCAGCGGAACGGTGACATCGCGCCCAAGAACGGGAAGGGGGGCGGCGGCGGTCGTGCTGACGGCGTTCGGGCTCACGAAACGGCTCCCTTTGGGGACCAGGACCCCAAAGGGCCCGCGCTTGCCGCGGACCTCGCTGCCCACGGCCTGGTCTTCACCCGGGGCACCCCGCCACGGACGGAGGGTTGCCGGACAGCGAGCCGGGGCCGTAATCGCTGTCGCTCATGACCTGGTCAAAGAGTATGGCACACAGTGCCGCGCCACCCGCACAGCTGTCCGTAATCCGGGACTCAAGCCCGTCCGGCGTTTGAGGACACAACACAGCAGCCCGTCCGGCGTTTGAGGACGGAACCGCCCAGCCCGGCGCCGGGTGCGCAACACTACGGGCCCGCCCCGGCGCCGGGAGCCCAAAGGCACGGGCCCGCCCCGGCGCCGGCGCACGCGCCTCTCAGGCGCCCGCGTTGCTCGCCGCCACCCACCGCTCCAGCGTCCGCCTCGCCGCGCCCGAGTCCACCGCCTCCGCCGCCGTCGCCATTGCCGCCCCCAGTTGCACCGTCAGCGCGTCATCCGCCGGGTCCAGAGCCACCAGCGCCGCCGCCGCGTTCAGCAGGACCGCGTCACGGACCGGGCCCGTCTCGCCCGCCAGCAACCGGCGTGCCACATCCGCGTTGTACGAGGCGTCAGCGCCCCGCAGCGCCTCGATCGGCACCAGGTCCAGGCCCACGTCGCGCGGGTCGAAGGACTCCTCGGTGACCTTGCCGTCCCGTACCACCCACACCCGGGACGTGGCCGTGGTGGTCAGCTCGTCCAGGCCGTCGTCACCGCGGAAGACCAGCGACGAGTTGCCACGGTCGGCGAGCACCCCGGCCACGATCGGCGCCATCCGCAGATCCGCGACGCCCACCGCCTGGGACCCGACCCGCGCCGGATTGGTCAGCGGGCCCAGCACATTGAAGGTGGTCTGGGCGCCGAGTTCCTTGCGGGCCTTGGCCGCGTACCGCAGCGCCGGGTGGAACTTCACCGCGAAGCAGAAGGTGATCCCCGCTTCCTCGGCGACCTCCACGACCCGCTGCGGGGTCAGCTCCAGATTGACGCCGAGCTTCTCCAGGACGTCCGAGGCCCCGCTCGCGGACGAGGCCGCGCGGTTGCCGTGCTTGACGACCTTGGCACCCGTGCCCGCCACCACGATCGCCGCCATCGTGGAGATATTGACGGTCTTGGCGAGATCCCCACCCGTACCGACGATGTCGACCGTACGGCCGGGCACCTCGATGGTGTTGGCGTGCGCGTACATGGTGCGTACGAGGCCCGAGACCTCCTCCACCGTCTCGCCCTTCGCCCGCAGCGCCACCGCGAACCCGGCGATCTGCGCGTCGGTGGCCTCGCCGCTCATGATGCGGTCCATGGCCCACGCCGTGTCCTGGAGGCTCAGGTTCTCGCCGCGCAGCAGCGGGTTCAGCACGCCAGGCCAGGTGCGGTCCGCCACGGTGTCGCCTCCGACGGGGGTCACAGCGCTCATGCTCGCTCCTGGTGGGTGCCCGGGGATGGGTACGGGCCGTACGGGGCCCGCCGTAAGCGTATCGGCGGAGCCGTGGCCGCAGGCACGAGTGACCGGAGTACGGACGGGCCGGCACACCCCGTACACCCGCCCGCCCGCGCACGCCGAGGGCCCCGGCCGGTCCCCTCGTGGGGGAACCGGGCCGGGGCCCTCGGTTGTGGCGACCTGCTAGGGCCGGATCAGTGGTTGCCGTGACCCGTGGTGATCTCCTCGTGCCCGTGGCCGTGCGCGGCCGCGATCTCGTTGTACTCCTCGGCGGTCGGCTTGGGGATCTGGCTGCCCTCGCCGTAGTAGCCCTTGCTGAGCTTCACCCGGAGCTTCTCGGCGGGGCCGACCTTGCGGCGTACGCCGTTCTCGTCGACCGGCGGGCCGATCTCGGCCGGCTTGTGCTGGTCGTGCGCGGTCAGCCGGTGCAGATCGGCCTGGTCCAGCGGGGTGTGCACCTCGATGAACTCACCGTGCGGCAGCCGCTTGATGATCCCGGACTCGCGTCCGTGCAGCACCTTCTCGGCGTCGCGCCGCTGGAGACCCAGACAGATCCGCTTGGTGACGACGAAGGCGACGACCGGTCCGACGAAGAAGGCGACCCGGACGAACCAGGTGATCGCGTTGATCGACAGATGGAAGTGCGTCGCCCACAGGTCGTTACCGCCACCGATGAGCAGGATGAAGTACCAGGTCAGCCAGGCCACACCGAAGGCCGTACGGGTCGGTGCGTTGCGTGGCCGGTCCAGGATGTGGTGCTCGCGGGGGTCCCGGGTTACCCAGCCCTCGATGAACGGGTAGACCGCGATCGCGACCAGCACCAGCGGGAAGATCACCAACGGGATGAACACACCCAGGACAAGCGTGTGCCCCAGGAAGTTGATCTCCCACCCCGGCATCACACGGATGAGCCCTTCGGAGAAGCCCATGTACCAGTCGGGCTGGGCTCCGGTGGACACCTGGTCGGGGCGGTACGGACCGAGCGCCCAGATCGGGTTGATCGTGGCGATGGCCGAGACGATCGCGATCAGACCGAAGACCAGGAAGAAGAAGCCTCCGGCCTTGGCCATGTAGACCGGCAGCAGCGGCATGCCCACGACGTTCGTGTTCGTACGTCCGGGACCCGCGAACTGGGTGTGCTTGTGGTAGAAGACCAGGATCAGATGCGCCACGACCAGCCCCAGCATGATGCCGGGCAGCAGCAGGATGTGGACCGAGTAGAACCGGGCCACGAAGTCGCCGCCGGGGAACTCCCCGCCGAACAGGAACATCGAGAGATACGTCCCGACCACCGGCACCGACAGGATCGCGCCCTGCATGAAGCGCACACCGGTACCGGAGAGCAGGTCGTCCGGGAGCGAGTAGCCGGTGAACCCGGTGAACATGCCCAGCACGAACAGCAGGAAGCCGAACAGCCAGTTGATCTCACGCGGCTTGCGGAACGCGCCCGTGAAGAAGACGCGCATCATGTGCACCAGCATGGCCGCGAGGAAGATCAGCGCGGCCCAGTGGTGGATCTGCCGGATCAGCAGACCGCCGCGGACGTCGAAGCTGATGTCCACCGTCGAGGCGTACGCCTCGGACATCCGCACGCCCTGGAGCGGTACGTAACTGCCGTGGTACACCACCTCGTTCATCGAGGGGTGGAAGAACAGCGTCAGATACACACCGGTGAGGATGATGATGATGAAGCTGTAGAGGGAGATCTCACCGAGCATGAAGGACCAGTGGTCCGGGAAGATCTTCCGCATATTGGCCTTGGCCAGGGAGTAGATCCCCAGCCGGCCGTCCGCCCAGTCGGCGACCCGCTCACCGGCGGGCGCCCTGCGGTTCTTGTCGTCCGAAGAAGCAGTGCTGGTACTCATCCGCGCTCCCAGAAAGCAGGACCGACGGGCTCCTCGAAGTCGCCGAGCGCTTCGAGGTTGCCCTCGGCGTTCACACCGATCCGGAGCTGCGGAAGGGCGTGACCGGCCGGACCGAAGATGACGCGGGCGCCGTCGGAGAGGTCGAAGGTGGACTGGTGGCACGGGCAGAGCACGTGGTGCGTCTGCTGCTCGTACAGGCTGATCGGGCAGCCGACATGGGTGCAGATCTTCGAGAACGCCACGATCCCCTGGTGCGACCAGTCGAGCTCGCGCTTGCTCTTGATCTCGTCCGGCTGGATCCTGACGATCATCAGGGCCGCCTTGGCGATCTGCTTCTGGAAGTCCTCGCTGTGCTCGTCCAGGCCCTCGGGCATGGCGAACGTGAGGGAGCCGACGACGACGTCCTCGGGGCGCAGCGGCTGGTTGGTGTTCATGTTGATGAGCTGCTTGCCCTTGGCCCACAGCGTGGAGCGGAGCTTCTTCTCGGGCAGCGGGCCCAGATCACGCAGGAGCACCACACCGGCGAGCGGCACCAGCGCCATCGCGCCGAACATCGTGTTGCGGATCAGCTTGCGGCGGCCGAAGGCCGACTCCTCGGCACCGGCCGCGAAGTCCTTGAGGACCTTGGCCTTGACCTCGGGCGGCGCCTCGATGGGGTGCCGCTCGTCCGCGGTCTCGACGTCCGACATCAGCGTACGGGCCCAGTGGACGGCACCGGCGCCGATGCAGAACAGCGCCACACCCAGGGTCAGGCCCAGGGCGAGGTGCAGGATGCTGACATGACCCAGCGGCCAGACATAGACGATCTTGCTGACCGGGAAGGCCACGAACGAGGCGATGAACGCGACGGTCGCCACCATCGACAGCAGGAACAGCATGGCGACCGTGCGCTCGGACCGCTTGGCCGCGCGCTCGTCGATGTCCTGCATCCGCGGCCGGTGGGCCGGCAGACCGGGGTCGGCGAACGGATCGCGCCCGGGCTCCACCGCGCCGCCCCGCTCGCTCGGCAGGTTCTCTTCGGAAAACTCTTCTTGGCTACTCATGACTTCTTGGCCTTAGCGGTGTGGGCCGCGACCCAGACGGCGGCTGCGATCAGGACACCCAGACCGAAGATCCAGCCGAACAGACCTTCGCTGACAGGACCGAGGCCGCCCAGATTCAGACCGCCGGGGCTCTCGGCCTTCTCGCCGTTCACCGTCTGGATGTACGCGATGATGTCCTTCTTCTGCTGCTCCGGCATCGTCGAGTCGGGGAACGAAGGCATGTTCTGCGGGCCGGTCTGCATGGCCTCGTAGATGTGCCTCGGACTCGCGCCCTCAAGACTCGGTGCCGTCTTGCCGTGCGTCAGGGCGCCGCCCTCGCCGGTGAAGTTGTGGCACTGGGTGCAGTTGGTACGGAACAGGTCGCCGCCCCTGGCGATGTCCGCGCCCGCGGGGCTGTACTGCTCCTTGGTCGGGATGCCCGGTCCGGCACCGAGGGAGGCGACATACGCGGCGAGCTGGTCGATCTCCGCCTGCGAGTAGATGACCTTCTTCTTCGGTACCTGTGCGCCGGGCTGCTGCGCGGGCATCCGGCCGGTGCCGACCTGGAAGTCCACGGCCGCGGCGCCGACGCCGACCAGGGGCGGGCCGTCGCTGCTGCCCTGACCGCCGGTTCCGTGGCAGCTTGCGCAGCCGACGGTGTAGAGCTTCTTGCCCTCCTCGATGGCGAGGGACTGGGAGGTCTCGTCAGCCTGTGCCTTGCCCGCGGGCGCGAACGCGGCGTACAGCCCCCCGGTGGCCGCCAGCGCGAGGAGTAGGACGACGACCGCCGCCAGCGGATGGCGTCGTCGTGCGGAGAGCTTTTTCACGGATTACCCCGGTGTCAGGATCTTCTGCGTCGGTGTTGCTGGATTGTGTGCGCTCCGGGCGCGGTGCCCGGCTACTTGATCAAGTAGATGGTGGCGAAAAGGCCGATCCAGACGACATCGACGAAGTGCCAGTAATAGGACACGACGATGGCGGCGGTCGCTTGCTCGTGGGTGAACCTCTTGGCCGCGTAGGTCCTGCCCAGTACCAGCAGGAACGCGATGAGACCTCCCGTCACGTGCAGACCGTGGAAGCCTGTCGTCAGGTAGAACACCGAGCCGTACGGGTCGGAGGACAGCGAGAGGCCGTCCTTCTTCAGAAGCTCGGTGTACTCGAAGACCTGACCGCCGATGAAGATCGCGCCCATCACGAACGTGACCACGAACCAGGAGCGGAGCTTCTTCACATCGCCCCGCTCGGCGGCGAAGACGCCGAGCTGGCAGGTGAGCGAGGAGAGCACCAGGATCGTGGTGTTCGTCGCGGAGAACGGGATGTTCAGGTGCGACGCCATCTCTTTCCAGTGCGCCGCGCCCATCACCGATCGCAGGGTGAAGTACATCGCGAAGAGGGCCGCGAAGAACATCAGCTCGGAACTCAGCCAAATGATCGTTCCGACGCTGGTGAGGTTCGGCCGGTTGACCGACGGGTGCGCGTGCCCGGTTTCTACTGTCGTTGCTGTCGCCACGACCGACATTATGTCGGTCGCTTATCCCGCGCTGACTCCGGGGGGTGCCGTTCGGTGTGTCCGTGGACGTGTGCCCAGCTCGAACGGGTCGGCGAAGGCTGTCGGTACCCGTGCTGACTCGCTGTCCGACGGAGTAGCATCCGCGCATCGGTTCATGGCAATGGAGCCCTGAAGCCCTCGCAGACACTGATGTCACGGAGGAACAATGCAGCCGACCGCCACGGTGCTGGTCTACAGCGACGACGCGAACACCCGCGAGCAGGTCAGGCTGGCAGCGGGACGCCGGCCGGCCGCCGATGTACCGCCTGTCGAATTCGTGGAGTGCGCGACCCTGCCCGCGGTGCTCGAACAGCTCGACAGGGGCGGAATCGACGTCTGCGTGCTGGACGGCGAGACGGTTCCGGCGGGCGGTATGGGCGTGTGCCGGCAGATCAAGGACGAGATCTTCCACTGCCCGCCCGTGCTGCTGCTCATGGGGCGCCCGCAGGACGCCTGGCTGGCCACCTGGAGCCGTGCGGACGCCGCGGTGACCCTGCCGGTCGAGCCGGTCGGCTTCGCGGACGCCCTGGCGGCCCTGCTCCGCCGGCGGCTGGCCGTCAGCGCCTGAGCGGCCCAGGCCGCCCGCGCCGCCCGAGCACACGGCCGCGCCGGGCACACCGTACGGAACCGGGCCCCGCTGCCGCAGTGGCAGCGGGGCCCGGGTGTCGGCGGGTCCAGGTGTGCGGCGGACCGTACGAGGCGGTCGTACGGTACGGAGCCGGGGTCAGACGAGGGGG
>NZ_LATD01000311.1 GCF_000981895.1 Streptomyces odonnellii | reverse complement strand
ACCATCCCACTGAAATCAATAAACCGGTGGACATCGGAACGACCAGCAAGGAATGCGACACCACCGGTACCGCCACCGATGCCGGTTACGCCGAGGCCGCTTTCACCCTCGATGTGTCCCACCGGCTGCGCACCCTGCTCCGGGAACTCGGCGCGAAGGTCACCCTCACCCAGGACGCCGACCGCCCCTTCGGCCCCTGCGTCGACGAGCGCGCCCGTATCGGCAACAAGGCGAAGGCCGACGCCGTCGTCTCCGTACACGCCGACGGTTCGGCGTCCGGAAACCGCGGATTCCATGTCATTCTTCCGGCCCTGGTCAAGGGCGGGGCGGCGGACACCAGCGCCATCGTCGGCCCGTCCCGCGAACTCGGCGAGCGGATCGCCGGGAATTTCGCCCGTGAGACCGGCAGCGCCCCCGCCAACTACATCGGCGACGGTACGGGCCTCGACGTCCGGGAGGATCTCGGCGGACTCAACCTGTCGACGGTTCCCAAGGTCTTTGTGGAGTGCGGCAACATGCGCGACTCACACGATGCCGCCCGGCTCACCGCCCCGGAATGGCGACAGAAGGCCGCGCAGGGGCTCGCGGACGGAATCAAGGGATTTCTCATGAAGTGACCATGGGAGATCCATGAAGTGATCGTGAAGGTCCTGCCCCGGCCCCGACCAGGTAACAGCCTTGCCATCGGACCCGTAACAGCCCTGCTACCGGGCCCGATACCGGGCGGACGGCCCGACCGGGCAGACGATACATTCATCCGTACGATACGGAGCCACCCCCGGGCTTCACACCGCGCACCGCCGCACCCCGGCGGCCGCGTCGACCGCCCCGACCGCCCGACGAGACGACAACGAAGGACTTTTCACGTGAACATCCGCTCCCTCACTCGAGGCGACGGCGTGGTGATCGGAGCAGCGGTGTTGCTGTTCATCGCCTCGTTCCTCAATCTGTACGATTCCAGCGTCCTCGGGTCCTCGGCCCCGAACGCCTGGGACTCGCTGGGCACCGTGATGAGCATCCACCTGGCCGGGGTCATCGCAGCGGGGCTGATCGTCGCCGCCCGCGCGCTGCCGCAGCCGCGGAAGATCGTGGGGCTCGACCTCGGGCAGTTCGGTGTGGCGCTCGCGATATTCGCGGCCTGGACGGCGCTCTGGTCGCTGATCGGCCTGGACGGCATCGACGCGGGCAGCGGTCTGATCCTCGGCTTCATCGCCGCGCTGGTGCTGGCCGGCGCGGCCGTCGCGACTCCGCTCGTACCGGCGCTGAAGGGCGCGCTCGTCGGCGCGCCGAGGCCGCGGACGCCGCAGCCGTACGGCGGGCAGCCGGGCGGTCCGCAGCAGGGGTACGGGTATCCGGGCGGCCAGCAGCCGTACGGTACGCAGGGCCAGGCCCAGCCGTTCGGCGCGCAGGGCGGCCAGGGCGGCGGTCTGTTCGGCGGCGGCCAGCCGCAGGGCGGCCAGCAGGGCCAGCCGCCGACGGGCGGCGCGGCACCGGCCGGGGACTTCGCCCCGTTCTGGTTCGCGGTGCCGGTTCGCGGTGCCGGTGGCGCGTCCGCTGTTCGGCGAGGACGGTTCGCCGTCGCCGATCGCGGAACTGGCGCCTGGCACGTGGTACCTCGCGGTCGAGCAGCGCGGCCAGGGCCTGGTGGCCCAGACCCAGGACGGCCGCCGGGGCGTGCTCCAGGACACCTCGGGCATCCAGCGCGGCTAGGGCGTGTCTTCAAAGTCCCGTCTGCCCGGCGACGCCTGGCACGCACGCTCGCCGCGTTGTCGGGATCACCCAAGTACGCCCGGTGCCCGCCCTTCGGGCGGACGACGCTACTTTGAAGACACGCCCTAGCGCGCTCTCCACGGTTCGCACCACGACGACGGCCCTTCGCCCTGCGGCGGGGGCCGTCGTCGTGTGCGGGTGAGCGGCGGCGGTACGGGAGGCCTGCGGGCGGACCGAGCCGTACGGGCGGGCCCGGCGGCGAGCCGTATCCGTGCCGGGGCCGGACCGTGGGCCCGTATCCGCACCGGCGGCGGGGCCCGTACGGCTCGGTCCGTCCGAACAGCCCGCCCGTACGCCGGTGCGGATA
>NZ_LATD01000310.1 GCF_000981895.1 Streptomyces odonnellii | reverse complement strand
CGGCCGGACAGGGCCTAGGGCGTGTCTTCAAAGTCCCGTCTGCCCGGCGACGCCTGGCACGCACGCTCGCCGCGTTGTCGGGATCATCCAAGTACGTCCAGTACAAGGACGACCCTCCGCCTTGCGATCGCACGCACCAGACGCCGCCGGGCCCGCCCTTCGGGCGGACGACGCTACTTTGAAGACACGCCCTAGGGCGCGTATCGAGTCGTGATCTAGTGGCGCAGCAGCCAACGCCAGCGAGGCTGTTCGAGCACGGCCGACGTCGCGGCCAGCGCGGTCGCGACGACCGCCGCCCATGTGGGCCACGCGAACCACGGTGCTACCGCTGCGGCGGCCACTTCGAGGAGCACGAGCAGGAACATTGCCGCGCCGGGGATCGTCACCGGCGGGTCGAAGGGGCGGTCGCCGGGTGTTCCGACGACGGCCGGCAGTCCGATCAGCAGGACCAGCGCGGTGATCGCGATCGTCCAGTCGACCCGGTGCAGCGCCCACGGGGTGGCCGTCCAGCCGATGAGTTCGGTCAGGAACCGCAGCCCGGAGGTGGCGTTGGTGCGGTTCGGGGAGTCGGCGGCCTGGGTCATGATCCCTCCCCGGCATGGAGCGGCGCGGTGTCGGGTCCGCCGTTGGCGGCCTCGGCGCGCATGCCGTTGATGAGGGTGTCGACGACGAACCGGTAGCTGTCGGCGGGGTCGCGCTCCATCTGGAAGGCGTCGTCGCTTTCGAGGCCGACGAAGCCGTGGATGACGGTGCGCAGGGCTCGGACCGCGTCGGTGGCGCGCTCGTCGGTCAGCCCGAAGCCGGCGACCACGTCGAACAGGATCTGCACTGTTTCGTGGGCCACGGCCTGGTATTCCTCGTCTTCGGGGTGCGGGGCGCGGACGCTGGCGGCGTACCGACCGGGGTGGTCGAGGGCCCACTTCCGGTACGTCTCGGCGATCGTGCGGACCGCGTCCGGACCGGACCGGCCGACGGCAGCCCGGGCCAGGACGGCGCCGATGTCGCGGACGGCCTGGAGGCCGACGCCCCGCTGGAGGGCGTCCAGCGAGTCGACGTGCTTGTACAGCGACGGTGTCCGCACGCCGACCCGTTCGGCCAGCAGGCCCATGGTCAGGCCGGCGAAGCCGACCTCGTCGGCGAGTTCCGACGCGGCCGCGATGACCGTATCCCGGTCGAGTCCGGCCCTAGGCACGGGCCGTCTCCAGGAACGAGCGCACCAGGCCGGCCACTTCCGACGGGAACTGGACGTGCGGGTAGTGGCCGGCCCCCGGGAGCATCTCCAGCCGGCCGACGCCCTGCGGCAGCGCGGCCACGATGGCCTCGCCCTCGGCCTTCGGATCACCCCAGTCGGGATCGAGGGTGCCCATGACGACCAGGACCGGGCAGTGCACGTTGCCGAGTTGGGCACCGGCGTCGGCGGCGCTGTTCATCTGCTTCTGCAGGGCCTTCATCCGGCCCGGCTCGTGCAGCATGGCATCGGTGCGCTCAAGGCTCGCGGCCCAGTCCGCCGGGCGCGGCTGCGGGGTCGCGATCTCCAGGTACTTGAGCCACTGCTTGTGGCTGCCGAGCATCGCGACGGCCGAGATCGCCGTCGCGCCCTTGCGGTAGCGGGACATGCCCAGGGCGCTCAGCGAGTACTCCACCTTGCGGGTGAACGGCGCCAGTTCGACGACGGCGCTCACGAGCGCGGGCGCCTTGGCGGCGGCGATCGTCGCGGCACCGCCTGAGATGGAGTGGCCGACCAGCACCGCGGGACCGCCGAGGTGCTCGATCAGCGCGATCAGGTCGCCGGCGATGTCGGTGCGGGTGTAGGACGGCCACGTCGCGGTCGACTCGCCGCTGCCTCGCAGGTCCACGGCCGCGATCCGGTAACCGGCGGCCACCAGCTCCGGGACCATGAACCGATAGGCGTCGCGGCTCTGGCCGATCCCGTGCGCTAGCACCATCAGCGGCCCGGAGCCGGTCACTTCGTAGGCGAGGGTGCCGCCTTCCACGTTCAGGAACTCAGTCATGTCGACCTCCATGGGTAATCTCGATAGCCAAAAAGCTACTCGCATTAGCCAAAGGGGTCAAGGCCGGTGCGCGGGAATCCATGGCAAGCCCGGTGGGATGGGAACCGTCCGGCGCCGCGGGTGGGAGGAGCGCGGCACGGCACCGCATGATGGAGCCGCACGGCGACCGTGGCACGAGGGAGCTTCCGTTGACGGTGGGCTATGGGCGGGTTTCGCCTACGTGGTGGAGCCAGAGGTGGTAGATCGTCTTGCGTGACGCGTGTGCAACTGACCAACGAGGAGTGGCAGTTCAGAGGAGTGGCAGTTCATCGGGCCGTACCTACCGATCGGCGAGTACGGCCCGTACCCCGAGCGGCTGCGGCAGCAGTTCGAGGGTGTGATCCGGCGTTCAAGACCGGCGGGCAGTGGCGGGAGATGCCGCAGGAGTTCGGTGCCTGGTCGACCGTGCACAACCGCTTCCGGCAGTGGCGTGACGCCGGCGTGTTCGAGGCCCTTCTGAAAGGCCTGATCACGGAGGCCGCGAAGCCAGGCGAGGTCGACCTGTCTTTGGTCAGCATCGACTCCACCACCGCACGGGCTCACCACGACGACGCCGGGATGCACATGAACGAGGACGTGCTCACCGCTTTGGAGAAGGCTGCTGCCGAGGTCAAAGGGGGCGGCCTCGAAGAAGAAAGCGCGCAGGGCGCCGCGGCTGATCCCGAGCAGGACGAGCGACGACTCCTCCGGCACCGCCGAAAGCTCCGGCTGAAGGCTGCCCTGCTCGGACGCTCGCGGGGCGGGCAGACGAGCAAGGTCCACCTGGCCGCCGACCGCAGGTGTCGCCCGCTGGTGTTCGTCTTGACCGCAGGCCAGGCCGCCGACAGCCCGCAGTTCATCCCGGTGCTGGGGATGATCCGGGTCCGCGGCCCTGTCGCCGCCCTCGCACCCGGCCGCACGCGGTCGCCGGGGACAAGGCCTACTCACCGAACACCGTCGAACCCCTGATCAACAAGCTCAAGGCATGGCGAGGCATCGCGACCCGGTACGACAAGACACCGGACAGCTACCTCGCCGGACTCCACCTGCGCGCGTCGATGATCTGGATCAAAGACCTCACCCGAAGCACCCATTGATCACGACTCAATACGCACCCTAGAAGGCCGCCACCTCGGACAGGCGGCCTTTCCCGGCGGGCCGCTCACTTCGTGGGCGGCCCGCCCTGGTGTTTCCCCGTGGACGGTCCGCCGACGTCAGGGCGTGGCCGCGGCGGCTTGGAGCATGTCGAGGGAGACCTGCCACAGGAGGGCCGCCCGTTGGGGGTCCATGGCGTGGGCCGCCACGCCGCGGCGGATTCCGGGCCGGTGCGGGGCGGCCTCGTTGCAGTCTTCGAAGTACCGGCCGGTGACCCCTTCGACCAGGGGGGACGCGGCGAGCAGCACCGAGGTGGCGGCGCCCTGCGGGATGTCCTTCCAGGACACGTCGGTGCTGGTGGCGTCGAACGCGGTCGGGCTGTTGGAGATGTCACCGATGTGGCGGCCGAGCCGGGTGGTGGTGATGCGGCCGGGGTTGAGGGCGTTGACCGCGATCCTGTCCGGCGCCCAGCGGCGGCTCGCCTCGACGGCGAAGAGGACGTTGGCGGTCTTGGACTGGCTGTAGGCGGCCCACGGGTCGTACGGCTGCCGCTCGAAGTTGATGTCGTCGAACAGGACATCGCCGTTGACGTGCCCCACCGAACTGACGACGACCACGCGGGCCCCGCGCGCCGCCGCGAGGGCGCTGTGCAGACCGGTGGCGAGGGCGAAGTGCCCGAGATGGTTGGTGGCGAACTGGAGTTCCCACCCCTCGACCGTCCGCTCCAGCGGTGCGGCCATCACACCGGCGTTGAGGACCAGCATGTGCAGTGGCCCCTGCCAGGCCGCCACGAACGAGCGCACCGAGGCCTGGTCGGTGAGGTCGAGCGGCGCGGCGTGCACGCTTCCCGGGCCGCTCGGCGGGGTGATCTCCCGGGCGACCCGCGTCCCCGTGGCCAGGTCGCGGACGCCGATGGTGACCTCGGCGCCGGCGGCGGCCAGCGCGCGGGCGGTCTCCCGTCCGATTCCGGAGGCCGCGCCGGTGACGACGGCCCGCCGGTCACCGAGGCCGGTCCCCGCGGCCACCTCGGCGGCGGTCGTCCGTGCCCCGAAGGGGAGGGTGATCAGGTTGTCGGTCATGACGTGCTCCAGGGCAGGTGATGCGGGGGACGTGCGCACGGCCGGTGGCGCGCGGGCGCGGCACCGCCGTACTCTCTTATCCGGAACTGGTTCCGGTTCGCTAGCGACGGTAAGCGGAACTAGTTCCGGTTGCAAGTGGTGGCGCGAAGTGGTGGCACGAGGGGAGCGCGGATTGAGCAGCAGCGACGGTGCGGGTACGACGCGGGGTCACAGGTCCCTGCGTGCCGACGCGCGGCGCAACGAGGACCGGCTCCTGGAAGCGGCGGCGGCCGCATTCGCCCGCGAGGGAGCGGGAGCGTCGGTCAAGGACATCGCCCGCGCGGCCGGCGTCGGGGTCGGCACCCTCTATCGCCGCTTCCCCTCCAAGGAACTGCTGATCGAGGCGGTCTACCGGCACGAAGTGCGGCGGCTGTGCGATTCGGCACCGCACCTCGCGGCCACGCTGCCCCCGGTGGACGCCCTGCGGACATGGATGGAGGACTTCATCGACTTCATGACCGTCAAGGGCGGCATGGCCGACGCGCTGCGCGTGGTGCTGACCGACGACAACGAGAAGACGCACACCCGGGCCCTGCTGGCCGACGCCATCGCCCACCTGCTCGCCGCCGTCGGGGAGCGGTCCCCGGGGCGCCCCCGGGCCGATGCCCAGGACGTCCTCATGGCCTTGGGCGGGATCAGCCTCATGGCCTCCAGCGAGGGCCGGCGCGACCTCGCCGCCCGGCTCGTCCACCTGCTCCTGCACGGCGTCGTGGGGACCTGACGGTCCGGGGACGTGCCGTATGTGCGGCGGTGAGATGTTCCGGCCGGCGCCGCCCGGCCGGGGTACGGCGAGGGGAGCGCGGCCCGGCCCTGTCCGGCCGGTCTCCGGGGGCCCGCGACGATCGGCGGGACACCCCTTCCGGCCCCTGCCGCCTCTTCCGCCACCACGAGGCCGGCAAGAGGGCCCGGGTGTTCAGCGGCGTAAGAGGGCCGTCGTGTTCAGCGGCGGCGCGGCAGTGTCCGTTCCAGGCGCCGCCGCTCCGGGCCCTTCCGTATATGACGGACCGCGTCCGCCGCCGTCGCGCGGGCGTACCCGTCCGGCGGCTCGTCCGCCAGGATCCGGGCCAGCGCGTCGACCGCGCGCGGATCCTGACGTACCGCCAGACCCCGCGCCGCCCCGGCGGCCGTGCCGGCGTCCGGATCGTTCAGCCGTGCCGCCAGCGCCTCACGGATCTCGCGGCTGTCCGCGTCCACATCCGCCAGGGCCGGCACCGCCCGCTCCCTGACCGACGCGTCCGCGTCCCTGCTCAGCAGGATCAGCGCCCACACCGCGTCACGGTGACCGCCCGGTACGAGCCCGGTCAGGGCCAGCGCGGCCCGCCGCCGCACGCCCGTGTCCGGATGGCCGGTGTGCCGCAGGATCTCCGGCAGCGCCGCCGGATCGGCGTGCTGGCCGAGACCGACCACGACCGCGCGCACCAGCTCCGGCTCCACCGCCCGCCGGGACAGCTCCCGCAGCAGCGGCACCGCGCGGTCCGCGAACGGACTCGCCCCGTCCGCCGCCCCCAGCCGCGCCAGCACCTCCGCGCCGAACGCCTGCCGCAGCGGCTCGTCGCTCCCGCACCAGGCCGCGGCCTGCTCGAACGTCGCCTCGTCACCGCGCAGCCACAGCGCCGACACCGACTCGGCCCAGTCGTCCCGCTCGGGATCGCCGCAGCTCAGCGCCCGCTCCGCCAGCTCCTCGAACGGGGTCGCGAGCCCCAGCTCCGCTTCGAGCAGCGTGGCCACGGCCGCGTGCCCGGTCCGCTGCTCCTGGCCCGCCAACGGCACGCCGTCCCGCAGCAGTTCGACGACGACGGTCTCCGAGCCGTCCTCCTCGATCCGGCGCACCACCGTCTCGTACCCGTCGCCGTAGGCGCGCCACAGACCGTCCCGCAGCTCCCGTTCCACATCGAGCCCCATCCAGCGCCGGGCCTCGGCGAGCGCCGCCTCGTGCGCGCCCGCGCCGTACCGCAGCAGCACCCGTACGGTCGGCGGGGAGCCGTGGCGGGCGGCCAGCAGCAGGGGCGGCTCCCCGCCGGGGCCCGGCAGATCGGGGTCGGCGCCGTACTCCAGCAGTGCCTCCACCGTGTCCGCGAAGCCCTGGCGCACCGCCCACACGACCGCCGTCAGATCGAACTCCTCCCGGCTGTCCGGCAGCGCGCCGGCCGCGAGCAGCGCCCGTACCACCTCGGTGTGCCCGCCGCAGGCCGCCCCGCACAGCGGCAGGTCGCCGCCCTCCGGGCCGCTCGCCCGGTTCGGGTCGGCGCCCGCCGCCAGCAGCAGCCGTACCGCGCCGGGACGGTCACTGACCGCCGCGCGGTAGAGGGCCGTCTCGCCGTCCTCGTCGGTGGCCTCGGCGGGCACGCCCGCCCTCAGGAGCCGTACGACGGTGTCGTCCGCACCGCCCCCCACCGCCTCGAACAGGTCCGCGATGCCCGCTGTCGGCTCTTTCGTCATGCTTCGACTCTACGTTCCCCGGCCGGGCGTTCCACGGTCGGTCAGGTGTCGCAGTCCAGCACCGTCCGGCACAGCCCGCAGCGCGCCCGCACCCGGCCGCGGACCGGCACCCGGATCCGCTGGAGACAGGTGGGACAGGGGAACGAGACGCGCAGCCCGTCCCGCTCCCGTTCGAAGCTGTACGGCGAGAGGTCGCCCGGCGGGTCGGGGAGCGTGTCGCCCGGGTGCTCCAGCGCGTAACGGCGGTCCTTGGCGTACCGGTGCCGCCCCGACCAGCCGGCGGTGGTCAGCGGCGGCTGCTGCTCGTCGCGCAGCGCCTGCGCCCGGCCCTTCGTATACGAGGTGTAGCCCTGTGGGCTGGTGAACCAGACCCGGGGGTCCTCGTCGAAGACCATCGCCCTTTTGGCGAGAACGTAGCCGAACTCCTCCGGGGTCAGATAGCCGAGTTTCTGGCTGGAATCGCGGTTCTCGCGGTAGGCGTCGAGCAGCAGCCAGCCCGCGCCCAGATAGGTCGTGGCCGTGTCGGTGAGGATCTCGTTGTCGTGGGTGCCGGGAAAGCTCAGACCCAGTCGGTGCAGCAGGACATGGGTGATCTCGTGGGCGAGGGCGGCGCCGATGTCACGGCGGTGGGTGCGGAAGCGGTTGTTGAGCTCGATGAAATACTCGGGGCCCGCCGCCAGCTCGACGCTCGCCGCCTGGTCCATCTCGCGGAAGCTCACGATCATGCGCGCGTCGGGCAGCCGGAGCTGCTGGACCAGGGCGTGCGCGACCCGCTGGGTGCCGAGGTGGAGATCGTCCAGATCGGAGAAGGCGACATCGGCGGGGGCGACGCTGGGGGCGAAGGCGTGGATGCCCTCCGGCGTGAGCCGCCGGTAGAGCGCGGTGATCGCGGCCCGCGCCGTATCGAGATGCGGATAGCCGTGCACGACCTCGCCGCCGTTCGTCACGTCCGTACCCCCCTCACCCCGCGAGGACGGTCCACCTCGCGGGTTTCCTCGACGCCGGCGCCGTCACCCTCGTCAACCTCGCCGACCGGAATCCACTCTACGGGGCGGTGCGGACGGTCCCCTGTCCGATGAGCGGACGCCGACCGGCACATGCCGCCCCGGTGTGGCCGAAAACCGGTTCTTGTGGGGTGGCTGAACCGCCTCCCATAATCCGGATCACGCTTTCTTGTCGGGCCCATGTCAGGGCGACGCAACGCGCGTCAACCCGGACCCGGCGGGTCGGCTGACCCCACGCACGGCCACCGAGCACCACCCCCACATCCAGCCCCCCACGAAAGGCAGGCCATGAGTCTTCTGAGCGTTCTCAAGAGAACCGCCGCCGCCGGCACCGTCATCCTCGCCGCCTTCAGCCTCAGCCCGTCCGCCGCGTCCGCCGCGCCCGCGCCGGTCGCCAAGACCAAGGCCGTCGCGCCCGTCGCCCCGCCCGTCGTCGGCGGCACCCGTGCCGCGCAGGGCGAATTCCCCTTCATGGTCCGGCTCTCGATGGGCTGTGGCGGCGCGCTCTACTCGCCCACCGTCGTCCTCACCGCCGCGCACTGTGTGAGCGGCTCCGGCAACAACACCAGCATCACCGCCACCGCCGGTGTCGTCGACCTCAACAGCACCAGCGCCATCAAGGTCCGGTCCACCAAGGTCTACCAGGCCCCCGGCTACAACGGTGTCGGCAAGGACTGGGCGCTGATCAAGCTCGCGCAGCCCATCAACCTGCCGACGCTGAAGATCGCCACCACCACGCAGTACAACACCGGCACCTTCACCGTCGCCGGCTGGGGCGCGGCCACCGAGGGCGGCGGCCAGCAGCGCTACCTCCTCAAGGCGACCGTCCCGTTCGTCTCCGACGCGAGCTGCAACGCCTCGTACGGCGGCGACATCATAGCCTCGGAGGAGATCTGCGCCGGCTACGCGCAGGGCGGCGTGGACACCTGCCAGGGCGACTCGGGCGGCCCGATGTTCCGCCGGGACAGCGCCAACGCCTGGGTCCAGGTCGGCATCGTGAGCTGGGGCAACGGCTGCGCCCGGCCCAACTACCCCGGTGTCTACACCGAGGTCTCGACCTTCGCCTCCGCCATCGCCTCGGCCGCGTCGACTCTCTGACGTGAACCGGTAGGACAGCGGCACCGATCGAAGAGCCAGGGAGGGGCGGGTGCGGGCGTACGGGCCCGGCGCCCGCCCCTCCGGCGAGGCACCGCCGGAAAGGCCCGGGGCAGCCACGAAAGGGCCCGCGGCCGGACCGGGCCCCCGCACCGCCGGTCCCGCATCCTGAGCAGGCGCCGGCAGCCCCGCCCGTCGCGTCTAAGCTGCCGGACCATGACCACAGGCGACCCCGTCAACGAGCCCACCGAAACCACCGACGAGACGCTCATCGCGGAGTCCGTACGGGCCGAGCTGAACCGTTTGCGCGAGAGCATCGACAACATCGACGCCGCCGTCGTCCACATGCTCGCCGAACGCTTCAAATGCACCCAGCAGGTCGGCCACCTCAAAGCCGAACACCGGCTCCCGCCCGCCGACCCGGCCCGGGAGGCCCGCCAGATCGCCCGGCTCCGCCAGCTCGCCGAAAGCGCCCGGCTCGACCCGGGCTTCGCGGAGAAACTCCTCACGTTCATCATCGCCGAGGTCATCCGCCACCACGAGACGATCGCGGACGAGACCCGCGAAGGGCACGGCCCAGGCGCCCGCGCGAACGGATCGTAGCGCCGGCGCGACACCCCGTAACCCCAGGCGCGCCACGGCCCCGGAGCGCCCCGCACCGTGCGCTCAGAGCGGACAGAACCCTGCTGCGCGGCCCGTACCCCATCGGGCAGCATGGCCCCCATGTCCGTACTGACGCGCGACGAAGCGCAGCTCCGAGCCCAGTTCCTCGATGTCCACCGGTACACGATCGCGCTCGATCTGACCACCGGCGAGGACACCTTCGACTCCCGCACCGTCATCCGCTTCACCGCACGGGCCGCCGGAGACACCTTCGTCGAAGTCAAGCCCGCCGCGCTGCGCTCCGTCACCCTCGACGGACGGACACTCGACCCGGCGGAGCTCGACGGCAACCGGCTCGCGCTCACCGGACTCGACGCGGGAGAGCACGAACTGCGCATCGAGGCGGACATGCGGTACTCCCGCACCGGTGAGGGCATGCACCGCTTCACCGACCCCACCGACGGCGAGACCTACGTCTACACCCAGCTCTTCATGGAGGACGTCCAGCGCGTCTTCGCCGCCTTCGACCAGCCCGACCTGAAAGCCGTGTTCGAGCTGACGGTCACCGCACCGGAGGCCTGGACGGTGCTGGGCAACGGCATCGCGGAACCGGCCGGCGGGACCGGCGAGCAGGACCGCTCCGGCGCGCGGACCTGGACCATCGCCCCCACCCCGCTCATCTCCACCTATCTCGTCGCGGTCGCCGCCGGCCCCTGGCACTCCGTACGCACCGAACACGCCGGACTGCCCTTCGGCCTGCACTGCCGGCGCTCCCTCGCCCCCCACCTCGACGCCGACGCCGACGAGATCCTGGACATCACCCGCGCCTGCTACGACCGCTACCACGAGAAATTCAAGGAGCCGTACCCCTTCGACTCCTACGACCAGGCGTTCGTCCCCGAGTTCAACGCCGGCGCCATGGAGAACCCGGGACTCGTCACCTTCCGCGACGAATTCATCTACCGCTCCGCCGTCACCGACACCGAGCGGCAGACCCGCGCCATGGTGATCGCCCACGAGATGGCCCACATGTGGTTCGGCGACCTCGTCACCCTCACCTGGTGGGACGACATCTGGCTCAACGAGTCCTTCGCCGAGTACATGGGCTACCAGACCCTCACCGAGGCCACCCGCTTCACGGACACCTGGGTCGACTTCGCGATCGGCCGCAAACCCTGGGGATACGAGGCCGACCAGCGCCCCTCCACCCACCCCGTCGCC
>NZ_LATD01000031.1 GCF_000981895.1 Streptomyces odonnellii | reverse complement strand
CCCCAGCTGGCCCGCCCTGGCCACCCTCCTCGCCGACGCCGAAGCCGGCGGCCACCAACCCCACCAACTCCTCAAAGAAGCTGTCGCCCAGCGCGAACTGACCACCGCCCGCCAACCCGCCCGCGTACTGATCACCCGCATCCAGCACACCAGCCGCAACCCCGCACCCAACCCCCGCGCCGAAGCCGCCCGCCGACGTAGCACCATGCGGGTATCCGCGAGTGATCTGGGGTCGGATGCGACACAGCCCGCCT
This sequence comes from Streptomyces odonnellii, assembly GCF_000981895.1. Lineage (GTDB taxonomy): Bacteria > Actinomycetota > Actinomycetes > Streptomycetales > Streptomycetaceae > Streptomyces > Streptomyces odonnellii. The sequence goes on along the minus strand of NZ_LATD01000031.1, from coordinate 69,490 downwards.
CGCCTCCGATAACCGCGCGTCCGATCAACCGTCCACGGCTGTGAGGAGGCTGGCTCAGCCACCAAGGCCGGTACGCGCACTTCCTCCTGGCGGTCACGCACGGGCTTCTCCCGCCATCCTGGATCGGAATGCGCAAGATAGTCGGCCAAGACGGTTCATCTTTGCGGCCGCGTGGCACATCGTTACTACGCTTCCCGCCATGAGCGAGGTCGAATACCGGAGCAGCGGCGTGCCGTTAGAGGATTACAAACTCAACCGCAGGGATCACCGCCGTCAGAAGCAGAGCGAGGAGAGCAGCGAGCGAGTCCGGCAACAGGTAGCTGAGGACAACGCCAAATGCCGGGCAGACCCGGCGATGGCAGAGCGCCGCCGCCAGGCATTCGAGAACGCCGCGAAGCTGATGCAGTCCTTCAAGAAGGAGGACTACGAGATCATGCGGTGGCGTGTCCGGCTGTACTGCGGCCACATCATCGAGACTGAGGCGCACTACACGTACACCGACCCCGTCGACGCGGGGGGATACAGCAAGCGATGCTCTGAATGTGGGAAAGACGGCTTGACCATCGTCGCCTTCGAACCCATCGGACTACGCGGCGAGCCGCCGAAACCCACGGTCCCCCCGACTCCGCCGCCCGCGAAGAAACCAACGCGAGCCGAACTTGAACGACGTGTCAAGGCCCTGGAAGAGGAGAACGAACGTCTTCGCTCGAAGGCATCGGTTGAAAGCGAACCCGCTTCAAGAGCCACGGGTTCGTAGGAGGCTCGTGGCCCTGTTCGGAGTATCCGAGGGCAGCGGTACAGACATGGGTCCTGGAACGTCTTGCCTCACTTGTCGGCGAGTAGCCCATGTACTTCCTCGGCACAACCCCATGACAGCGTGACGCCAGCACCACCGTGCCCGTAGTTGTGCACGACCACAGCGCCGTCCCCCTGCCGGTAAGCCTCCACCCGGACCGTGGCCCGGGTCGGCCGGGCACCGATCCGATGCTCCAGAAAGCGGGCCTCGGCGAGACGGGGTTCGACCTCGGCGCAGCGGGCCAGGATGTCGGCCGCCGCCTTGTCGTCGGGGGTGAGGTCGCCTTCGCCGTCGATGGCCGTGCCGCCTAGGACGACGGTGTCGCCGTGGGGGTAGAAGCACAGCAGGTCTGGTGAGAGGCCGGTGTCCTCGGAGAAGAACTCGGTCAGCCCCGGGTTGGTGACCACGACGTGCTGGCCGCGGATGGGCCGAAGGTCATGGTCCGGGGCCAGTTCCTGGGCACCCAGGCCCGTGCAATTGACGATCACGGTGGCCGGGCCGGCGTCCGCGAGCGAGGCTAGGCGCCGCTGCTCAACCGTTCCCCCAGCGGCATCGAGCCGACGCAGGAGGTAGCCGAGGTAGGTGGGCATATCGATCAGCGGCACCGTGAACTGGTAGCCGGCCGAGAACCCGGCCGGCAGTTCAGTCGGCTCGCACGGCCGGAAGCCGGGGAGGGTGGTGGCCCAGTCCGGTGGCGCCTCGGCTGTGCGGGACGCCTCGATGCCACTGGTGAGGCGGACGCCCGTGGCGGTGTCCTCGGCCAGCTTGCGGAAGATCTCCAGCGACCGTTGTCCCCACTGGTCGACCTTGTCCTTCGGTTCGACCAGGTACGGCCCCCACATTGCTCCGGCCGCCAGCGACGTGACGCCCGGCACCTGCTCGGCGATCACGTGCACCGAGGCTCCGGCCTCGGCTAGAACGACAGCGGTGGTGAGCCCTGCCACCCCAGCTCCTACAACGACAACGCGCTCCCCTGCGGCCATGCTCCTGACCCTAACGGCCGGGTGACGTCGACGGGGCGTGTTCAGCGAGGGCGTGCTCCAGGGTGGGCAGGAAGCTGCGCACGTGGGCGTTGCGCTGCCGACGGCGCAGGTCTGCGGCGAGCTGTCGGAGTAGGACCGCGCTGCGGGGTGAGCGCACGACGTCCAGGCGGCCGGCAGCGATCTGACCGATCTCGCAGGCGGCCTCCAGGTCGCCACGGGCACTGAGTCCCAGGGCCAGCCAGGCTCCTTCGAACATGGCCCTGCGCTGACTGGGGTCGCCGCGCGGGACGTCGTACGCCCCGGAGCGAAGCATCTCCGCCCCTTGGACGAGGAACCCCCGTCCCCTCGTACCGCCTTCCGCCTTCTGCTGAGCTCGGCCCATCTGGATGAGGCCGTAACCGGCCTGGCAGTCCAAGTGGTTGTCGGTGAGAAAGTACATCCAGCGTGGCTCTTCTTGGCCGCCGTCCCGGCTGGCGATCAGTTCGCGGGCGGCCCCGCGGGTGTGGGCGAAGTCGTTGTCCCGGCCGGCGGCGGCGTACGCGTACGCCAGCCGGGAGAGGACGGATGCCCGTACGACCGGCGGGGCGGCGTCACTGGCTCGCCGGGCGGCCTCACCGAGGGCAATGGCGTCCGCCGGGTGGCCCCGGCTGGCTGCCTGGAAGGAAAGGTCACCGAGGATGTGGGCGCACAGGGGCAGGTCGTTGACCTGGTGTGCTGCACGCAGCGCCGTGGCGAAATAGCGCTGCGCCAGACCGTGATCGGCGGCGTCGAAGGCCATCCAACCGGCCAGCTGGCCGATCTCCGCGAGTGCGCGGATCATGCGGCTCGCGACGCCAGGGGAGTGCCCGCCTTCACGAATCAGGAGCCCGACGGCACGGAACTGGGCGCCCACGTAAGGGAGGTGACGTGCCCCTCCGTGCTCGTCGTCAAGCGCGGAAAGCAGGGGTAGGTGCAGTTCGACCTGGTCCACGAGCGGATCGGCCCCCAAGGACGGCGTGATCCGGGGCGCGTACTGGCCGCGCCCTGCCGTGCCGTCGAGGTACTGGGCAACGATCGCGAGGAGCCCCGCGCCCGAGATCGCGAGGAACCGGCGTCGGTCGACGAGCCCTCCCATCACCCAGTCCTCCACGATCGCCTCCATGCCCTGCACGGTCCACGGCCGTGCGAGATCCGTGTCAGCCGGCACGAGTGCCGAGGAGTCGCCGACGCGGCCCTGCCAGAGTTCCGCCACCGAGACAGATTTACCCAGTTCCTGGGAGAGCACGTAGGCGGCCATCATCGGTAACGGAGAGCGCGGCAGGGAGCCGACGTCCCTCCAGTGGTACGGAGCCGACTCGGCCACCGTCCCCGCCCCGAATACCCTGTTGAGCTTGCGAGCGAGCGCCTTCGGGCTCCACCCGAGTTCGTCGAGGCAGCCCGCCAGTACGGCGTTGGGTTTCCCTGCCTGCGGTGCCACGTGCGACCACCTCTTGCCCCAGTGGTTCGTCCATCACTTCCCGTGCTCCCTCATGGTGACGCCCTCGGACAGCTGATTCACCACCTTCCCAAGGAAGTTGACCGAGTTGACCCGTTGATCGGGTCCTGCGAGACCCCCCTCCTCCGGTGTTCTTGGATCCCGGCGGAAGGCGCCGCTCTCGGTGCCGACGGAAAAGAGGTGGGCCTTGAGACACCGCGCGAGCACCTCCCGAAGCCGTTTCGGCAGTGTGCTGGACCACGACACCGAGCGTCCGGCCTGTGTCCCGGCGTCCAGGCACACCGACGGCGCCGGCGCGACCACGCTGATCACAGATCTGCCGTACGGGCCGAAGGCGGCCGAAGTCGCCCGGAGGGCTGTGGCCGTTGCGCTCCACGGCACCGAGGCGGGCCTCCTCGATGACGCCCGCCTCATCACGTCGGAGCTCGCGACGAACGCGTTCGCCTCGGGCAGCCCGCCCTTGGTCCTGTGCGTCGACCGCACAAACCTGACCACCGGCCGTCTGGAGGTCGAGATCACCGTTACCGACGGCGGCTGCTCTCACCTCGCACCGTTCTCTCCTCAGGCTCCCGGCGAGCAGGCCGAATCGGGACGAGGTCTGATCATCGTCGAGGCCCTTGCCGACGCCTGGTCGCTGACGACCGGCACCCACGGCACCCGCGCCTGGTGCCGACTCACCCGCGAGGCCAGCCCTTCGACGGCCAGCACCTGACGCCCACGCCCCCGATACCCCGTCTTTGAAGGAGGCACCCCGCCGTGCGCATCGACCATGCGACTCCAGCGCCCCCGCCCATGGCCGTACCGAAGGCGGTCCGCCGGCCCCGTGTCGTCGTCGCCCTCAACGAGGGCTTCTACGGCACGGAGTCGGGCACCGGATTCAGTAACCGTGCCTTCCTCACGGCCCTCGCCCGCCTTCTGCCGCCGGGCCGCCTCTCCGTCATCACCCCGCACGTGCCGGAGACAGCGGGAGCGCACGACCGGCGGTGGGCCGGCGAGGTCCAGCAGATGCTGCGGCAGGCCGAGGCCGACGTCGTCACGATCCCGGAGATCCAGGCAGCGCCGGACTCGATCCATGGCTCCGTGCAGCTGTGCGACCTGGCCGGCGAGGCGGCCGTACGCATCGCGGATCGAGCGAGCCGATGCCTTCTCATCGGCCTCGACATCCCGTTCCTCGGGCTGGCCCCCTACACGTCACCGACCACGGACCTGCTGCTCGTACCCCGCTCCACGACCGCGCTGACGCGCCCCAAGGACATCTCCCGCGTCCGCTGGGAGCGCGACGCCCTGCGGGCGGCGACCGACCGAGGCGGGCGGATCGGCGCCATCTCCTCGCACATGCGGGACCACCTCGTCGTCGGCTACGCCGTTCCTCGGAGAAGCATCGTGAGCGTCCCGAACGGGCTGATCCAGGAGGAGATGACCCGGCCGGCAAGCGCGCCGCCCCTGCCCGTCAAGGCCCGCGCCGGATTCCTTCTCGCCATGGGTCGGGCCGTTCCGACGAAGGGCTTCGACGACCTTCTGGAGGCGCTGCACCTCCTCAAGGAGCAAGGGGCCCGCACTCCGCACCTGGTCCTGGCAGCCGTGACCTCGGACGAACACGAGCGCCCCACCGCATACCAAAGGGACTTGGCGGCGGGCATCCGCGCATACGGTCTGGACGCGACGCTGATCACGCGCTTCACCCCCGTGATCCGCGCCTGGCTGCACAATCCGGCCCTGCGCGCGGTCGTCGTTCCCTCACAGGAGGAGCCCTTCGGACGCATCCCCCTGGAGGCGTTCGCCGCCGGCGCGGGCCCGGTGGTGGCAACCAGTGCCGGCGGGCTGGCTCAGACCGTCGTCGAGGGCGAGACCGGCTTCACCGCCGAACCACGAGACGCAGGATCCCTGGCGTCCGCGATCCACCGCGCCCTGGCCGTCCTGCCCCGAGAACGCGAGCGGCTCAGGAGTGCCGGGGCGGCCCTGGTGCGCTCGCGTCACGACTACGAGGCCAGCATCAGCTCCGTCATCAAACGCATCGCCCCTTGGGCTCTGGTGCCGTCGCCCACTGCGGAGGGCCAAGCGCGATGAACCGGCCCGTGGTGTTGATCAGCCTGGAGTCCCCGCACTCCTTCTGGCGGTTGTCCGCCGAGCACGAGAGGACGCTGTCCGCCGCCTTCCCCGAAGTAGAGTTCCGTACGGCGACCGAGGAGGCCGTGCCGCACCAGCTGGCCGAGGCACGCGTCTACTTCGGCTGGAGGTTCGAGCCGTCGTGGCTATTGGGCGCGCCTCATCTGAGGTGGATTGCCTCCCCGGCGGCCGGCACCGACCATCTGCCCGTCGCCGAAGCCCGCTCCGCCGGGGTGGCTCTGACCCGCTCGTACGGATTCCACGGCAGGCCCATGGCCGAGCACGCCATGGGGATGGTCCTGGGTTTCTCCCGCGGACTGTTCATGAGCCAGCTCGCTCAGCGGAACCGGACCTGGTGGAAGGACGACCTGGCCGAGGAGTTCTTCGACCTGGCGGGGGCGACGATGACCATCGTCGGCTGCGGCAGAATCGGAGAGCACCTCGCTCGTGCGGCCAACTCCTTCGGGATGGACGTCATCGGCGTACGGCGGACGCCGCCGGTGGCCGCCGAGGGCGGGATCACATGGATGCAGACGTCGGCCCTGCACCAGGCGGTCGCCGTCGCCGATGTTGTGGTTGATCTGCTGCCCGCCACCCGGGCCACGGACCGCTTCTTCGACCACGGCCTCTTCACGGCCTTCAAGCCGAAGTCCGTCTTCCTCAACCTCGGCCGCGCGTCGACCATCGACCAGTCGGCCCTCCTAGCCGCCCTCAATGGCGGCCACCTTCGAGGCGCCGCCCTGGACGTTTTCGACCCGAAACCGCTGCCCGCCCGCCATCCGCTGCGGCTCCACCCCCGGGTCGTCCTCACGCCGAAGAGTTCCACGCTCAGCCGCACGTACATGGACGAGGCAGTCGCGTTCTTCGCCGACAACCTGCGCCGCCATCTCACTGACCAGCCGCTCAACGGCCTGGCCGAGGTGCCCGCTACCCGCTCCCCCCTCGTAGGAGGCTGACCGATGCCCACCGCAACCCAGCGCGACCTGGCCGCCGCCTTCGCCGCGACCGGCCGCAACCACCCCTACCTGGCCTTCACCCTGAACTCGCTCTGCAACCTGGACTGCGTGTTCTGCAAGCCGCGCTGCATGCCGGACTACGGTCACAAGGACCGCCCCCTGACCGCCTCCGACTACGCCGCCATCGCCGCCGAGGCCGGTGCCTGGGGAATCAGGAAGGCGCACTGCTCCGGCGGGGAGCCGACCCTACGGGCAGACATCCTCGACGTGATCGCGGGCCTGGCCGACGGCCTCGGGCCCGACGCCGCGATCGGCATGACGAGCCACGGCAACCTGCGCCGCGGACTGAGCGTCGAGAAGCTCCACCGAGCCGGCCTGACGTACCTCAACCTCAGCCTCCACAGCCTCGACCCGGCCCGGTCCGCCGAGATCATGGGCGGCGGCGACCCACGCGTCACCCGACGCACCCTCGACACCGCGCTCTCCCTCGGCCTGCGCGTGAAGATCAACTGCGTTCTCCAGCGCACCTACCTGGACGACGCCTTCGCTGTGGCGGAGCTCGCCCGCGACCTGCCCATCGCGGTCCGGCTGATCGAACTTCAGAACATCGGCCCCGCGCAGGCACTCTTCGACACCGAGTTCATCCCCGAGGCGGAGGTACGCGACCGTCTCCACGAGTGGTTCGCGGACGCCGGCGAGGTCCGCAGAGAGGAGCTCGGGGTCCGCAGCCCCGGGCGGTATCTCCGACCCGACGGCTGGGCGGGCTCAATCGGCTTCATCTCCAACTCCAGCTGCGCCACCTGCTCCGACGCCAACCGCATCAAGATCACCCCCACGGGCGTGGCCCGCCCATGCGTCCTCCACAACCGCGACATCCCTCTGAAGCCCCACCTCTCCGACGGCACCCTCGGCGACGCCTTCGCCCACCTCTTCCAGGCCATGCTCGACCGCAACACCAACGACGCCTGGCAAGGGTTCCACTACGTCGACTACGACCTGCGCTGGGACCGGATGGAGCGCCCCGAAGGCACCCCGGTCCTGCCCCTGCTCCCGCTCCTGACCACGGACGCAGCCCGGCCCGCCTGCGCCCGCGCCTCCACGGGGGAACGGTGATGGCCGTGGTCGAAGCGCCGCCCCTCTACCTGGGGCTGGGAGCGCTGTACGAGCGCGAACTGGAAGCCCACGGCGTCGGCGCGGTGATGCTCACCCACAAGTGGCAGACGGCCGACCTGCTGGCTCCCCACTCCGACATCGACGTACGGATCCTCGTTCCCCGGGCCCCGGCGGACTGGGAGGAGTGGAACCACCGCCTGGCCGCAGCGCACACCGCCGCAGTCGGCCGGGAGGTCTCCCATCGACGTCTCCTGGAGCACCCGCCCGGCTTCGCGTTCACCGTGGCCGAGGTGGACGGACGGCTCGTCTCCGCGCCCGAGCTCGCGACCTGGTCGCTGATCAGCGGGAGCGCCCGGGACTTCCAGCGCTGGAAGTCCCGGGCGCAGATGGCGCCGTGGTGCGAAGTCGACGAGCGGTTCTATCGGGGAATCCTCCAGGGGCGGCTGGGAGGTCGATACGAGCTGACGGCGGACAGCACCGACAACGTGGTGGAGGACATCGCCGCGTACCGGCGCCACTGCGTGGCCTGGCACTACCTCGCCCCGTGCTGGTTCGCCGCAGCCGCGCTCGCGACACGGACCCGCTGCCCCGGCAAGACGGCCGCCCTCACACAATGGCGTCCGGACGGTCTCGACAGGTACGCCGAGCTGTTCCTCGGACACGCCGAAGACGGACCCGACGCCCGTCCCCGCAGTCCGCGTCGTCTCCTTCGCACGGCCCATGTCGCCCTGGAAGCAGCCATGCGCCGCGTCCCCGACATGGACCGTCCCGCTGACCAGGACGAGGAACAGGCCCGTACCGACTGGGTGATGGCCGCCGGAATGCTCCGCGTACGCATCGCCCGCTGGCTGTACTACCTCGACCCGCCGCCCAACGTGGCTACGGACTACCTGATCCGGCGCGAGGCGAAGGAACTCCGAGCCGCCGCGCAGATCCTGAACGCGCTCGCGGCGGACGAGACCACTTCCTCCCAGCGGCTGGCCGTCCGGATGGCGGCGCTGATCCCCACCGGACCGACCACCGCCGACACGCTGCGCGCGACCCTCGCGCTCTGGCACCGGCAAAAGTCCACCGTGCAGGAATTCCTCAGTCTCACCCCCGGTGACTACCACCCCTGACGCAAGGAGTCCCGCCATGCCCGCGCGTGCGCCCCTGCCCCGCGCCCTGAAGACGGCCAAGATCAAGATCACGACGAAGTGCAACCGGTCCTGCGACTTCTGTATCTTCGCCGACGGCGCCCAGGGCGAGAACATGTCCCTGGAGCTGTTCTCCACCATCCTGGCCAGGCTGGAGACCATCCCCTTCCAGCAGCTGCACATCAACGGCGGCGAGCCCACCGTGCACCGGGACTTCCCCACCCTCAGTGACGCGGCCCGCACCCGCCTGCCGGACAAGGTCATGGTCCTGGGCACGAACGCCATCACCCTGGCCCGCAACAAGCGGATCATGGAGGCCGCCCTCCGCTCGTATGACCAGGTCCTCATCGGCTGCGACGACGAGCACGAGAACTACGACGAAGTCCACGCCGTCGTGCCCCGCCTCCGCGAGGCAGGCAAGACCGTGGTCATCAACAGCGTCCTGGAAGGCATCAGTTCCTCGCGCCTCACGCAGCTCGCGAGGCTGTGCGACAGGTACGGCGCCATCCACGTTACGAACCACGTGCACCACGTCGACGTCGGCCAACCGACGAACGAGCTGCGCGGCATGTGCGACCGCTACCTCGACCAGCATCTGATGATCGAGATGGACGGATCCTGCTACCGCTGCTTCAACGCCATGGCGAAGGAAGACAGCGAATTCAGCATCTGGGACAAAGACTTCGCGGCCAAGGTGTTCGCGCCCCGCGGCCACCACTTCCGGTTCTGCCTGCGCTGCCACGAGTACACCGACTCCGGCGCCGCCCTCCTGCCCGTCCCTGCCCTCACCGTCTGACCCCAGACCGGAGGTACACGACCATGCCCGCAGTCCTCGGACTGAACTTCCACCACGACACCAGCGCCGCCTTAGTCGTCGACGGCCGCCTCTACGCGGCCGAGGAGGAACGCTGGAGTGGCGTCAAACACAACCACCCCACCCGAAAGGGCACGCTCACCGCCCCGACCCGCGCGCTCCAGTGGTGCTTGGAAACCGCCGGCCTCGAACCGCAGGACGTCGACGCCGTCTGGGCCGCGTCCATGCGCCCCAACCCCGCCGCCGGTTGGTGGCTGGCCGAGGAGCGCGACGAACTCGCCGCCCTCCTGCCCGCCCCGCTCGGCGAACATCTCCGCCTCCTCTCCCACCACACGGCCCACGTGCTCTCCGGCTACCTGCTCTCCGGCCACGAGCACGCGGCGGGCCTCGTCATCGACGCCGGCGGCTCCTCCCTCGGCTCCGACTTCGGCCCTGGCCGCGAGCGCATCACCGGGTACGACCTGCGGCCCGATCGCATCGACCGCCTCCACCAGGGCATGCCGACCGTTCTCCCCAGCCCGGCCGGACCTCGGCGCGTCCACTCCTCGCTTGGGCACTTCTACCGGAATCTCGCGCGGCGGGTGATCCCGCCCGGCGACGAGCCCGAAGGCAGCATGATGGCGCTCGCGGCCTTCGGCGATCCCCAGCGCTACGGAGCCCAGATCCGCGAGCTGATCCGGCTCGGCGACGACGGCGAGGTCCGCATCAATCACCCCTGGGGCTCGGCGGACAGCAGCACACCGCTGCTGCTCGGTAGCCGGGCCTGGACCGCTGACAACGTCACGGAGCAGCCCGAAGACGAGCGGGCCGACCTGGCCGCCGCCGTCCAGGAGGTCTTCGCCGAATCGGTCGTCCACATCGCCCGCCACCTGCAACGGCTCACCAGGGCCTCGACGTTGGTGTTCTCGGGCGGGTGCGCCCTGAACTCCCACCTCAACGGTCAGCTGGCAGCCGAAAGCGGCTTCGACACCCTGTTCGTGGCCCCAGCCCCGCACGACGCGGGCACCGCCGTCGGCGCCGCGCTGTACGGCTGGCACTACCAGCTCGGGCAGGGGCTCCTCCCCGTGCCGACCGACGCGGCCTGGGGCCCACGGCCGGGCGCCCTGCCGCCGACGGCGGTGCCGACCGGATACCGCGCGTTGACCGACCTCGGGCAGACAGTGGCCCCCACGGTTGCCGCGCTGCTCGCGGAACACCACATCGTCGGCTGGGTGCAGGGGCAACTCGAATTCGGGCCACGAGCCCTCGGCCACCGCTCGATCCTCACCCACCCCGGCCACGCCGCCACGCGAGACCGCCTCAACGCGATCAAGAAGCGAGCCTCGTATCGCCCCTTCGCCCCGGCCGTCCTCGCCGAGCACGCCACGGAGTGGTTCATGTCGGCCGGCGACCCCTTCATGAACCGGGTCGCCCACGTCCGCCGATGCCGAGCGGACCGCATCGCCGCGGTCACCCATCACGACGGCACCGCCCGCGTCCAGTCCGTCGCCGCGGACCACCTGGGCCTGCGTGAACTCCTGGAGCAGTTCCACGAGCGCGCCGGACTGCCGCTGCTGCTGAACACCTCGTTCAACCGAAAGGGCACCCCGATCCTGCGGACCGCCGAGCAAGCCGTGGCGGCGACGGCGGACCTGGGCCTTGACGCCCTCGCGGTCGGGGACACCCTGCTGCTCGCCGACCACGTGTCCGACCCCCGTGCCACGGCCCTCCGTACGAGGTGAGGCGGATGAACCCCATCGACCTGGACCACGTCCTGACCGCCCTCGGCGCCGCCTCGTGGGGCACGGACGAACAGTCCCGCGCCCGCGTTGCCGGCACCCTCGCCCTCACCGTCCACGACGGACACACCCGCGATCAGGGCACCCCGTACCTGGAGCACCCGCTGGCCGTCGTCACGCTCTTGCGTACGGAGATCAGGGTCAGCCACCCCGAGACTCTCATCCTCGCCCTCCTCCACGACGCCCTGGAAGTGGCTCCCGAATCGGAGCCACTACTCGTCCAGCACCTCGGCGCCCGGTTCACCGCTCGCCTGCGTGCCATGACGGCCGACCACCGCCTCGAACAGCGTCCCAAGGCCGTTGGCGACGAAACCAGCTGGCGCTTCAAGCAGGCCGCGCTCCCATCCGAGGACCTCCTTGTCCGGCTCGCCGACCGCCTCCACAACCTGCGCGATCTCGCTGCCTCGCCCAACGTCGACAGGCGTCGGCGATTCCTCCAGAGCCTGGAGGACTTCTACCTCCCGCTCGCCGACGCCGCCCGCGGCCTCAGCCCCCACCTGGCGGCCATGCGCGCGCTGCTCCACGCCGAGTACGTCCAACGCCAACAGGAGGTACGTCCGTGAAGCGGGTCGTCTACTCGATGGAGCCGGTCGGCCGGACCGGCGGCCGGGTCTACCTGCGGATGCTTCACGAGGCGACGGCCGACGACGTGGAGTGGCGCACGGTCCCGGACCACAAGCGCACCTATCGCGTCCGCCGCTGGCGCAAGCTCCGCCACCTCGCCCGCCTGGCCCCGACGGTCCGAGCGCTGGACGGCACCACCGGCACCTTCGTGTGGGACGACCTGAGCTTGCTGCTCTTCACGCCGGAGATGCGGGCCCGCACGGTGTTCCTCCTCCACCACTACGAGCCGCTGCAGCACGACTCCGCTCCCGTCGAGGCCATGCTCTGGGAGCACCTGTTCCGAGTCCTGCCCCAGTGCGCCGCCGTGGTCTGTGTAGCCCCGTACTGGGCGGACTTCCTCCGGGCCCGAGGCGTCGACAACGTGCGGGTGATCTACAACGCCTTCGACATGACCGAGGTCGAGCGGGCCCGCGGCTTCGACCGAACCGAATGCCGCAACGAATTCGGTCTGGCCCCGAACATGATCGGCGTGTACGCGGGCAAGGCCGTGCACTGGAAGGGCACCGAGGAGGTCTCGGCAGCTCTGGTCGAAACTCAGGGGATACGGGTGATCACCAGCGGCAGCAACACCATCGGCTTCGACGGCGCCCACTTCGACGTGGAGCGCGAGCGGTACCTGCGGCTGCTGCGCGCCTGCGACGTCGGCGTCTTCCTCCCCCGGATGCGGGAGGGCTGGAGCCGCTGCGCGGCCGAAGCCCTACTGCTCGGCCTGCCCTGCCTGATCCGCCCGGTGGCGGGTCTGGGCGACCTTGCCGCACTGACCGGCCAGTCGGCCCCGGACCTCGGCCGCCTGCCAACGCAGGTCCGGGAACGCGCGGCAGCGCGCAAGACCGAGGCCAAGGCCGCGTACGAGGCGCTGGCCCGGTTCGATCTGAACTACTTCGGCAACGCCTGGGGCGACCTTCTCGCGAAGGTCGCCTGACCGGCGGCTACGCCTGCGCGGCGGCCAGCTTCTTGGCCGCCGCGTCCAGACGGGCCAGCACACGGTCCCGGCCGAGCAGCTCCATGGACTCGAACAGCGGGAGTCCGATTGTCCGGCCAGTGACCGCGACCCGGATGGGCGCCTGGGCCTTGCCCAGCTTGAGGCCATGCTTCTCGCCGACGGCAAGCAGAACGCCCTTCAGATCGTCCGCCTTCCAGTCCGCGACGGTGGCCAGCTCGGCACGGGCGTCGGACAGGATGTCGTCGGCACCGGCCTTCATCGCCTTGTTCCATGACGCCTCGTCCTCGACCGGCTCGTCAAGGAACAGGAAGTCCACGTAGCTGGTGATCTCCGACAGCAGCGCCAGTCGGGTCTGGGCCAGCGAGGCGGCCACCTCGAAGAGGTCCTTGTCGAACGCCTCCGGGGCCCATGGCGCATACGGGGCGACGAGCCACGGCGTGCAGGCATTGGCGAACTGCTCGGGGGACAGCGCGCGGATGTAGTCGCCGTTGAACGCCGTCAGCTTCTTCACGTCGAAGAAGGCCGGCGCGGTGTTGACGTCCTCGATGCGGAAGAGCTGCTCCAGCTCCTCGTACGGCATGATCTCCCGGTCGCCGCCGGGGCCCCAGCCCAGAAGCATGAGGTAGTTCACCATCGCCTCGGGCAGGAAGCCCTCCGCGAGGTAGTCCTCCAGAGCGACCTTGTCGCGGCGCTTCGAAAGCTTCTGCCGCTTCTCGTTCACGATCACCGGCAGGTGCGCCCACACCGGCGGCTGGGCGCCGAGCGCCTCCCACAGCAGCTGCTGCTTCGGCGTGTTCGACAGGTGCTCCTCGCCCCGGATGACCTGCGTGATTCCCTCGTCCAGGTCATCAACCACGTTGGCGATCAAGAAGACCGGAGACCCGTCGCCACGGGCGATCACAAAGTCCTCGATCGCGCTGTTCGGGAACGCCGGCTCGCCGCGGACCAGGTCGAGCACCACGGTCTCACCCTCGTCCGGCGTCCGGAACCGCAGCGCCCGCCCCTCCTCGAAGGCCAGCCCCCGCTCCCGGCAGAACCCGTCGTACCCGAGATGCTCCGACCCCGTGCGCTCCTTCAACTGCTCCCGGGTGCAGTCGCAGTAGTACGCCCGCCCGGCCGCGAAGAGCTGCAGGCCCGCTTCCCTGTGCCGGTCGGCGTTGTGCGACTGGAAGTACGGCCCCTCGAAGGCCGCGTCCTCACCGTGGATGCCGATCGCCGCGAGCGCGCTGATGATCCCGTCGATCCACTCCGGCTTGTTCCGGGCCGCGTCGGTGTCCTCGATCCGGAGGACGAACGTGCCGCCGGACTGTCGTGCCACGGCCCAGTTATAGAGAGCGGACCGCGCACCACCAACATGGAACATGCCGGTCGGAGACGGGGCGAAACGAACGCGAACCGGGGCAGTAGACATGCGCTCCAGGGTACCGACGCCGGACACCCGCCCTGGTCACTCCACCTACCTCAGTGCCGACGTTTTCCGGACGTCCCAGTCCGTGGCAGACACGGCACGCAGGCTCGGCACCGTCGGAGGCTAGAGTCCGTCACCGAGAACGAGCACGAAGCGTAGATGGCCCACCGCGCGGTAGCGGGTGTATTTTTCTTCGATGGCGTCGACCGAGTGCTGCTTACAGGGCCCTCATGTGCACGACTGCCGCCATATCCGCGCATCCCCGCCGGATACGTCGAGCAGGGTGAGTCTTTCTACAAGCCAGCATGTGCGAGGTCCATGGGGACCTGGCTGTCATGCCGGCCATCGGCTGCCCACTCGTCGTGGACCGGGCACAAACTCGGGAGAAGGGGACGAGGTCCTTCAACCTCTTCGATGGTGGTCGTTTCAACGCGGATGAGCGCTGCAGCAGCGTGCTGCAGGCCGACGAGCCGTGAGAAGCGTGCTGAACCAGGGTGACAGCGCGGCTCCGCCCAGCAAAGACTGTGCTGGCTCGTACCACCTGCACAACAATGGCCAACGGGACCAGACGTCCCTTCGCTGCCCTACACACCTTGACGCTCCTGGAGCTCTCGCCGTGACGCTCTCAGTCCCTCCTTCGCCTACTGCGCTTGAAACCGTGTTCAAGCGGGTCATCGAGCGCAAGGCTGTCCGCGCCGAAGCGACACTGCAGGCAGACATTCGCCAGTTCCTGCTGGATGCGGACCTCAATCTCGGCGAGCAGGATCTTTTGACTCCCGTGCTGGAAGCGCAGGTGGGTGGCGGCACTGGTCACCGCATTGACATTGAGATGGGCGCGACCGTAATAGAGGTCAAGAAGGACATTAGCCGCCCAAAGATTCGCAAGGACGCGGTCCCGCAACTGGCGAAGTATGTGCGGGCCCGTACCGAGCAACGTGAGCGGCGGCACGTCGGCATCCTCACCGACGGCGCTGACTGGCGTGCTTACACGCTGGTCAACAACGAGCTGAACGAGGTTAGCCATTTCGATGCGCGGGAGCGCAACGTCAAGGCGCTGGACCTGGTCCGGTGGCTCGAAGGTGTCCTGGCGACGTCCGAGGGCGCGGCACCCACGCCGGACGCCATCGCAACCCGCCTTGGAGCGGACAGCGTCGCCCACTCCATCGACAAGACGGTACTGGCCGCGTTGTACGAGGAAAACAAGAGTCTGCCGACCGTCCAGCTGAAGCGCGATCTGTGGTCACGGCTGCTGCGCAGTGCCCTGGGCGCTCAGTTCGAGGACAGCGACGATCTGTTCATCGAGCACACGCTCCTCGTGAATACCGCCTCGATCATCGCCCACGCGGTGATGGGCATCGACGTGAAGGACACCCCGCCAGCCTCGCTAGTCAACGGTCAGCTGTTCACACAGGCACGGATCTCGGGTGTGGTCGAGTCGGACTTCTTCGGCTGGCCGCTTGAGATTGAGGGCGGCGAGGGATTTGTCCAAGACCTGTCTCGTCGCCTCGCAGGCTTCGACTGGTCAAGGGTCGAGCATGACGTACTGAAGGTTCTGTACGAGTCGGTCATCGCCGCGGAGACCCGCAAGAAGCAGGGCGAGTACTACACGCCAGACTGGTTGGCGGAAGCGACGGTGGCCGAGGCGGTCCCCGATCCGCTGAACCTGCGGATCATGGACCCGTCGTGTGGTTCCGGCACGTTCCTCTTCCACGGCGTCCGCCGCTATCTGGCGGCCGCGCGGGACAACGGACTGCCGCTGAGAGAGGCGCTGGACGGGCTCCACGACCATGTTGCAGGCATCGATCTCCACCCTGTCGCCGTAGCCCTTGCCCGCGTCACCTATCTCCTCGCTATCGGCCGCGAAACGCTTACCTCTGAGGAGCGCGGCCCGATAAGCGTCCCCGTCTACCTGGGCGACAGCCTCCAGTGGGACCAGCGCACTGACCTCATCGACCATGGCCACCTCGTCATCCAGACCGGCACGGGCAACCAGCTCTTCACCAACGAACTTCGCTTCTCCGAAGCCTTGTTGCAAGATGCCAGCCGCTTTGACTCGATCGTCAACGAGCTCGCTGACAAGGCAGCTGACCCGCACCGAGCTGAAGGCAAGTTGCCCTCCCTCAGCGCCCTCTTCAACCGACACGGGGTCTCCGGCGTGGACGACCGGGAAGAGCTGACGGACAACTTCCGTGTCCTGTGTGACTTGGTCGACGAGGGCCGCAACCACATTTGGTCCTACTACGTTCGCAACCTGGCCCGCCCCATGTGGCTGTCCCGCGCCGAGAACCGTGTTGACGTCCTCGTCGGCAATCCGCCGTGGCTTTCCTACCGGCACATGCCGAGCGACATGCAGACGACCTTCAAGGAGATGATGCAGGCCCGCGGCCTGTGGAAGGGCTTTGAGGTCGCTACCCATCAGGATCTTTCTGGCCTGTTCATCGCTCGCGCTGTCCAGCAGTACCTACGGGATGGCGGTTCTTTCGCCTTCGTCGTCCCCAATCCCGTGCTGGATCGTCCCTACTGGACCGGCTTCCGCAGCGGAGAATGGAGCGACCCCGACCACCCCGTCAAGGTCAACTTCACCGGCTCCTGGGACCTGCGTCGGCTACGTCCGCACTTCTTCCCCCGTGCTGCCGCCGTCATCTTCGGTCGCCGCCGCTCGCTCGCCATCGGTCAGCAGGGCAACAGCGCCGTCGCTCTGCCTAAGCAGACTGAAATCTGGACGGGGAAGATCGCCAAGAGCGCCGCTCGTTGGGAACGCGCCAGGGGCTGGATCACCCGGAAGGCAGGTGAGCTGCGCTACCCCAAGGACGGGCTGATCAGTTCGCCGTACCGGGACCGGTTTGGGCAGGGGGCTACCGTCGTTCCCAAGGTCCTCTTTTTCGTCCAGGAACAGGCTGCCAGTCCCCTCGGGCTCGGCGGCGGTCGTGTCTCGGTCCGCTCACAGCGCAGCGCTATGGAGAAGAAGCCTTGGAAGGAACTCTCCGACCGGGAAGGAACGGTCGAGAAGCAATTCGTTCGGCCCATCTTGCTCGGGGAGCACGTCGTTCCCTACAGGATCATCGGTGCCGACAAGGTCGTCCTGCCCATCGAGGGGACGAATACCATCATGGATGGTGAGCATGACCACCTCGACCGATACCCGGACCTGGCGAAATGGTGGCGCGACGCCGAACGACTCTGGGATGACAACCGCTCCAGTGCCCGGCTTTCCCTGGCCGAACAGCTCAACTTCCGGAAGAAGCTGACCGAGCAGCTTCCCGGCGCGCCTCTACGCGTGGTCTACGGTGCCTCTGGAATGCACATGTCCGCCGCGCTGGTGGACGATCCGAACGCAGTTATTGAGCACGCGCTGTACTGGGCTACGGTCGCCACCCGGCAGGAGGGCATGTACCTCCTTGCGCTACTCAATACCCCACGCCTCACCGAAGCCGTGCGCCCGTTGATGTCCTACGGCAAGGACGAACGGCATATCGACAAGGCCGTATGGGAGCTGCCCATCCCGGACTTCGACCCGGTCGACGTCAAGCACGCACGAATCGCGGAGATCGGTGAGCTGGAGGCACGGCGGATCGCGGAGCTGAAGTTCGAGGGCGGCAAGAGCTACATCCAGATCCGCCGAGCCCTGCGCGACTTTCTCCTCAGCTCTACCGACGCCGAAGAACTGGATCAACTGGTCACCGAACTAATCGGCTGAGAAGCAGCGTCCCGCTTCAATCGTTTGACTCTCTTCCTCGTCTCCAGCCCTGGCGGCGAGGAAGAGAGGGGCCCTGCGGGCCTAACTTGCGTGAGCGCTGCGTGAGCGGACCCGCTGGCATTCGGGCGGACACAGTGTCACGCGAATCGTGGCTGAATCCTCCTGAGCAGCGGAAACGAGATGCTGCGGCATCACGCGACACCGTCTGGGATGATCTTGCAAGCGCTCGTAATGCGTAGGTCTCGGGTTCGAATCCCGAAGGCGGCTCCAAAGAGGCCCAGGTCAGATACTCGCTGACCTGGGCCTTTTGCCTTTCCGTGATCCTTCCTCGGGAACGACGGAGGGCTCGGGAGCCTGCAGACGGCGATGTGCGGCCGAGGTGCGGCCATTTCTGCAGAGCCGCTGCACGGGTGTGGCCAGCGCTGGTGAGCAGCAGTTCGGCGCGTAGGCAGCAGGTTTGTGCGATACCCCCAAATCGGTGTGGCGCTCTGTGCGGTTGCATCGCGAGGGCGACGACGCTGTCGTGTTGACCGCCAGGTGAGTGGCGCTGAGCCCCCGAAGCGGATTGCAGGGGCCGGACAGAGAGGTGTTCGACAGCGCGGTGGGGAAACGCCGAGGGGCTCCAGTCAGATACCCGCTGACCGGAGCCCCTTGTCGCATAGTTGTCAGGCGGTGCCCTTCTCTTCCCTGACCGAGGGGCGCTTTGGAGGGTGCATCCTCGGCAGGGCACGGGACGCGTCGACTGGCTGCTTGTCCGGAACTGCGGTCGGGTGGGAGCGCGTGCGGGGCACGAGTTGGACGACCTTCTCGGCTGCGTCGTGTGCGAGGTCGTCCAGGACCGCCTGGTAGATGTCGCGAGTGATGCGGGTGTCGGAGTGGCCGAGTGTCTCGCTGACGACCTTGATGTCCACTCCCGCCGCGAGCATGAGCGTGGCGGCGACGTGCCGGAGATCGTGAAGCCGGATCGGCGGCAGGCCGGCGGCGGTGACCAGACGCTCGAAGAGGTCGCTGACCTTGCCGGGGTGGAGAAGGGAGCCGTCCTCCTGGGTGAAGATGCGCCCGGTGTCCTGCCAGCCCTCGCCCCACGCCTCCCGCTCCCGCTGCTGGCGTGCCTTGTGCGAGAGAAGCACCTCGTTGGTCTCGTCGTCGAGGGCTATGAGGCGGAAGCCGCTGTCGGTCTTGGGAGCGCCCTCGTGGACGTCCCAGCCGTCTTGGATGAGCTGCGTGGCGATGGCCAGTGAGCGGGCCTTGGCGGAGTGGTCCTCCCAGCGGACGCCGCAGCTTTCGCCCCGGCGCGTACCCCGGAAGGCGATGATCCGCCAGAGCATGTAGAGGCGATCCTGCGCGACGAAGTCAAGGAAGGTGCCAGCCTGCTCGGGGGTCCAGACCATGACGGGCGAGGGCTTCTCGCCGGTCTCTTGCCAGCGGGCGATGCGTTCGTCGGTCCAGATGAGGGCCTTCGGTTTGGTGCCGGGAAGGAGTTCGACGTGCTCGGCGGGGTTGAAGGGGGACATCACCTGCTGGGCGATGGCCACGTTCAGGGCGGCCCTGAGCGTGGCCCTGATGTGCGGCTGGGTGTTGAGGCCGGTGATCCGGCGGAACGCGGGCATGGAGTCGAGCTGGGCCCTGAGCGATGCCCTGCGGGCCCGGTTCTCGGCGCCCTTGTTCGGGGTCGCGTTGAGTTCGGCCTGGAGCGCCTTGCGCTGGGTGTTCTGTTCCTGGATCTCGATGTTGCGCTCGTTGATCGCGTCGAACATCGCGTTCAGGTGGTGGACCCTCAGCTTGTCCAGCCGGATGCTGCCCAGATGGGGCTTGAGGTGGACGCGGACGTCGCAGGCGTAGCGCTTGTAGCCGGTGACGCGAAGACGCTTGCGCCCGGCGAGCCAGGTGTCGAGCCAGTCTCCGACGGTCGTTTTCGAATTGAGCGTCTGGCCGGTCTTGAAGCGACGCAGAATCTCATCGTAATCCGGCAGGGGCTCCTTGGCCGCCGCGCAGGCTTCGAGGAGATCATTGATGACGAGTTGGCCGGCCGGGTCGTCCTCGTCAGGTATCGCCATGAGCGCCGCGACTTTGGACAGCTCATTCTTCGCGTCGGTCGCGGTTTCGAACCCGCCCCGGCGGTAACGGTGGCGGGTGCCGTCCTGCCGGGGGACAAGCTCCTGAATGACGTACCAGAGGCCGTGCCGGGTGTTGGATGCCTTCGGACATGCCGTCCCGTACGGCTTGCCCGTGGCTGGGTTGCGGCAGGCGCAGCGCCTGGAGACCGTGCCCTTCTTCACTCGTTGTCCTCGGATTGGTTCTCGGGGTCGTCGACATGCGCCAGTTCAGCGGGGAGCGCAGGCGGTACCAGGTCGCGGTCACGCATGCGTTCGCGGAAGGCCCGCAGTTCGGCGCAGTCTTCGAATGCGTGCTCCTCGTAGCCGCTGGCCCGTTCCAGGAGAGCGGCCCGGCGTGACCGGTCCAGGGTGGTGCTGGCCTGGCGGCGTCTCTCCGTGGCCAATGCGGTGGACGTCCTTGCGGCGGCTACCAGGTAGCTGTGGTTCCGGAAGGTGTCGAGGACCTCGCGGGGTGTGCCTTCGGGGGCAGGCTGGTGCAAGGGCGTCTCGCCGGTGAACCACGCGAGCGTGTCCCATGTGGACTCCTCGCGTCCCGGGAGGACCTCCACGGTGGAGGAGGCCCCGAGGGGAAAGAGGAGGGTCACTGGGGGGGCGCCCAGGACGTCGGCCAGCACCACGAAGTCCGCGATGGTGAGACTCGCCTTGCGGCCGGATTCCAGGTTCTTCATGGAGTGCTCGCTGATCTCAGGCAGGCCGCGGTCGGCGCAGCCCTGCGCGACCTCGGCCATGGTGAGGCCGGCTACCTTCCGCGCCTCCCGCATTGCTTGGGCGACCCGAGCGGTGAACGCTGTCGGCCATTGATTTGGTGTCATGGCGACACTTTAAGCTCGAAAAAGAGGCCGCTGCAACTACGTGGTACATCTATGGCGGCATGGAAACACCAATGGTCAACGCTAGGGGTTGTCGTGACTGCACCTGCTTCTTCCCGCGAGCCGCGAGGGCTGACGAGCGACGGGCTACTAGCTCTCCCGGCGGTGATCGACCTCGACACCTCGAACCGGGCGCTGATGATCGGACGATCCACCGGGTACGGGCTCGCCAAGCAGGGGGTGTACCCGGTCAGGGTGCTTCGGCTCGGGAACGCCTACCGAGTTGTGACTGCTGACCTACTGAAGCTGCTCGGGTTGGAACGCCGGCAGTTGGAGGGTGACCAGATCGAAGCCGGGGGCGATCTCCATAGCCTGTGCGCTTAGGCGGTGTCCTATGTGGTGAGGCGGAGGAGTCGTTTGTAGCAGCAGAGGGCGGCGGCGAGGCCGGGGAAGGCCAGGTAGTTGCGGGGGCGGCGTTCCTACTCACTACATGGACACCGTCTTGGCTGAGCTTCCGAAACCGGGGCAAACGTTGGCGAGCCCGGACCGATGCGGTCCGAGCTCGCGTTGCGCGTACGGCGGTCGGTGGTCAGCCGGCCCAGACTCCGGTGTTCGCCGAGGTGTGACCGAAGTCGAAGATGAAGCGGGTGTTGTCCAAGACGTCGGTGGCGACCACAGTCCACTGGCCCGCCGGGGCGGTCTTGAACGAAGTCTGGCAGGACCAGCCGCCGGAGGACGGAAGGAAACAGACCGCGATCGTGGTGGTCGTGTTGGGCTTGATGTTGATGTCGTTGCAGTTGCTCGTCGTCAGGAACGAAGTGGATCCGTTGTTCGGGACCCACCGATCGCCCGCCGGCTTGGAGTAGGACTTCGCGCTGCCGTAGCAGGACTGGGCCGTCTGAGGCCCGGCTGCCGCAGTGGACGCGGACGCGGCGCTGAGCTCGCCGGCCGCTAAGGCGGCGGCCACGGTACGGGGCGTGCGTGAACGATTCCCCCTGTGAAACGCGCCGGTGCTTCCGGCGCTCCACCGAAGGT
Organism: Streptomyces odonnellii; assembly: GCF_000981895.1. Lineage (GTDB taxonomy): Bacteria > Actinomycetota > Actinomycetes > Streptomycetales > Streptomycetaceae > Streptomyces > Streptomyces odonnellii. The sequence continues at coordinate 47,701 of NZ_LATD01000031.1, read as the reverse complement.
AAGAACCGGCACGCCCATCTGAATAGCCCTGTTCTAGTCAACATTGGTTGAACCATGGCAAATTCCTTGTCGGTGCCCACAAATCGGGTGAATCCGGACTCACCGATGCAGCCGCGGGGCTGGGGTAGCGCTTCCAGGGGCCCGTTTGTCTGCGTCCGCCGCGCACCCCGTGTAGTCGCACGGGAACGCACCCCGGAGACGGGCCACTGGCCGGGGACGCAGTCCTGGCGAGGTCAGTCGGCGGGTTCTCCTGGCGGGGCGGGAGCTCGGCGATCGCCGCGTACAGGCCGCGGAGCTCCGCCCGGGCCAGGGCGGCGGGGACGTCGGCGGTCCAGGCGGCCGTCAGTCTGGATGAGGCGGTGCAGCACGATCGCGTAGCCGTCGGCGCTGGCGTCCTCGACGGCAGGCAGGGCGACGGCTTCGAGCGGGCCGGCCGGTGGCGGCCAGCTCCAGCACGGTTCTCCTCCTTGGCGATGACGGTGCGCCGGGGCGGACGGGGTCGCGGCCCACTCGGCGATGCTCCAGCAGTTCCTGCACGGCGAGCATGGTCACACCCGCATCCCGACACGACACAGCCCCCACCCCGAGCGATCCAGGCCGGGGCCGACGGCGTACGGGCTGCGGACGCCTGGACCGGATCGGCTTCCGGACCGACCCCGCCGTACCGCCGGTCCTGCCCCACGCCGAGCTGGACCAGATCGAGGCCGCGCGGTTTCCGCCGTCGTGCTCGGTGACAGCGATCGCGGCTCCATGGTCAAGCAGGTCCTCAAGGCCAAGACGCAGGAGATGCTCCCGGGCGGGCGGCACCGGGACGGCGGCCACCACGGCAGCACCGACGACTGAGCCGGGCGCCCTCCGCATGCCGCCGACGTGCGGAGGGCGCCTGTCAGGCATCCGGCGGCGTCGCGTCCTGCTCGGGTGTACGCAGGGTCAGGATAGCGATGTCGTCGTCGTTCCTCTCACTGATGGGTCTGAGGCGTTCCAGAAGCAGATCGGTGAAGGCGGCCAGGGGCCGATGGGCCAGCGAGGCGGCGTGTCTGCTCAGCTGTTCCAGGCCGACGTCGATCGGGCGGTCGCGGGTCTCGACGAGTCCGTCGGTGTAGAGGACGAGTGTCGACCGGGGCGGGAGCATTATGCTCGCGTCGTCGCGTGCGGGCCCCGCCGGGCTGGCGCCCAGCAGCAGCCCGTGTCCGTCGGTGAGGTAGCGGGCCTGGCCGTCGTGGGTGATGAGCAGCGGTGGCGGGTGGCCGGCGTTCGTCCAGGTCAGATGCCAGGTTCCGGCGGCGGTCCGCTTCACCTTTCCGAAGACCAGCGTCGCCATGGGTACGCTGGTGAGGTGGGTGAGCGATCCGTCCAGCCGGTGCACGATCGCGCTGGGCGGCTCGTGGCGTGTCCACGCGTAGGCGCGGAGCATGCTGCGGGCCTGGGCCATGCCCGCGGCGGCGTCCAGGTCGTGGCCGACCACGTCGCCGATCGCGACGGCTGTGGTTCCGTCGGCGACGGTGAAGGCGTCGTACCAGTCTCCGCCGACCTGTGAGTCGTCGGGCGCGGGCAGGTAACGCGCGGCCATCTGAAGGCCCGGCACCGAGGGCAGCTGCGGCAGCAGGTGACGCTGCATGGTCTCGGCGACTTTGCGCTGGCGCTGGTAGAGCCGGGCGTTGTCCAGGGCGAGGCCGGTGCGGCGGGTGAGGTCCTCCAGCAGCGACAGGTCGGCGGCGGTCAGCGGTTCACGGTGTCCTGACCGGCCCAGGGTCAGTGCGCCGAGTACGTCGCGCACTCCTCGTATCGGTGCGATCGCCGCCGAGTCCATGCCGGTGGCTTCGAAGAGGCGTCGCTGCTCGATGGCGATACCGGAGTCCGGTGGCCCGTGGTACGTCTCCGGTGTCACCAGCGTGGAGGCCGCGCCGCGCAGCGCCCGTGACAGCGGCATCGGGGAGTCCTCCGGAACCGGTGGCATCGGGCCCTGCAAGTCCTCCCGGGCGACGAACGCGCCCTCTTCGTGGTGCACTACGATGACCCGCTCGACCTCGTCGTGCTCCGTGATCAGATCGACCACCGCCCAGTCCGCGATCCTGGGGACCACCAGCCGCACCAGCCTGCGCAGCGCCTCGTCACTGTCGAGGGTCGAGGTCAGCTGCGTGGTTGTCTCGGCCAGCAGCTCCAGCCGCTCCAACTCCGGCAGCGCTGAGCTGGGCGCGGGCGGCCGTTCGGTGAGATCCGGGCCGCGGTCCGGATCGGTGAAGACGACCATCGTGTCCGTGTGATCACTCGCGCAGGCGCACGGCGCGACGAGCCAGGCGAGATGCACCAGTGATCCGTCGCCGCGCTCGAACCAGCCGACGCCGGCTTGCGCCTTGCGGGCCAGGAACGCCTCGATCATCCGGCACCGGGATCTGGCCAGCGGCTGGCCGTGCTGGTCACGGTGCAGCAGCTGATGCGCGTTCCGGCCGACGAGATCGGCGGCGTTCCTGCCCAGCAGCCGCTGGGCGAGCGCGTTTGCCGAGGTGATCGTCCCGCTTTCGTCCACTACGCACACCGCTGCCTCAATGTCGGGTGTGCCGGCCGGAGGGGCCGGCCTCGGCACCGACACCGGCACGTCGGCGACCCCGGGCTCTATCTTGGGCATGATCTCCCGCGCCTCCAGGTCCTCATTTCCGCGGGCCACCCTCTCATGAGCGGCGGCGTTCGCCGTGTGCCCCGCGATCCGTCCGCCGCACAGTTCCCGGCCCGGCGGCCCGTACTTGAGCCGGCGCTTTACTTCTCGCCGACAGGAGTAGTTCCGGGGACCCGGCGCCGTGAGGGGCTCCTTGTGGGCATGGTGGAGGGGAGGAGTTTCCTTCCCGGCCTCGGGCCCGCCTGACCGCCGAAGCGGGTTTCATTCGCCTCCCCCGCCGGAATTTCACCGGCGGGGGCATTGGGCGCGGGAGAACCCGGCCCGTTTCCGTCGCTTGCGCGTGAAGGGGGAGTCCCCGCATCGCGAGAGGGACGCGGTCACAACGGCCGAGGCGGGGGCTGTGTTCCCTCGTCTGTGTCGGGGCGTGGTGTCGCCTCGTGGCGGTGGGCCGTGTCGGGGGTTGTCCTGCCGGCTGTCTCGCCGGGCGGGGTGGCGGGGTGACGGCGTCTTCTGCTTCGCGTCGGGCTTCGTCGTCGCCGGCCTCGCCCGGGGGCTTGTGAGGGAGGTGTCGGGGTGTGGCGCTTGTGTTCGCTCATGTCGGGTCCTCGCCTTGGGAAGGTGTATTCGTGTGCGGCCTTTCGCCGTCGCTGCAGCGACGGGGCAGCGAGGGGGGCCGCCCCGTCAGAGGGGTCGGCCGTCGAAGGGGGTGCCGCCGGTGCCGTAGTAGGTGCCCAGTTCGTCGGTGTAGGCCGGGTTGTGGAGGTGCTTGTCCCGGTGGAACTCGGGAGCGTTCTTGATCTGTTCCTTGGTGCGGTCCACGTAGATCTTCCGGTCGTCGGTGTCGATACGGGTGACCGTGCCGACGGGAAGGAGGACTTCCTTGCCCAAGATCCACGGGCCGGTGTCGACGACGATGTACGAGGAGTCGACCTTGTCGGAGTGCTTGTCGACCTCGCCGATGGAGCCGTCCGTCGCCTCGACCTTGTAGCCCGTCAGATCGCTGTCGGCCAGGCGGCCGGACGTCTCGTGGTAGCCCCATATGCTGTCGGACACTGAGACCAACCCCTTTCACAGGTGGTGATACCAGCGGGCGCTTTCCCGCCCGGTTTCACGTATTCGGGAATCGGGCGGGTGCGGAACCCGCCGCGAGAATTCGCCTGCCCCCGCAGAACCCTTCCACACATTCGGACCCGCGAATTAGTCTTGGGTGGGCAAAACGGCAGCCGGGCTATGGAGGCAACCGGTTCCCGACTGCGCCACGGCTGCCGTTCCGCCGCACACCGCGTGTGCCCGGAGAATTCCCGCTCCATCAGGGGACGTTCGGGCGCAGCGGTGGGGCCCGCCGAAAGGGCGGGCCCCACCGCTGCGCCAGGGGTGACGGAAGGCCCGTCTACCAGCGGTACCAGCGTCCGCTGCCGCCCTTCGGGCGGGCCACGAACCCGATCAGCCACAGCACCAGAACCGCGATCGCGACCCACCACAGGACCTTCACCGCGAAACCGGCACCGAAGAGAATCAGAGCGAGCAGAAGAACAAGAAGCAGGGGAACCATAGTTATCAACCTCCGGAAAGCCGTGTGCCCCGACCACCGGCACCCATGCACCCGAATTTACGCGTTTCTTATCCGCACTGGCGGCAAGCCGTGCGGGCCGCGTCCCCTTGTGCAGTCACAGCCCGCGTGTCTATATCTCCGGGGCCAGGGCAGACGCGCTTTGTAAGCTTTTTCGACTGCTTGGAGTGATAACCGTGTCGAGTGAAGAGAAGACTCAGGCCAGGGCCGAGCAGGCCAAGGGCAAGGCCAAGAAGACCGCTGGCCGCCTCACGGGGAACGAGCGTCTCACCGCCGAGGGCCGCACGGAGCAGGCCAAGGGGGATGCCCGTCAGGCCAAGGAGAAGGTCAAGGACGTTTTCAAGGACTGACCGCACGGCATGCGTCCTGGGGCGACCCGGTTTCCGGGTCGCCCCAGGACATGTCGGAGACAGGAGATCAGAAGGCATCTGCGGGACCGCGCGGAGGACCTGATCAGGGATGCTCCCGGATTCGACAGGCGCCTCATACGCCGGTACCTCTGTCACATGCCTTGGCAAAGCACGGCCGCGCAGCCGGTCCGCGGTGGCGGGTGTCAGAGAGGGACGAGCGTGTCGTCTTCGGTGGGGGCATCGGGCAGCTGGTGGCGGGCTACGGCGAGGGCGGCGCCGATGTCGCGGGTGCCCGTCGACACGCACAAGGTGTAGGAGACATCGTCCATGCGCCGGCGTGCTTCGGGGCCGCTGGTCTCGGCGTGCAGGGCCGAGAGTGTTTCGTACTGATCGATGAGACCTCTCAGGACTGCGGGGTGCGCCATCAGCATCGGAATCTCCCTCGTCGCCGCTGTACATGGCCCATGCATCCCCCGGGTACCCCGCACTCGACCCGCCATTCGGCTCCGCCGCCGGGGGCTCTGGGACAGGTCGGCTCCGGTTGTCCACGCCTGGTCCGCCCAGCGTCGGGAAGCGTACGCAGCAAGGCGGATCAGGACCCCAGCACCTGGCTGCCCCCGCGGGTCGACGCTCGCTGTATGTACCTGGCGGACTGGGTGTCCACGAAACTGCGCTGGGCTCTGACGGTCGACTCGGCGGAGCGGGCAGCGCTGCACCGTGCTGCGGCCGGCTGCGAAGAACCGGTGGAGTACGAACCCGCGCTGTAGCCAGAGGGCCGCACCCCCCTCATCGTGAAGGCGAGCGACAGAGAAGGCCGGTGTGGGGCCGTACGTACGGCCCCACACCGGCTGTTCCAGATCACCGGCGGAAGGAGGCGAGCACCACCGGCGCAGCACCATCAGCACAAGCCCGGCCGCCGCCAAGGGCTCTTTCGCACTGGGATGGGCGTAGACGAGATACGCGGCGCCTGCCGCCGCCAGGAGCAGCACCACGACCGCGAGCACCACCACGGCGGTGACAGGCGCCCCCTGCGGGGCGACCGGGGCTCGCGGCTGCGGCCCGGCGGGCGGCTGGATAGGTGGGTCGGTTGGGATGGTCGGAGCAGACATGACGGCGATTCCTTAGGTCGGGGCGTGCAAGGAAGCACACGCGGAGCGACTGTGTCCCCTGTTGTTATGTGGGGGTTAAGACCGTGTCCTATGTGGAGATGGTTCGTTGGGCTGTGTATGGGGCGGGGTACGTGGAGTTGGATTGTTCCGGACGGGCTGTGGGAGATTGCGGAGCCGCTGATCCCGCCGTCGAAAGTCCGGCGACAGGGTGGCGGGACGCAGGACACGCCTGATGAGACGCTGTTCGCGGCGATCGTCTATGTGCTGGTGAGCGGGTGTGCGTGGCGGGCGCTGCCGCCGTGCTTCGGGATCTCGAGGTCGACCGCTCACCGGCGGTTCACGATCTGGTCCAGGGCCGGCGTCTGGGGGCGGCTGCACGAGGCTGTTATCGACCGTATCGACGAGTGCGGTCTGCTCGACCTCTCCCGCGTGGTCCTCGACTCCGCGCACGTGCGGGCCAAAAAAAGGGGGCGAACTCACAGGCCCGTCGCCCGTGGACCGGGGCAAACCGGGTTCCAAGATGCACGTCCTGTCGGACGCGGCCGGACTGCCCCTGGTCGTCGGCGTCTCCGCGGCCAGCACCCACGACAGCCACGGACTGAAGCCCATGGTGGCCGGTCTCCAAACGAGACACGACCCCGAGAACGGCTGGCACTACAAGCCCGGCAAACTCCACGCCGACAAAGCATACGATGTCCCTGACCTGCGGAAATGGCTTGGCCGTAAACGCGTCGGCGTCCGCATCGCCCGCAAAGGCATCGAATCCGGCGAACGACTGGGACGTCGAAGGTGGGTGATCGAACGCACGATGTCGTGGCTGACCGGCTACCGCAGACTCAACCACCGCTACGAACGCCACCCCCGCAACTACCTGGCGTTCCTCGGCCTCGCCGCCGTCCTCTGCTGCTACAAACGACTCGTCCGCCTCACCACATAGGACACCGTCTTAGTACTCCAGTTGCACTTCTCCATTTGTCCTGGTCACAGTGCCTTTTGAGAGTCTAGCGAGCTGGCGCTCCGTCAGGGTGGTGGTGGTTCGTGACTCACCCGATCGGGGTGCGTGCGGCGCTGGTAGTGGCTGTGGCGGGCGATGGCCTGGTGGCGTCGGCGCCAGTGGGACCAGCGGAGCCGGTGCGCGGGTGGCCGATGCCGGGCCGCGGAGGGACGGGCAAGGTCCAGGAGTCGCCGGACTTCTGCCACGGAGAGGGGAACGAGGCCGCTCGAACCGTTTCTTCGGCCCCCCTTTCGAGAGCGTGGGCGGTCATGGCTGCCAGGAAGGCGTGCGCGAGCATGGCAAGGGTGATGTGGCGGTACCAGCCGACGTAGCGACGGACTTCGTACTGGTCCAGGCCGCATTCGTTTTTCGCTGCCTGGAAACACTCCTCGATGGCCCACCGGGCGCCGGCCACCCGGACCAACTCCGCGACGGTGGTGTCAGCCGGGGCGAACGCGAGGTAGTAGGCGACCTCCTCAGGACGGGCCAGGCTGCGGCGGGCCAGCACCCATCGGTGGTGGGCAGGGTCTGAGCCCTCGATGGTGGGCAGCTTGGCCGCGGCCCAGTCGTAGACCCGCGGCCCCTTCGCGCCGTCCCCGCAGGAGATTCGCTCCCACGCCTCGGGCGGGGCGCCGGTCAGGACATGGTCGATACGCCAGCTCCCCGCGGGCGACTTGACCTGCTGCGACTTGGGCACGGCCAGCACATAGCCGACACCGGCTTCCTCCAGCATCCGCCGGAAGTGCCACTCCTGCCCGTAGGCCGCATCCGCGGTCACCCAGGCAATCGGCAGGGCAGAGTCCAGCGCCCGCTGAACCATGACGCGTGCCAGCTCCGGTTTGGTAGCGAAGGACTTCTCCTCGGGGATCCGGGCCGCGCGGCACCGATCGGGATCCTGGGTCCAGGACTTGGGCAGGTAGAGCTCGCGGTCCACCAGCGCCCGGCCCCTGGCAGAAGCGTAGGCGGCGAATACCCCGATCTGGCAATTCTCTGTGGCGAGGAAGGCGTGGGCGAGCATGGCCAGAGTGATGTGCCAGTACCGGGGCGGGTAGCGGCGGACCTCGTACTGGTCCAAGCCGCACTCGTTCTTCGCGCTTTGGAAGCAGGCTTCGGTGGACCAGCGGCTTCCTCCGACCTTGACCAGTTGGTCGACGGCCGTCCCGGTGGGGGCATGAACATGAGGCGGCTAGTAGGCCGATCTCGTCGGCCGGGCGTTGCTGCGGCGGGCCATGACCCACCGCCGGTGGGGGCGGATCCAAGACGTACCGCAGTCCGGCCAGATCGACCGATCTTGCCTAGGTGGGATGAGATCCGGCCTGGGCCGTGCACACCGGTGCCGAGACCAGAGTGCTGCCGGGCCGTCCTCCCCCAGCATTCCGCACCGGCCAAGCCCGGCGCCCGCGCGCTGGCCTAGGCAGGCGCCCAGGTGATGACCGGCGATCTGACCGCCTCCGACGATGTCCGCCGCGCGGTTCACGGAGCGGACGCCGTCTTCGCGGTCCCCGTGGGCGGGCCCGAGGAGGCCGCAAGGCCCGCAACGGCCGACTGCTCGTCAAGGCGGCTCAGGTGAGCGGTGTGCGCCACTTTGTGCAGTCCTCCGTCGCCTCCCTCCCCGAACACCTGGGTTTCGGCGACCCCGGCACCGGATACAGCAACGAGCCCTACGCACGCGTGCGCCTGGAGATCGAGGAGACGGTGCGCGCGGCCGGGTTCCGCCACTGGACGATCCTGCAACCGGCGGCGTTCATGGAGAACTTCGCGGGGACCAAGGCGCGGCACATGTATCCGGGAATGCCCTCCGGCCGTCTGGACTCCACGCGCCCCGGCGACGCCCGCGTCCAGCACATCTCCGTCCGGGATATCGCCGCCTTCGCCGTGGCCGCGGTCGACGACCCGGAGCGGTTCACCCGTCACAGCATCGAGCTGGCCGCGCAGGCCCTGACCATGGGTGAGATCGCCGCCGCGCTCAGCGCGGAGACCGGCCACCCCTACACCCACCGCACCCTCACACTGGCCGAGGCCCAGGGCGCCGGCATGTCCCCGGGCGTGCTGCACAGCCAACTGTGGGACAGCCGGATCGGCTATCACGCACCGCTGGCGGACGACCTGGAGAAGCAGTGGGGCATCCGCCCCATCACCTTCAGCCAGTGGGCACGGGAGGACCGGGACGCGATCCCCGGACCGGCAGCACCTGCTCCTTGCGGGCACTCCACCGACGCCCCCAAGTGCCTGCCCCGCAGCGCCAAGGAGCGCGCGGAGGCTGTGCGCCGGCTGCGGCTACGGCGGGATCTTCCGCACCAGCGGCCGGCCCCCTGAGGGCGGGCTCCTGTGCCGGACCTGCTGGGCCAAGCATCCAGCCGCCCACCGTCCCTGCACTCGGTGCGGTTCCGTCGAACGCCTCGAACGCGAGGCCGAACGCTTCCTCGTCTTCGCCGGTACAGCCGCGTCCCTTTTCGGCTGCCGCCGGTTGGCGGTTCCGCAGCCAAAAGAAGCGGCCTCCAGGTGGACGACTTCTTGGCGTGGGCGCACCCGTGCGCAGGACTTCTCGGTGCTCGCCGCGGCGGCCCCGGGCCGGGTCGCCGGTATGAACGCGCTCTGGTCCCGGCTGCATCCGCAACTGGACGTACATATCCGGGCTTTGAGACGGACACCGATCCGGCGCGTCTGTCCGACGCCTTTCCGGAACCGGTTCTGGCCCGGCTGCGCGGCCTGGAGGCCGAGTGGGATCCGGACGACATCCTCGACCGGAACGTCACCATCACACCGGCGCCATAGCAGCAGGGCCTCGCTCGTACCGGCGGCGGAGCAGAACGGACCGGGCACCGCTGGGGTGCCCGGTCCGTCCTCATTGCCGGCGGAGAGCCGGCCGGCGGTCCCTGCCCCACCCCGGCAGGTGCCGCACCGGTCGGCCCCCGAAGGTCAGGAGACCTTCGGGGTCGCCCGCACACCGAGGTGTACGTACGGTTCTCCGGTCGGCAACGAGTAGAAGGTCACCGAGGTCCAGCCTTCGGTCCCGGGCGCCCGGATCGCGAAGAGTGTGTCGGAGACCGGCACCAGGTCGTACTCCTGGCTCTGCTCCGGGAGCAGGTCGGCGAGCGGACCGGTCATGGTCTGGCGTATGCGCAGTCCGCCCTCGCCGCGGAGCACCTCCAGGCGCATCGAGGCACGCTCGTACACGCCGAGGTGCCGTGTCGCGTCGACGGCGGGCGGTTCGGCGGCCGGCTCCAGCGAGTGCGGTACGGGGACTCCGGCCAGTTCGGCGAAGATCTCCCGGAACAGCCCGTCGTACAGGTCGCGCGGGTTCCCGCCATTGGTGAGCAGCGTGACCGCGAGTCCCTGCTCGGGGAGCAGCCGCAGGAACGCCGACTGCCCGATGGTGCCGCCGTCGTGGCCGACGACCCGGTGGCCGTCCCAGTCGAACCGGATCCAGCCGAGGCCCCACGAGTCACCGAGGCCGTGCTTGTCGGGCAGGTCGGTCTGCAGGGCCGCCATCGCGTCGGCCGACGCCCGGGACAGCACCCGCTCGCCGTCCGGGCCCAGACCGCCGGTCAGGTGCAGGCGGGCGAACGCCAGGACGTCCCCGGTCGCTGCGGTGACCAGCCCGGCCGGACCCGCCGTGCGCGGCAGCACCCAGACGGGCGCGGGCCGTGGCTCCTCCTCGCCCGCCGCGACATGGCCGACCGCGGCGCGGAACAGCAGCGCCTCCTCCGGCAGTGTGACCGTGTGGTGCAGGCCGAGCGGTATGAACAGCCGCTCGCGCAGGGCGGCGTCCCAGGTCTTGCCGGTCAGTTTCTCGATCACCCGGCCGGCCAGGGTGAATCCGGAGTTGCAGTACGAGAACGTCGCGCCCAGAGGGTGGTTCTGCCCGACGTCCTTGAGGAGGTCGGCATAGAGCTCCAGGCAGTCGTCGCCGCGGCCGGTGTCGGTGAACACGTCGCCGTCGATGCCGCTGGTGTGGGTCAGCAGATGCCGCATGGTCACCCGCTTGGTGACGTCCGGGTCGGAGAGCCGCAGTTCGGGCAGGGCGTCCACGAGGGGCGCGTCGAGGTCGAGCAGGCCCTCGTCGACCAGTTGCATCACGACGGTCGTCGTCCACACCTTGGTGATCGAGCCGATCTGGAAGAGCGAGTCGTCGGTGACCTCGACACCGGTGCGCTTGTTCAGGACGCCGTGGCTCGCCCGTACCAGCTCGTCGGCGCCGCCGCCGGAGCCGTCGCCGAGCCGCAGGATGCCCAGTGCCGCGCCGGGCACGCGGTACCGCCGCGACAGCTCGTCCAGCCGGCGCTGCCAGTGCGCCGCGTCGATGGGTACCCGTGGTGCGCTCCCGCGCGGACCCGCGTACTGCTCGACCCAGTCGACGACGCGGCGGTTGTAGTCCGCGCGGTGCGAGGGCGGCCCGTTGAGGATGACCAGGTGCGAACTGCCGGGGTAGAGCACCAGCCGGGCCGGTACGCCCCGCTCGCGCAGTGCGGTGAACCACTGCTCGGCCTGCCCGACGGGACAGCGCATGTCGTCGGCGCCGTGCACGATCAGTGTGGGTGTCCGCACCTGGTCGACCCGGGTGAGCGGTGACTGCGCCGCGTAGTCCTCCGTCGCCGCCCATGGTGTGCTGCCCAGTTCGCCGACAGCGAGGTAGTGCCCGCTGTCGGAGGTGCCCGCCATGCTCGTCAGGTCACTTGCCACCCCGCCCGCGACGGCCGCGGCGAAGCGGTTGTCGCGGCTGGTCAGATAGCAGGTCATGTATCCGCCGTAGCTGTAGCCGGCGACGGCCAGCCGCTCCGCGTCGGCGACGCCCTCGGCGACGAGCCGGTCCAGCGGCTCCAGGAAGTCGGGGGCGTCGGCCACGCCCCACGCGCCGATCGCTCCGGTGAAGAACTTTTCGCCGTAGCCGTCGCTGCCGCGCGGGTTGAGCAGCAGCACCGCCCAGCCGCGCGCGGCCAGCACCTGGTGGTACAGGTGGGCGGAGTCGGCCGTACCGCTCCAGGCGTTGTGCGGGCCGCCGTGGATGTCCAGCAGCAGCGGCAGGGGCCCGGTGCGCGCGGGGTCGCGCACCAGCCAGCCCTGTGCGACGGTGCCGTCGGAGATGGTGAACTCGCGCTCCTCGCGTACGAAGAGCTCGACGTCGGCGCCGCTCGCGCCGTGCCGCGTCAGCACGGAGACCGTCCCCTCGGCCGTCACCCCGGCCGGCTCCTCGGCAGCCTCCCCGGCCGTCGCCTCTGCCGACTCCCCGGCCGGAGGAACCGTCGGGGACAGGGTCACGGTCGCGATCTCGCCGTACGACGTCGGAGTGGCGAGGACGACCGCCACCGTGCCGCCCGCGATGGACAGGTCCGAGACGGTGTTCCCCGCGCCGCCGGCCACGAGCCGCGGCACGCCGTCGGCGGGGTCGACGGCGTACAGATGGGTGCACCCCCGGTCGCGCGCGCAGAACAGCACATGACCCGCGTCGGTCTGCGCGGGCAGCCCGCCGGGGTAGCCGGGGCCGCCCCGCATCACATTGCGGTTGAGGGCCGCCGTCAGGTCGACGGTGCCGGTCCCGTCCAGTGGTACCCGCAGCAGGCCGCTGTGCCCGAGCCGGGTGTCCCGGCGGCCGACGACGAGGAGCGCCGCGCCGTCGGCGGTCCAGCCGACAGCACCGACGATCCCCTCGCCCGAGCCGGTCGGGCGCGGCTTCGCGGAACGCTCGGCCAGATCGACGACATAGGCGCCCGACCGGAAGGTGAGGTCGGCGTCGGCGTCCGGCGCGCCAGGGAAGGCCAGCAGGCCGCCGTCGGGCGACCAGGCGGGCCGACCGGCGTGCCAGTCCCCCGAGGTGATCTGACGGATCTCCCCGGTTTCGAGGTCGAGGACGTGTACGTGGGTGCGTACGGTACGCAGCAGCCCGGCGCCGTCGCCCTTGAAGTCCAGCCGGTCGGCCACCACCGGGGCCTTCGCCCTGCGGGTACGGGCGGCGTCGTCCTCACCGTCCGCCGCGTGGAGGTCGACCGGCGCCGTGAACGCGATGCGGTCGCCGTCCGGGCTCCAGACCGGCGTGCCCGCCCCCAGCGGGAGCGTGGTGAGCTGTTCGGCCTCGCCGCCCGCCACGGGCAGGACCCAGAGCTGCGGCGCCGAGCCCCGCGCCCGCAGGAACGCGATCCGGCCGCCGTCCGGCGACCACGCCGGGTCGGTGTCGGCCGTGCCCCGGGTGAGCTGCCGGGCCTCGCCGCCCGCGGCGGCGATCTCCCAGAGCGCGAGCGTGTCCTTGTCCGCCGCGCGGTCCGCGGCCCGCAGGACGTAGACGATCCGGCTGCCGTCCGGTGAGACCGCGGGTTTCTCCGGAATCCTGAAGTCGTACAGGTCGTCGATGCCCTGGCGTCGGGTCTGTCGGCTCATAGCGGACCGTCTCCTTTGGACATGGCGGATATGCCGGGATGTTCGCTGTCGCCTTCGGCGAAGTGGCAGGCCGCTCGATGGCGACGGCGGATCGCGCCGTCGGCCGGATCGGTCGTGGCGCAGACGGTCCGCTCCGCGTTGGTGAGCGGGCCGATCGGGCAGCGGGTGTGGTAGCGGCAGCCCGAGGGCGGGTGGTGCGGGTCGGGCGGTTCGATGTCGGCGGGGCCGCCGTCGTCGCCCGTGCCGTCGGCGCCCATGGAGGGCGCGGCGGCGAGCAGGTCCCGCGTGTAGGGGTGCTGAGGGTCGGTGAGGACCTGCTCGGCGGGACCCGTTTCGACGATGCGGCCGAGATACATGACGGCGACCACATCGCTGATGTAGCGGACCACGGCGAGGTTGTGCGAGATGAACAGCATCGACAGATCGAGCCGCCGCCGCACGGAACGGACCAGATTGAGTACGGCGCCCTGCACCGAGACGTCCAGCGCGGATGTGATCTCGTCGGCGATGAGCACCTCCGGCTGCCCAGCCAGAGCGCGGGCCAGCGCCACACGCTGACGCTGGCCGCCGGAGAGCTGCCCGGGCAGCATGCCGGCGCGACCAGGATCCAGGTTGACCAGCTCCAGCAGCCGGGCCACCTCGGCGCGCCTGCCGGCCCTCCCCGGGTGTGCGCCGCGCGGCATGGCCTCACTGATCGACTCGCCGACGCTCATGCGCGGATCGAGGGAGGAGTACGGGTCCTGGAACACCATCTGGAGCGGCCGTCTCTGCGGCAGGCGCCGTACGTCGACACCGTCGAGCAGTACCCGGCCGGCAGTGACCGGCGACAGACCGACCGCGGCCCGCGCCAGCGTCGACTTGCCCGAACCCGACTCGCCGACCAGTCCGACCACCTGTCCCGCGGGTACGGTCAGGCTGACGCGGTCGACCGCGGTCAGGCCGCCGCGCCTGCCGCCGTACCGCACACTCACGTCGTCGAACACCAGCTCGCTCATTCGGCACCTCCGGAGGCGACGGCTTCCCGGCCGGACTCGCGCCCGGTGTCCTCGTACGGATGCCAGCAGGCGACCCGGTGCCCCGGCCCGACGAGCGCCGGCACCGGGTCCTCGGCCAGGCACCGGTCCGCGGCCCGGGGGCAGCGGGCGGCAAACGCGCAGCCCACGGGCACTTCGGACGGCTCGGGCGGGCGACCGGGGATCACCGCCAGCGGCGCGTCACGGTCGGTGTCCAGCTCCAGCGTCGCGGCGAGCAGGGCCCGCGTGTAGGGGTGCCGCGGAGCGGACGTCAGATCGGCGGTCGGCAGGTCCTCCACGATGCGCCCGGCGTACATCACCAGTACCCGGTCGCAGTTCTGCGCGACAACCGTGATGTCGTGGCTGATCAGCAGGATCGCCGCGTTCTCGGCGTCCCTCGTCCGTGCCAGCAGGCGCAGCAACTGACGCTGCACGGTGACATCCAGGGCCGTCGTGGGCTCGTCGGCGACGATCAGCCGCGGCTGCCCCATCAGTCCCATGCCGATCATCGCGCGCTGCCGCATCCCACCGGAGAACTCGTGCGGATATTGCCGCGCCCGCCGCTCCGCGGCCGGGATCCGCACTGCGCGCAGCCGGTCGACCGCGCGGGCCAGCGCCCGGCTCCGTGACAGCCCCTGGTGCTGCTCGGACACCTCCGCCAGTTGCCGCCCGATACGCCGGGTCGGGTTGAAGGAGGTCATCGGGTCCTGGAACACCATCGCGAGCGAGGTGCCGAGCAGGGGGCGCAGCTCCCGCTCCGACGTCGTCAGCAGCGGCGTTCCGGCGAAGTCGAGCCGGTCCGCGGTCACCACCCCGGGCGCCTCGATCAGCCGCGACACGGCCAGCCCGGTCAGACTCTTGCCCGACCCGGACTCACCGACGACACCGATCGCCTCGCCCACACGCACGGTGAAGCTCACCCCGCGCACCGGCGTCGTCCACCCGGCCGGGCCCGGGAACGCCACCTGGAGGTTCTCCACCACCAGCAGCGACTCGTCGCCGGTCTCCCCGGCCGCCGCCGTACGGACGGGCGGCACCGGCCGGTCCCGTACCTTCGCCGACCGCGTACGCACCCCGACGACCGCCGCGACGGTCTCTCCCACCAGGTTGAACGCCAGCCCCGCGAGGACCACCGCCACCCCCGGCGCGAGCGCGACGGCCGGGTTCACATAGATCCCGTCCAGGCCCTCCCGGAGCAGCCGCCCCCAGTCGTAGTCGGGCGCCTGCACGCCGATGCCGAGGAACGACAGCCCGGAGAAGGCGAGCAGGGCGGCGCCCGCGCCGATGGTCGCGTTCACCACCAGCGGCTCGCCGATATTGGGCAGTACGTGCCGGACGAGCAGCCGGAACCGGCCGACCCCCGCGATCCGCGCGGCGGAGACGAAGTCCCGCCCCACCACCCCGGCGGCGAGTGTCTGCGCCAGCCGTGCGAAGCCCGGGGCCAGTGCGAACGCGATCGCGAGCGTCGCGCCGCGGGTGCCGACGCCGAAGATGACGGCGAAGAACAGCGCCAGCAGCAGACCGGGGAACGCCACGGCGATGTTCACCGCGGCCGTCACCAGCCGGCCCGCCGGGCGCGGCAGCACCGAAGGAAGCGTGCCCAGCACCAGCCCGGCCGTCACGCCGATCACGGTGGAGACCACCGCGAGCCCGACGGAGAGCCGGGTCGCCACCAGCGTCCGGTAGAAGATGTCGCGGCCGAGGGAGTCCGTCCCCAGCAGGTGCGCCCCGGACGGGCCCTGGCCGATCGCGTTCGTGTCGACCGTGGCGGCCCGGTCGCCCCACACGAGCGGTGCCAGGACGGCCAGCAGGACCACCGCCGCCAGCAGGACCGCGGAGCACGCGCCCACCGGTGTTCGTACGGCCGCCAGCCAGGGACTGCCGCGCCCCGTCTTCTCCGGCACCGCCGCCGCCGTTGCCGCCGTCGTCGCCGTCATGTCAGTTCTCTCGAATCGTCGAACGCGGGTCGAGCAGCGCCAGCACCACGTCGACCAGCAGATTCACCAGCAGCACCCCGACGCCGTACATCAGCACGACGCCCTGCACCAGCGGGTAGTCCTTCTGGAGGATCGACTGCACGATGGTCGAACCGAGGCCGGGCCAGGCGAAGACGTTCTCCACCAGGACCGTCCCGGCGACCATCGAGGTGAGCAGCAGCCCGCCGATCGTCAGCGCGGCGGTCAGCGCGTTCGGCAGCGCGTGCCGTACGTACACCAGCCGGCGGGGAAGCCGCTTCGCCCGCGCGGTACGGATGAAGTCGTCGCCGAGCACCGACAGCATCTCCACCCGCACGATCCGCGCCAGTACCGCGGCCGGGCCGATCGCCAGCGCCGCCACGGGCAGCACGAACGCGCTGGCGCCGTCGCTGCCCGCGACCGGGAACCAGCCCAGCCGCACGGACAGCAGCGCGACCAGCCCCACCGCGACCAGGAACTCCGGTACGGCGGCGAGGAACACGCTCACCGAGGTGAACGCCAGCTCGGCGCCGCGCCGCCGGCCGCCCCTGGTCAGCACCGCGAACAGCACACCGAGCGGGACGGACAGGACGGCCACCACGGCGAACGCCGGCAGCGCCAGCTCCAGCGTCGCGGGCAGCCGGTCCCCGATCACCTGGGACACCGGCTGCCCGCTGCCCATCGACGTCCCGAAGTCGCCGGTGAACAGACCGCCCAGATAGTGGCCGTACCGCACCCACACCGGGTCGTTGAGGCCCAGCGCCTCCCGCCGGGCCTCGACCAGTTCGACGGGCGCCGTCAGGCCCAGCGAGGCCCGGACCGGATCGCCCGGGACCAACTGGATCATCAGGAACGCCGTGGTCACCAGCGCCCACAGGGAGACGAGGAACCGTGTCAGCCTGCGCCGGGCGAAGGAGAGCCAGGGGCTGGTGCCCCGGACCCCGGCGCGCGGGCCGGGTGCCACGGCCAGGGTGGTCATCGTGCGTACATCCTGATCGTCGACGGGACGACGGAGCCCTCGCTGATCTCGAACCGCGCGTCTTTGCCGAAGACCGGTGTGACGGCGTCCATGTACGGCACCACGTCCACGTCCTTGATCAGCGCTTTCTCGGCCGCGAGCCAGGCGGGGCAGCTCGCCTCGCCGGTCAGCGCCGCCGCCTTGCGGATCTGTGCCGTGTACTCGGCGTTCTCCAGGTGTGCGAAGTTCGTGCCGTCCGGCGGCTTCGGCCCCGACAGGAACGGCACCCCCTGGCTCGGCAGCGCGAACCCCACCGGGTTCAGCGAGATGTCCCAGTCGCCGGTGCCGAACAGCACCTGGCTGATGCCCGGACCGTCGACGGGCTTCAGCGTGATGTCGGCGCCGATCTCCTTCCACGTCCGCTGCACCAGCTCGGCGGTGGGTGCCGCCGTCGGGCCGAGCTGGGACGGGTAGACCGTGGTGAGGGCGAGCCGCTTGCCGTCCTTGACGCGTACGCCGTCCGGGCCCGCGCGCCAGCCGGCCGCGTCCAGCGCCGCCTTGGCCGCGCCGACGTCGTAGGCGGGCAGGTTGCCCGTCACGGCGTCGCCGGAGCAGGCGAGGGGTTCGGCCGTGACCAGCCCGGTGGCGGGCTTGCCGGTGCCGCTGGTGAGCACCTTGCCGATCTTCGGCAGATCGAGCGCCTGAGCCAGGGCACGGCGGACCTCCTCGTCCTTGCCCACCCGGCCGGGGGCCTGGTTGAAGAACACCTGACCCGCTGCCAGGGAGTAGTCCGCGTGGAACAGCTTCTGGGCGGTCAGCCGCTTCTGGTCGGGGCCGTAGATCGCGGCGGCGCTGAGCTCCCCGGACAACAGCAGGTTCGACGCGGTTGTGGCATTCGGGATGACGCGCAGGACCACCTTGCCGGGCAGCCCCCGCTGGTCCGCCTTCCACTCACCGGGACCCCAGGTGTAGTCCTTGCGGCGGGTGAGCGTGTAGTGGTCGTTCGGCACGGCTTCGGTGAGCGTGAACATGCCGGTGCCAGCCCCGCCCTTGGCGAGCAGCGATCGGTCCTTCAGACCCGCGGGGCACACGATCGCCAGGCTGCCCGCGTTACGGAGCAGGAAGGCGTCCGGCGCGCCGCTGGTCACGGTGACGGTGCGGGTCGCGGCGTCGGCCGTCGCCTTCGTCCCCGGCACGATGGTCACACCGGCCATCGGCGACTTGTTCGCCGGATCACCCACGAAGTTGATGTTCGCCGCGACGTCCTCGGCCGTCAGGGGCGTGCCGTTGGCGCAGGTGATCCCGGGCCGCAGGGTGAAGGCGGCCTTCGTCGTCGTGGCCTCCCACTTCTCCGCGAGTCCCGCCACCGGCTTGCCGTCCGGGGCCAGGCCGAGCAGTGAGTCGTAGAGGTACTTGTCGGCCTGGAGAGCGACTGCCAGGACCGTCATATGCGGATCGAGCGTGCCGGGGTCGCTCGTGAGCGCCTGGGTGAACGTCCTGCCGTCCGCGAGTTGCCGGTTCCCGTCCGCGCCCTGCCCGGACCCGGAACCTCCGCTGCACGCGCTCGCGGTGAGTGCCACGGCGCCGACCAGCATGACGGTGTGCCGCAGCCCCGTCCGGGCGGCCGTGCCGCGGGCGGCACTCACTGCTTCACCCGCCGGTCGGCGCGGCCGGTGTGCAGGAACAGCGCGTGGCCCTCTCCGTCGTCGCCGACGAAGACGTACGGGAGGTGCAACCCCTGGATCGGCTCCGTCGCGATCAGTGTGTCGCCGTCGTAGGCGACCAGTTCGACCTTCTCGGGTGCTTCCGCGGCCACTGAGCTGAGCGCGCCCTTGGGGATGCGTTCGGCCCACAGCCGGCCGTCGGGGTCCTGGCTGATCACGGTGTCGAAGACGGATGACGCGTATGCGCCCACGAACCGGGACGCCCCGGCATCCGCCGCCTGCGCGCCCGGCGTCGATCGCGCGCCGGGGACCGGCAGCGCAGGCATCTCGACTCCGGCCAGCTCGCGCAGAACGCGTCCGACGAGTCCGCTGAAGAGCGGGAACGTGTCGCCGCCGTTGGTCAGCAGCGCCACCGCGACATCGTGTTCCGGCACCACCCGCAGGAACGCCGACTGGCCGATCGTACCGCCGTCGTGGCCGACGACCGCGCCGCCCGGCCAGTCGAACAGCGACCAGCCCAGCCCCCAGGCCGGACCCATGTACCCGAGTTTCGGTACCTTCACCTGGCTCTGCCGCATGGCGAGCGTGCTCTCCGCCGAGAGGACCCGGGTCCCGTCCGGGCCCAGGCCGCCGTCGATGTGCGTGCGCGC
The DNA here is from genome assembly GCF_000981895.1 of Streptomyces odonnellii. Taxonomy (GTDB): domain Bacteria; phylum Actinomycetota; class Actinomycetes; order Streptomycetales; family Streptomycetaceae; genus Streptomyces; species Streptomyces odonnellii. The sequence continues at coordinate 28,452 of NZ_LATD01000031.1, read as the reverse complement.
GAAGGTGATCAGGTCGCCCGACGACATCGCCAGCATCGAACCGGCGGGTGCGTTCGACCGGACCAGCGCCCAGACCGGCGCCGGGACCGGCCCGTCGCCCGCCGGAGAGGGGAGGTGGCCGGTCGCGGCGCGATGCATGACCGCTTCGTACGGGGAGGGGGCCGCGTGCGTCAGGCCGAGGGGCTTGATCAGATGCTCTCCCAGGCACGCGTCATAGGGCTTGTCCCGCAGCACCTCGACGAGACGGCCGAGCACGCAGTAAGCGGCGTTGTTGTACGAGAACATCTCGCCCGGCGCGAACAGTTGGGGCACGTCGGCGAGCAGCGGCATCAGCTTGCTCACCGCGTCGTCGCCCCGTCCGGTGTCGGGGAAGACATCGCCCTCGAATCCGCTGGTGTGGCACAGGAGCTGCCGCACGGTGATCTCCGCCGCGGCCTTGCCGTCGGCGAGGGCGAACTCCGGGAGATATGTCCGGACCGGCGTGTCGAGGTCCACCGTGCCCTCGTCCACGAGCTGCATCACCAGCGTGGCCGTCCAGACCTTGGTGATCGAGCCGATCTGGAACACGGAGTCCGTGGTCGCCTCGACACCGGTGTTCTTGTTCAGGACGCCGGCCGCCCGAGTGATGACCTCACCGTGCGCGTACACCGCGATTGACGCGGCGGGGACGTGGTGTTCGGCCAGCAGCCGGGGGAGGCGTTCTTCCAGCCAGGCGTCGAGTTCGTTGAGTTTCGACATGCGCACCTCGTGGTCTCGGAGAAGGGAGAACGGGCGATTTCGGGGATGGTAGGACCCGCGCCGTCACCCCCGATTCGTGAAGGACGACGAGAACGGGCAGAACATTCATCGCGCCGGACGAACCGTCCGGGCGCCGGGGGCGGTCACCGGCTGAACCGGCGTTCGCCCCCGGATCCGGCGGTCACCGCCGGAGCCACTCCACGGCCCGGGCGGCGGCGAACCCGATGAAGGCGTCACGCTCGGGGACGATCAACCGGGCGTCGTCGGCCCGGGTGAACACGGCGACCGCGTACCGGCCGCCGTCCGGGTACTCCACGACGCCGGTCTCATTGCGCACGGAGGGCAGGGTTCCCGTCTTGCCGCTGACCTTGACGCCGTCGTCCGGGAAGCCGGAGCGCAGCCGGTGCGGCCCCCTGGAACTCCAGCCAGCGCCGTACATCGGCGCACGCCGCCGGGGGCGCGGCCTCGTCCCGCCAGATCAGGCCGAGCAGCCGGGTGCTCTCGGCGGCGGTGGTACGGCAGGTCCGCTCGGGCACCAGCACACGCAGCCTGGCGAGTTGCGCGGGTGACAGCCCCGCCATGGCCCGTTCCTCGTCCCCGTGGCCCGTCCCGGGATCCCCGCCGTGCGCCAGGTCCTCCCCGAGGACGCGGATCAGTTCCGCGCAGTTCTGCGGGACCGCCGTGTGCGGGAGGCCGGGCCGCCGCAGCGACTCGGCGACCGCGGGCTTCCCCACCTTCCCGAGGATCAGGTCGGTAGCGACGTTGTCACTGACGCCGATCATCAGGACGGCCAGGTCGAACCAGGACATCGTGGCGTCATGGCGGAACGTCGCCAGACCGTACGAACGGGGTTCCGGGGGTCCCGGCGGTACGGTGATCCGCTCGCCGAGGCCGAGTTCGCCGGCCGCGCCCTGGCGGGCCAGTTCCACCGACACGGGAACCTTGAACACGGACGCCGAGACCACGGGCTCGTCGGCGCCGATGCCCACCTGCCGGGGGCCGTCCAGATCCGCCGCGTGCATCCGGACCTGGACGCCCACCTCGGCCGCGCGGCCGTTGATCGTCTCGACCAGCTCCGACGACGACTCCGATTCGATGACCATGAAACGCACGCTCCCGTCTGTCCGCCTTCGCGATCAGCGTCGCCGCGTCGGGGCGATTGGTGCTGTCGCGTTGGTGTTCCATCCTGAACATCCGGTGACGGAACGGGTTCGTGGAGTTCCACAAAGCTACGGGAGGTTTTCGGGCGGCCCCGACCAACAAGGTTTCGCCGGGGTTTCCGCGGGGGGCGCTAGCTTTCGCCGCCCGTGGCCGGACGCGTCGTGCCCGGGTGCAGCCGGAGTTGCAGCATCGCCGCGAACCGTTCGTCCGGGTCTTCGAGGTTGATCCCGCCGACCTCCGCGAGCCGTCGCAGGCGGTACCGGAAGGTGTTGGGGTGCACGTACGCCGCCGCCGACGCCGTGGCCACGTCGCCGAAGGCGTCCAGCCAGCACCGCAGCGTGTGGACCAGCCGCGACTGGTGCCGGGCGTCGTAGTCGAGCAGGCGGGCGACGGGCCCGGTCGCCACATCGCCGCGCGAGGCCACGAGATCGGCGAGGTCCAGCATGAGCGCCTCGATGTGCACGTCCTCCGCGGTGGCGACCCGCCTGGCTCCCGCGTTGGTGAGGAGCACCCGCAGTGCCCTCTTCGCGCCGTCGCGCGAGCGGCTGAGCCCGGTGCCGTCGAGGGCCGGCGGGCCGATGCCGATCGCCGCCGCCACCCGGTGTCCGGTGCGCTCCAGGAAGGTCGAGGCGATGCGGACCGACCGTTCCTGGAAGTCCGCCTCGCTCCCCGGCATCGGCACGATGCCGAAGGCGACATCGCCCACGAGCGCCACGGCCGAGCGCGCCTGGACCGCGCTCAGATGCATGGCCAGCGCGTCCGCGACCCGCTGGCGGTCCGTGATCCTGCGAGGATCGTCCTCCGTCGACGGATCCTCCTCCGAGTCGCCGGACAGGCCCAGGGCCAGGACGATCGCGGGCTGCCCCTGGAGCCCGAGCCGGGCGATCGCCTCCGGCGCCCCCGTACCGCCCTCAAGCGCCGTGCTCACCAGGTCGGCCCGCAGCCGGCGCTCGACATCGGCGCCCGCGCGCAGCCGCAGCATATGGAGCGCGACCAGTTTGCCCGCGTCGATCAGCGCCTGCGTGCGCTCCTCGGACAGCGGGCCCGGCACCGCCGCCCAGATCGAGCCGAGGATCTCGTCGCCGGCCCGCACCGCGAGCGCCACCCGGGGGACGGTCATCGTCTCGTCGTGCATCAGACCGACGTAGACGGGAGCGTGGTCGCGGTAGAGCCGTTCGAAGACGCCGTCGCGCGCCAGGCCACGGGTGAACCGCTCCGGCACCTGGCGGCCCAGGATCGTCTCCACACGGGACTGGTCGGCCTCGTCCTGACGGCCGGAGAAGGCGAGCACCCGCGAGCTGCGGTCCTCGATGGTCACGGGCGCGTCCAGCAGCGCGGCCACCGCGTTGGCCAGCGCGAACAGATCGCCCGACGGCATCCCGCCGAGCGTCTGCGGCGACACGTCGCCGATGTCGCCCTCCACCAGCAGGGTTCTCAGCATGGCGGCGATCTGCGCCCACGAGGCGCCACGGGTGAGCCCGAGCAGGGCGACGCCCGCCGCGCCCGCCGCCCGCCGTACTTCCGCGGTCGGGACGAACGGGGACCGGACGACGAGCGCCGCCGCGCCCTTGCGGCCGAGGTCGTGCAGGAGACGTACGACGTCGTCCGGATCGTGGACACCCACGCCCAGCACGACGGCCCGCGCGGGGAACTCCGATTCGTCGAGCGGATCGTGGATGACCACTCCGCCGAGCCGCCGACGCGTGCTCCGGCCGCCGGCGATCGGCTCCAGCAGCACGTCCCCGAGGTCTTCGAGCACGCGCGCCAGGCTCGTATGGGACGTCCCGGGTACCGGTGTCAGCATCGCCCGAGAATAGCCCGGCCGTCCCCGGGCCGCATTGGTACGGGCCGACGGAAATGGCCCCGTGATTCGTCGGGAGGTACGAATGGGCCCGCGCGCCACCCTACGATCCGAGCCATGCCTTCGCGGTGGTGACGGCGGCCAGCAGACCGGGGACGGGGGCGACTCCGAGTCCGGGTCCGGTGGGCACCGGCAGGTGGCCGTCCTTCAGTACGAAGGGCTCTGTGATGTCGGTCCGGTAGAACCGGTCGGACGCCGAGGTGTCGCCCGGCAGCGTGAACCCGGGCAGCGAGGCAAGCGCCACATTGGCCGCCCGCCCGAGCCCGGTCTCGATCATGCCGCCGCACCACACGGGGATGCCGTGGGCGGCGCACACGTCGTGTACCCGCCGGGCCTCCAGATAGCCGCCGACCCGGCCCGGCTTGATGTTCACGATGGCGCAGGCGCCGAGTCTGATCGCGTCGGCCGCCGAGCGCGCGGACACGATCGACTCGTCCAGGCAGACGGGCGTACGGATGCGGCGGGCCAGTTCGGCGTGGCCGAGGACGTCCTCCTCGGCCAGGGGCTGTTCGATCAGGAGAAGGCCGAACGGGTCGAGACGCGCGAGAAGCGGCGCGTCGGCCAGGGTGTACGCCGTGTTGGCGTCGACCTGGAGCAGTACACCGTCACCGAAGCGCTCCCGCACCGCGCGCACCGGCGCGACGTCCCAGCCGGGTTCAATCTTGAGCTTGATCCGCACATAACCCTCGTCGAGATAGCCGCCGACGACGTCCAGGAGCTGGGGAACGGAGTCCATGATGCCGACCGACACACCGCAGGGCACGGAGTCGCGGGTGGATCCGAGCGCCGTGGCGAACGACTGGCCGCTCGCGCGGAGTTCCGCGTCCAGGACGGCCATCTCCAGGGCGGCCTTGGCCATCCGGTGGCCCTTGTACGCGGCCAGCAGCGGCGCGACCTTGTGCGCGGTGACCTCGTCCGCCGCGAGGAGGGCAGGCACCAGGAAGTTCCGCAGGACGTGCTCGGCGCCGTCCACGTACTCCGAGGAGTAGACGGGGCCCGCCATCGCGCAGCACTCGCCCCAGCCCTCGCCCGTCGCCGTCACCACCCGTACGAGCAGCACGTCCCGTACGTCCTGGGTACCGAACGACGTCCGGAACGGTGCCACCAACGGCATCCGGACACGCAGGAGTTCCACACCACTGAGTTTCACGAGGACCGCTCCTTCGAGACCACGTACCAGCCGGCACGATCGAATCCGACGACCCTGGCCTCTTCGGCCATCAGGTCGCTCAACACCTCGCGCAGCGCGACGCGCCACGCCTGGCTCCGGCCCGGGTCCGCGCGCCGGAGTGCTTCGATGTCCGGCGGTACGGCGACCAGCACGACGGGGCCGTCCGAGGAGCCCGTCTGCGGCCCCCCGTCGGAGGCGACCGACAAGGCGGTCACCGCGCCCCGTTCCCGCAGCGCGGCGGCGTCGACCGTGACGGGTTCGCCGAGCGAAGCGGCGGACACGGCGGGGCGGGTCAGCTCCCAGCGGACAAGCAGCCGGTCGGTGTCCCCCGATCCGTTGATGCCGTCGCGCATCGGCCCGTAGAAGTCGGGGAGGTAGCGCGCCGGGCGGGCACCGAGTTTGGCCAGGTTGAAGTGCGCGTTGCGCCGTACCAAGGGGTCGAACGTCCAGGTGACCAGCGAGACGTCCTGGAGCAGCGCCCAGGCCCGCTGGTGCAGTTTGAGGGCGAACCCGATGCCCCGACCCAGGCCGCGCGGCGAGACCCCGGCGATATGGCTGTGCAGGCTCGCCTTGGCCGGGCTGCCGAAGAACCCGACGCAGGCTCCCAGGAGTTCGCCGTCCTCGTACGCGCCCGCGACATGGTTCCCCGCCACGGCCATGGCCCGCAGCAGCTCGGTCGTCACCGGCCGGGAGCCGGCGCCCGACTGCCAGATCGCGGCGAACAGCGCGGCGACCTCGTCCATTTCGGGTACCTCCGTCAGGTCCCTGATCTCCACCTTCGATGCCTCGGCGGCCGTGGTCGCGGCGGCCACCGCGTCCGCTCTCACGGCCGGTGGGACCGTGCCTGCCGCGTTTGTCGCGAGATGAGTCACGGAACAATCCTTTCCGGACCTACCGGGTATGTCACCGTTGTGCCGCACCAGAGACGTCCGTCCCGTTCGTCGTCGCGCACCGCGTTCACCGCGCCAGCACAGCCTCGATGAGGGCGGCGAGCAGCGCCGTACGCCGGGGCAGTTCCGCGACGACGACATGCTCGTGGTCCGCGTGCGCCCCGCCTCCCACGGCGCCGAGGCCGTCGAGCGTGGGGACCCCCAGGCCCGCGGTGAAGTTCCCGTCCGACGCGCCACCGACGGCGGCGGCGGTGAGTTCACCGAGACCGAGTTCGCGCGCGAGCGATGTGGCGAGGCCGAACAGCGCCGACGACGCCTCCGCCTGGAGCGGCGGGCGGTTGACGCCCCCCGAGACCAGGATCCGCGACCCCGCCAGCACCGGGCGGAGTTCCCGTACGGCCCGGTCAACCCGCGCCTGCTCCGCGTGGTCCCACACCCGCACGTCGACCGCCACGCCGGCCCGCGCCGGAACGGTGTTGGCCGTCGTACCGGCGGAGAGCGCGGTCGGTACGACGGTCGTACCGCGCTCCGGGTCGGAGAGCGCGGCCAGGGCGAGGACCTGGTGGGCCATCTCCACCCCGGCGTTCACGCCCTTCTCCGGTTCGAGCCCGGCGTGCGCGGCCCGGCCGTCCACGTCGATCCGGTAGAGGGAGACGCCCTTGCGGCGGCACTTGAGGGCTCCCCCGTCGGCCGACGCCTCCAGCACGAACACCGCGTCGCAGCCGCGGGCCTCCTCCTCGATCAGGCGCCGCGACGACGGCGAACCGATCTCCTCGTCACCGGTGATCAGGATCGAGAGCCCCGCCGGGTTTCCGGTGGCCGCGGCGGCGTGCAGGGCCATCACCACACCGGCCTTCATGTCGAAGCAGCCCGGCCCGCGCAGCACACCGTCCCGTACCGAGTACGGATGGGTCTCCAGCGATCCCTCGGGCCACACCGTGTCGTGGTGCCCGAGCAGCAGGACACGCGGCTTGCCGCCGGACCGCCACCTCAGATGTGTGACCCCGTCGATCACGATGCGGTCGGGTTCGGCGCCCAGGAGCCTGCGGCCCAGCGCCGTCACGGCGTCCGCGCTGCGGGCGACGGCCCTGTGGTCGGACGACGGCGACTCGCACCGCACCAGGGTCTCGATGTCCGCGAGCAGGTCCCGTAGGGACACATCGGCGGGCGTCACCGTCATCGCGGCTCACCCCGCAGCGGCTGTCCGGGAAACGCGTCGGTCCGCAGCTCCCCGGCGCTGACGACCGGCACACCGGCGACGAACAGGTGCCGTACACCGACCGAGGGGCGGGTGGGGTCGGCGTAGGTCGCGGCATCGGTCACCGCCGCCGGGTCGATGACGACGATGTCGGCGTCCGCGCCCGCACCGAGGTGGCCCTTCGCCCGTGCGCCCGGCGCCACCTCGTCGAGGACGCGCGCCGGCAGGTAGGAGCACCGCCGGAACGCCTCCGGCCAGTCCCAGGCCCGGCTCTCGCGCACCATCACGCGCAGCGTCTTCGCGAACGTCCCCGAGGTACGCGGGTGTGTGGTGCCCCCGGGCGGCAGCGGCCACTCGGTGCTCTCGTGGCTGCCGTCCGGCCAGTTCACGGGCAGCGCGTCGCTGGCGACGACGGTGCCGGGGAAGACGAGCGGGCTGTGCAGCAGCGCCAGGTCGCGCGGATCGTCCTCGTTCAGGAACTCCAGGACGACGGGCGCGGCGGGGTCGCTGTCGCGGAGCTGCCGCAGTCGGCCCTCGTCCGCGACGCGTTCCCCCGTTTCGAGCAGCACGACGCTCGACGGGGACAGGCCCTTCATCTTCAGCCGGCCGGGGTCGATGAAGGAGGCGCCGATGGCCGTACTGCCCGCGCCGTACGGGTACGCCTCGACCGTCACGCGCGAACCGGACCGCCGCGAGCGGTCCAGGACGTCGAGCACGCGGTCGATGTGATGGCCCGAGGTGCTGTTCACATGGCAGTGGTGCATCGCCGCCCCGGTCTCGGCCGCGGCGACGGCGATCTCCTCGGAACCGTCGAAGGGCGTACCGGGATCCACCTCGACCAGTTCGCGCACATGCGTGTACGTCGGCGCGCCGGCCTTCGCGGCCAGCCGCGCGACGGCGAGGAACTCGCGGGGCTCGCTGCCCGGCGCGTACCCGAGGAGCACGCCGATGCCGAGCGCTCCGGCGGCCAGGTCGCGTTCCAGCAGGGCGAGCCACTCGGCGAGTTCCCGCTCGGACGAGGAGCGCTGCCACCCGGGGTTCCCCAGCACGGTGAGAGTCTTCTCGAACCGCGCGTCGGCCTCGGCACCGAGGAGCACCTGCGCCCTGGCCGCGCCCCACGAGGCGGAGAAGCCGTAGTGCAGCGGGCGCCCGGCCACCGCGGCGTCGGCGTACGCCCGCTCAACGGGCATGAGGCCGGCTTCCAGGTCGAGCGCGGTCGTCACACCGTCCATGGCCTGGAGGCGCTGACCCGCGATCGAGTGCACATGGCTGTGCAGGTCGATGAAGCCGGGGCCGACAACCAGGCCGGCGACGTCGACGACCGCACACCCCGGCGGCGCGGCGAGCCCGGCGGCGATGGCGCTGACGACACCGTCGGACACGAGGACATCGGCGACGCCGTCGAACCCGGTGCCGGGGTCGATGACACGGCCGCCACGCAGGAGTGTCTGCATGCTTCATCTCCTCAAGGAGGTACTGGAGCACCCACATTGCTCCAGCCGACCCTAGGAGGGGACCAGGGACCGCCGTTCGTTCAAGCCGACGAATCCACGACGGCAGGTCCATGCGCCCGGACGAACGGCCTTCGGCAAGCGGTCCGCCGAGACGGTGCGTGGAACCGGACGGCGCGGTGGCGTGGGGCGGCACATCGCCGTAACACGGGGGACATCGCCGGACTCATGCCGCCGCGTGGTCGTCGAGCCGGCCTTCGCCGGAACTCCGCGGATCGTCACCCGTCACAAAGGCGTCCCTGGGGTGCTGCACGGACGCCAGGGAGACCAGGTCCCTGCCGAACAGCGCGGCGCTGAGCCAGATGATGAGAACGCGTACCTTCCGCTCCCACGTCGGCACCGCCAGGACGTGATATCCCCGATGCGTCAGCCAAGCGGCGAATCCCTTGATGACGATGTTCTTGTACTGGAAGATGCCCTGCCCCAGACCCAGCGTCGCCACGACTCCCAGGCTGCTGTGGGAGTAGTTCCGAACGGCTGGTGACACGGATGCGGCGCTGGGTGGAGAGCAAGGCGGTCCTGGCGGGGGAATCGCTGCGCAGTCCCTGGTTGACCAGGGCTTCAAGAACGCCGTCGTCGCGCACGGCCAGACGGTGGGCATCGAGGTGGAGATCGTCGAGCGTAACCCGGGCCAGACCGGGTTCGTGCCGATCCCCAAACGGTGGATCGTGGAGCGCGCCTACGGGATCTTGATGCTGCACCGCAGACTGGTGCGCGACCACGAGCACCTGCCCCGCAGTTCGGAGTCACGGGTGTACTGGGCGATGACCACGGTGATACTGCGCCGACTGACCGGGGCCACCGCTGCGGCCTGGCGGCGCAGCGCATGACCGGCGGGGAGCTGACCCTCGGGGCGGTGCTGGTACGGCTGGAGGAGCGGGAACGGGAGATCACCGCACAGGTCGACGCGACGAGGGAGCAGATCGCGCAGCTGACCGCGCGGCTGGACGAGCTCGGGCGGGCGCCGAGGAGGTCCGCATCACCCGCAAGACGCTGCTGGAGCTGCCCGATCCGCGGCCGCCCGCGCCGCCGGCCCCGGAGTTGCCGGACCATCCGGCCTACCAACAGATCATGGCGGTGTTCGCCACGGCCGACGCACCGCTGCGGGCGCGGCAGGTGTGCGAGGCGATGGACATGGAGATCGCGCCCAACAACATCAACAACACCCGCCTGAAACTCAAACGGCTGACCGAGCGCGGAATCCTGGTCGAGACCGAGCAAGGCTCGTTCACCCGACCGCGGCCGTAGCCGCCCGACGACGCCGCAACCAGCACGCTTGCCCCTCCGGAACAGTGAAACGTCACGCACCGCCCTCTCAGAACTGGCGCGTACTGACCCAGCTCCGCCTCGATGAGAAGTGGGCAACCTGGCTCGTCCGCGCGCTGACGGTCCTCGACTGGCACGAGATCCCCGTTGACCGACGATCTTCACCGCAGACAGCCGCCGACCAGCACGAGCATGACCGCACCCACCCATGCCCCCCGTGACCTGCGCGTTCAAGATGAACACAAGTCATTGGGCACGGGTCACAGCGTGAGTGCCTGTCCGGTGGGCAGGATGCGCACGTCGGTGTCGGGAGCCAGATCGCCGGCAGCGTCTTTGTAGTGCTCGGGATGGTTGCGATCGAGCTTCACGAGGATCCGGTCGCCGATTGCGCCGGAGGTGTAGGCGTAGTGGATCGGAACCGCCAGCCTGGGGCGCAACAGGGCGGTGAGTTCTGCGGCCTGAGCCGCGTCCATGACCTCTTGGCGGTTGCCCTGCGGACGGGAGGAGAGCCCGTTGATCGGCATCAGGGCCAGATCGATGTCGGGGAAGCGCTGGGCGATCTCGTTCAGCTCGGGTATGCGGCGGGTGTCGGCGCCGAAGAAGACCGTCGTACCGTCAGCCTCCAGGATGTAGGTGACCTCAGGCACGCCGTGGCTGGCCGACGCGGCGGTGACGCGCACCGGGCCGAGGAGGGTGGACTGCCAGGGGTCGAGCTCGGTGACATTGCGCCACCCCTTCGCGCGGACCTTCTTCCCGGTGCCCCGATTGACCACGATGGGCACGTTCTTGTCGGGGTAACGGGCCAACGCCCCCAGGTCGCAATGGTCGTAGTGGGCGTGGCTGATGAGGATGCCGTCCAGTCGCGGCAGGTCTGCCGCGGTGGCGATGCTGCGCGGCTCGCCCTGGCGGTACAGCACCCTTTCGGAGAACCAGGGGTCGGTAAGGATCTTCGCGCCGTCGAAGAGTTCCGTCGGTTCGAGGTCTGTCAGTCACCCGGTCGGCTTCCACGACAGTCGGTCGGTGAGCACACCGCCGAGCAGCGGGCCGATGACCGCGGTGACGCCGGACACCACGCCGGGGGTGACCACCGACCCGTCCGTCCCCATCCCCTGCATGGCGTGGCCTGGGGTGAGGGCGGGCATGTTGTTGGCCAGAAGCCAGACGAGAGATCCGGCGATGAAGACCATGACGCCTACTGGGAAGATGCGCCTGTTCCCGAACGTGTCGCCGGACTTGCCGGCCAGGACCGCCGCGATTGTCCCGGCGAGCATGTACGCCGTCACGATCCAGCTCGCAGGGGCCCCAGCTACCGCGGCGCCGATCCCGCCACCCTGGCGGCCTGGGTCCGCGGCCACTGGGAGATAGAAAACCGGCTTCACTGGGTCCGCGACGTGACTTATCAGGAGGATAAATCGCTGGTCAGGACAGGAAACGCGCCCCGCGTGATGGCCTCGCTGCGGAGCCTGGCCATCAGCCTGCTGCGCTTGGGGCCAGGCCAACATCGCCGCCGCTAACCGCCACCACGCCCGCGACTAGCAGCGAACTCCAAAGCTGCTTCAAACTGCATGAGCGGCTTTGCCGTGTCCCTGGCGGCCGGCCTGCCGTTGTGGGGCCCGCTCAGGGCGCCTGCCGCGCCGAAGAGCAGGAGGCCCGGCTCAGCCGCGGTCGTGGAGGGTGACCTGGTAGCCGTCGGGGTCCGCGAACGTGAAAGTGCGGCCGAACGGCCCGTCGATGGGCGCCGAGACGATCGTCGTGCCGGCGGCGGCGAGGGCGTCGTGGATGTCCTGCGCGTCGGGGGCGTGCAGCCACAGCGCCATTCCCTGGCCCGGCTGCGCGAGCGCGTCCAGGTCGACGCCCGCGACGACGTCGCGGACGGCGAACGCGATCGGCTTGGTGTCGAACACGACGGCGTGCGGCGGTCCCGCGTCGGAGCGCTTCAGCCCCAGGTACTGCTCGTAGAAAGCGGCAGAGCGCTCCAGGTCGCGCACCTGCAGCGAAATGAAGTCGGGTCCGGTGACGGCCACGATCCTTACCTCCTCATAGTATGTCAGTCTTCTGACACTGGAACCGTATGTCAGACTGCTGACATGAGTCAAGGTGAGCCCGGAATCGAGCTGGACACGTCGCTGGGGTACATGCTGAAGGCCGCCGCGAGCGCCCTGCACTCCGCGCTGGAGGCCGTGCTGAGGCCGTTGGGCATGACGATCACCCACTACTCCTGCCTGGAGCTGCTGGCCCAGCGACCGGGTCTGTCCAACTCCGAGCTTGCCCGCGGCGCCTTCGTCACCCGGCAGTCGATGAACGTGCTCCTGCAGGCCCTCGAACGCCAGGGACTCGTCGTCCGCCCGGCACAGGCACCCGTCGGCAGGGCCCTGCCCACCGAGCTGACCGCCCTCGGGCGCCGCCAGATCAAGATGGCCAGCGCCGCGGTCCGCCGAGTCGAGCAAGACATGCTGGCCAATCTGAATGCTGGCGAACAGGACCAGATGCGGCGTCTGCTCGCCGCGTGCATCGCCTCACTGACCGAACCGCCCGCATCGGCGACGTAGCTGCTCCGGAATTCAAGACTTTGCCGTGTCCCTGATCCAGCTCGGATGCCCCGAGCCACCGAGATCTCCCATGGTCGTCGGCAGCGCACTCAACGCGATCGTCTGGCCCAGGGCCGACAGCAGGAGTCCCAGCAGGATCATGGTGAACACGATGTTCCTCCGGCCCGGGACATGGGACTGGGCCGCGCCCCGGCACCACGGTCAACAGTGCCGGTTGCGTAACTTGTCCGGCCTCCCATCGGGAGTGAGCCGCGCTCACGCGGTGGCGACCGCCGTTGCGACGTGTATCGCGGTCAGGAGCGAGGCACCCGCGATCATCGTCCATTTCCGAGTGGCGACTCCGATGACGGCGTCGCCCACCTGGGCCGCGGCGGCCGCGCACAGGATGAGCGAGCTGGTGGGGCCCGACCACGCGAGCGGTGCGACGAGGGCCGCCACCCCCAGTGGCACTCCTCTGGTCGCGTACATCCAGCCGTAGAATCGTTCGCCGGAGGTCGGCGTACCGCTCTCACTCAGCGCCGCCGGGCGTACACCTCCCACCAGCGCGAAAGCGATGGCGGCGACCGCGGCGACGGTGTTGGCCCCGAGGAGAACGTTCACGAGGCGTACTCGGCCGACGGTTCAGTGCCGTACTTCGTCCAGACCTCTGCGACGGCGCCGTGCGACAACGGCTGCCCGGACTCGACCATGGCCTTGAGGTCACGGAAGTACTGCACGTACAGGTCTGGAGTGAATGTGTTGAGCATGACCGCCGGGTCGTCGGTCACGTTGGCGAAGGTGTGCGGTGCGCCCGGCGGGACCATGACCCACGTACCGGCTCCGGCGTCGTAGTTGTCCTGCCCGACGGTGAACCGCACGCTGCCCGAAAGTATGTAGAAGCCCTCATCGTGCTGTGCATGGCGGTGCTGCGGAGGACCAGCGGTGTGCGGGGGGATGGTGATTTCACCCATCCCCAGGCGGTGGTCGGTGTTGCTGCCGTCCTCAAGGATCCGGATCGTCGACGGCCCGCTGGCGATGAGCTCGCCCTCGCCGGGACCGGTGATCGACACTTTGGCCATGAAGTCTCCCTGACTGGTGGGGTTGCCAACGCCAGGACCTTATGGCCGATCCGAACATCCATGCAAGTCGGCTCTCAAAAAAATAGTCCACCATCACCTGGTGGCCTCGCCCGATAAGCTTTCGGTCGGCACGGAAGGATGATCATGGCCGAGCGGAGTCGCCCGAACGGGCTCAGCAACCAGATGGAACGCACCAGGTCGGCGATCGTCGAGGCCGCCCGCGACCTCGCCGACACCGGGGCGGAGATCACGATGCCGGGCGTTGCGGCCGAGGCACGGGTCTCCGAAGCGACCGCCTATCGCTACTTCCCCGACCTCCTCTCACTCCTGCGCGCCGCCGTGATGACGGAAGATCTGGTCGCGGTCCTGCGATCGGCGACGCGCGGCGACGACCCGGTCGAACGGATCGGTCAGGCCGCGGAGATCCTCGGCCGGGCGGTGCTGCGCAGACAGGGTGCCGTCCGGGTGGTCGTTGCCTCGACCATCGCGAAACCCTCGATGTCCAAGGACCGTCCCGCCCACCGCTTCGGACTCATCGAGCACGCTCTCGCTCCGTGGACCGACAGGTGCGGCTCCGCGCAGCGCGCGGACGTGGAACAACTGGTCCGCGGTCTCGCCCTCGTGATCAGCGCCGAGTCGCTGTTCGCCCTGATCGACCTCTGTGGCCTGACCCCCGACGACGCGATCGCCAGCCTCATGACCACCGCACGGCAGATGACCGCAGCGGCAGTCGCGGCCATCCCCACGAGACCCGCCACCGACTGAGCCGCCGAATGTGATGCTGGCCGCCTCCGCCCACGACAACACCGCCAGGACCGCCCTGCTGAACAAGGTCGCCGCCGGGGCCGACACGGTTTAAAAGGCCCTGGCGGACCAGGGGTTCAAGAACAGAGTCGTGGCTCACGGCGAGCAGGTGGGCATCGAGGTTGAAGTGGTCGAGCGAAACCCAGCTGACCAGGGCTCGTGCCCCAGCCCAAGCGGTGGGTGATGGAGCAGGCCACAGCCAGGAGTCGGCCTTTGGGGCGGTGCTGGTGCGCCTGGAGGATCGGGAGCGCGAATTCGCCACGCAGGAGGCCGAAGGGTCGAGGGACACGAAGGCGCTTACCTGCTCCCTTACGGGTTCTGCTGCTCGGCATGCGACCTCGACGTGGACAGCACGCTGATCTCTCACCTGGGCGACCTGGATGAGGTCGTCCTCCTGGACGACGACCCCTACGACTACCTCGGGGACGAACCGCCAGTGGACGAAGACTTCTACGACTTCTGCCGAGGCCGATGAACCAGCTCACCTGACGGCACTCCGCAGGTTCTGTTAGCCGCAGTTACCGATAACGGCCATGGGAACGTCCCCTTACGGCCCTGTTCTCGTATAGCTACGGCCAGGTGGCGTGTAGCGCTGAGTAACTACACGGGGCTGCGGTCGCGCTGCTGGAGGGCGGCGAAGCCGGCGTGCGCTGTTTCGACGGCCTCCGGGTACGCCTGGGTCTTCTCGTGCTCGGCCAGCGCCCGGTAGATGCTGGAGAGGCTGGGGCTGTGTCCTTTGCGGCGGCCGGTGGCGATGAGCAGGTCGGGCTGGATGTCCTCGACGGTCTCGCCGTTGGCGCGGCGTCGGAGCACGGTGCGGAGCATGTCGTCGGTGATGACCGGGGGCCGGCCGCCGTGGTTGCCCTTGCGGGCCGCGGTGTCGAGTCCTTCGAGGGTGGCCTCGCGAATGTTCTCGCGCTCGGTCTCGGCCATCGCGGCGAAGAACCCGAACAGCAGGCGTCCGGGGCCGCTGGGGTCGTACATCCCCTGGAGGGGTCCGGCGAGCATCTCCAGGACCAGGCCGTGGGCGGTGAGGTGATCGGCCAGGGCTGTCAGCTCTGCGGCATCGCGTCCCAGGCGCTTCATCTCGTACACCGTGAAGATCACCCGGCAGTGCGGGGCGTGGGCCTTGATCTCCCGGGCGGTGGTGAGGGCGGCCTCGAACTGCGGGCGGACCCGGACCCGGGTGCTGATCTTCTCCGAGAAGATCTTGTCCCGGGGGATGTGCTTGGCTGCGAGTGCGTCGAGCTGTGTCTGGAGTTCCTGGGTGAGGGTTGAGCATCGCGCGTATCCGATGCGGATGTCGGCGCTCCCGGAATTCGGTGAGTGCAGTCGGTGCCGCCGTCTTGGCGCTACCGGGTGAGAAGGGCGCTTACGGTCTTGCCGCCGGGCGGCCGGCGGGTCACGGTGGTGGCGCGGGCGAGGTGGTTGACCATGGTCCAGCCGAAGCCTCCGGTACCGCCGTTCAGGTCGGGGGCGCGGATGCGCGGCGCCTGCGAGCTGGGGTCGTCGACAGCCACCTCGACGAGGTCGGGGTGGGCGGTCAGCCGGAGGGTGCAGGTGCCGCCGCCGTGGCGTAGGGCGTTGGTGACGAGTTCGGAGACGACCAGGACGACGGTGTCGGCCGCTTCCGAGCCGGCGGCGGGCTGCCGGAGGGCTTCGAGGAAGGCCCGGGTGGTCTCGCGCGCGTCGGCGACGGCGGTCGCGGAGTGGATGGTCGTGGCGTCGACGCACATCGTGTCCATCAGGTTCCCCTTGGTATGGCTCGTCATGCCCGGTCCTGCCTACCCGACCCTTGTGCCCCGGGCAGCGCCCCTCAACCCGACAGGCCACCCGATTACCTAACCGCCGAACATGCGGAAACCTGTGTCGGATGGAGTAGACATTGGGCAGTGGTGTGGTTATGGTTTCTCTCGTAGCCGAGATCAGCAAGGCCCGGCAGAGACGAACTGGCGGGCAGCAGTGCGCGGTTGCAGGACGGTGCGGTGGTGGAGTTCCGAAGCCGGAGTGGTTGCCTGGTGGCGACGGGGCTGACGACCGGACCGGGTGGCCCGCAGTGATCAGGGGCCGCCGTGAGCAGTATCGCGGTGGCAGTTCCGTAAGTGCAGTTCGCAGTACCAGCAGTGCAGTTGTCAGTGGTTCCTCGGTAAAGGCGTCGGCTGCGGGCGCGCGTACCGGGAGGTTCGGCAGTGGGGTTCTAAGCCGGAGCAGACGCAGGACGGGCGACGGGGCTGGCTGCCGAAGAGTGGCGCTTACTCAGGTCACCAGCAGTTCGCATCACGAGCAGTACAAGCAGTACGCAAGTTCATCCAGAGGGAAGGACGGAGGAGCCGAGCGCCATCAGGATCGCCCGGGCGGAATCGCTGAGCCCGGGTACCGCAGGACATCGATAGTGAGGTGGTCTCCGGTCAAGCAACCGCGATCCCCGCACACCCCGCCAACCCCCCGGCGGCAGTGCGGACACAGAAGGCCGGCGCAGTACCGGGGCCGGCAGATGGTGTAGCAGTTCCTTCGGGGCCCGGGTGCCACATGGCACCTGGGCCCCTCCACGCGTTCCACAGAGAGGTGCAATGACAGCAGACGACTCGTTCGGACGTCTCGATGACGACGACTACCCCGCCTACACCATGGGCCGGGCCGCCGAGTTGCTCGGCACCACACAGGGCTTCCTCCGCGCCATCGGCGAAGCCCGCCTCATCACCCCACTCCGCTCCGCAGGCGGCCACCGCCGCTACTCCCGCTACCAGCTGCGTATCGCCGCCCGCGCCCGCGAGCTCGTCGACCACGGCACCCCCATCGAGGCCGCCTGCCGCATCGTCATCCTCGAAGACCAGCTCGAAGAAGCCCAGCGCATCAACGCCGAACACCGCAGCGCCACCGAATCGGGGAATCCAACGGCCGCGACCTGAGGCGGCTGGGACCTGCGGTTCTCCCAGCGGCTTTGTCGCTGCCGCTCACGCACGTCGTGCCCGGAACGCTCCAGCGTCCCGGGCAACGCCGCCCTCACCAGGCATCCGGCCAGATCCCGGAGCCCGGGTCTCACGCCGGTGCTGCGGCTGCCTCCTCCTGCGGGGTGCGCGGGCCTGGCACCGTTGCCCGGATGGACAGGTCCAGATCGAGACGGCTGTTCATGTTCAGTTCGAACCGGCCGTACGGATCCACATGGGTCCAGAACAGCGGCGAGAGCGCCCGTCGGTCCGCGTCGGTGAGCCCCGCCGCCCGCTGCGGATCGGCCAGGACCTCCTGCATCAGCAGCGTGTTGACGTGCACCAGCGTGGACTGGAGCAGGTGCGGCGCGAGCATGGACACCTCCTGCGACTCCTTGTCCGCACCGGCCAGGCCGCCGTCCTTGCCGTAGAAGAGGTGCTTGTTCGCGGAGTTCCAGTTCTCCACCACCTGCAACCCCTCGTGGATCTCCTGGCGCATCTCCACGTCCGCGAGGCAGTCGCAGACGAACGCCGTACGCACCGCCCGCCCGAGTTCCTCGATCGCCCGGTAGGTGGGGTGCTTGGGCCCTCCCCGGGTGAAGCGCCGGAGGACCTGCTCGGCCTCGGCGGTGCCCAGGCGCAGGGCGGTGGTGTACTTCACGATCTGGTCGTACTGCTGGGCGATCAGGTCCCAGTCGATCGTCTTGGTGGACAGCACCGGGCCCAGGTTCGGCCACTGGTCGTCCTGACCGACCGCCGGCCGGTAAAGCTTCGCGGAGCCGATGTTCCTCAGCCTCGGCATCAGCTTGAAGCCGAGCATGTGCGCGAAGGCGAACCCGACGATGGAGGCGCCGTGCGTGTCGGTGTACTGCCGGTCCACGTCCATGTCGGTTCAGTGCCGCAGCACGCCCTCGATCATCGAGGCGACCTCGGCAACCGCCCGACCTGCCCCGGTGCCGGCGGCTCGATGTGATCATTACGGCACCGGGCCACCGCCGCCGCCAGCCGATCCCGCGACAGCTCCACAGGGGCACAGCTCAGCGGCCAGCCATTCGGCCAGCCGCTCCTGATCCCCCTCGGTGTTCGCCCGGAACCCGTGCGACTCCCGGATCTCCTTGCGGTGCCGCTTGATCCGGTCGCCCTGCCAGTCGTAGTCCGCCCGTGCCCCGGCGGGAACCTTGACCTGCTGGGCCACGTACTCGACTGCTGCGGCGGGCATCTCCTTGGCGGACTCCGGGAACCGGGCCTCGACCTCGAAAAACTTGAGCAACAGCGCGAAGCCCAACCTGGTCGCCCCGGACTTGTTCCGTACCTTCCTCATGGCGTCTTCGAGCAGCGTCCAGACCTCGATCAGGTCCTCCGGCTCCCAGTCCTGCCGCATCCACCCCGCCCCTCGCCATCACTCATTCAGCTCGACGAGACGACCAAGTCAGGGAAACGAGATCTACGGCGGTTACTCAGCGCTACACGACACCTGGCCGTAGCTATACGAGAACAGGGCCTTCCCGGGCCGTCCCGGCGTTTCCCAGCTCGTCCGGCGTTTCCCAGCTCGTCCGGCACTTTGCAGCTCGTCCGGCGCTTCCCGGCTCGTCCGGCGTTTTCGGCACCTCCCGGGCCGTCCGGCGTTTGGGGACAGCACCCGGTCCGTCCGGTACCACCCGGCCAGTCCAGCACCACCCAGCCCGTCCGGCGTTTGAGGACGAACGAGCCGCCGGGCGGACCCGGCAAACACAGCCCGTCCGGCGTTTGAGGACGAACCGGCAGCCGGGCGGGCCCGGCGCGGCCAAGCACCCGGGGTCACACGACCTGCGGGCCCCGCGACCCCGCGACCGCGCGGGCGGGCGCCGCGCCGGGCAACCCGGGCCGCGTTGTCAGACCCGGCGTCCACAATGGCTCCGTGCGGTATCTCATCCTGGGCACCACCGAGGCGCGCGACGAGCACGGCGGAGGTCCGGCGCTCGGCGGCGCCCGAGTCCGGGCCCTGCTCTGCGCGCTCGCGCTGCGGCCGGGGCGGGCCGTCGCCGTCACGGAGCTGGTGGACGACGTATGGGACGACGAGCCCCCGCACGACGCCCCCGCCGCGCTCCAGGCGCTCGTCGGACGGCTCCGGCGCGTCCTCGGCAGGGAGGCGATCGATTCGGTACCGGGCGGGGGCTACCGGCTGGCCGCCGTACGCGACGATGTCGATCTGTACGTCTTCGAGCGCCTCGCCCGCGAAGGCGCCGCCCGGCTCGACGCGGGCGACCCCGGGGCCGCCGCCCGTACCCTCCGCGAGGCGCTCGCGCTCTGGCGCGGACCCGCCCTCGTCGATCTGCCCGGCCACGGCCGTGACCATGCCGTACGGCCGGAGGCCCAGCGGCTGGCCGCGCACAAGCACCGTATCGAGGCCGATCTGCGGCGGGGCGCCACGGACACGCTCGTACCGGAGCTGATGGAACTGGTCGCGGCCCATCCGTACGACGAACCCTTCCGCGCCCAGTTCATCCGGGCCCTGTGGGCGGAGGGCCGCCGGGCCGACGCTCTGGCCGCGTACGAGGACACCCGCCGCGCATTCGCCGACGGGCTCGGCGCCGACCCCGGGCCCGAACTGGCCGCGCTGCACAAGAGAATGCGGGCCGGCGACGGGTTGCCGGCCGGCGGGAACCTCTCCGCCGGTACGAGCCCGCCGCCCGGTACGAGTCCCCTCACCGACACCGGCACCAGTATCGGCACCGGCACCAGTACCGGCGCCGACACCCGCACGCGCAGCGACATCCGCACCGACACTGGCACGCGCACCGACAGCGGCACGCTCACCGGCACCGGTGCGGAAGCCGGTCGCGCCGGCGCCGAGCCTCGCGGCAATCTGCGCCCCCGGCTGACCTCCTTCGTCGGCCGCGAGCCCGAACTCGCAGCCATCCGTGCCGACTTGACCCACTCCCGCCTTGTCACGCTCACCGGCCCCGGCGGCTCCGGCAAGACCCGCCTCGCCGAGGAGTCCGCGCCCTCCGGCGCCTGGCTGGTCGAACTCGCTCCGCTGGAAGCCCCGTCGGCCGTCCCGGGCGCCGTCCTGAACGCGCTCGGCCTGCGCGAGACCCAGCTCTCCACCCATGAGGGCAGGCCCGTCCAGGACGACCCGACCGCCCGTCTCGTCGAGCACCTCGCGCGCCGCGACACGCTGCTGATCCTCGACAACTGTGAGCATGTGATCGGCGCCGCCGCCGCCCTCGCCGAGACCCTGCTTACCCGCTGCCCCGGGCTGCGGATCCTCGCCACCAGCCGGGAGCCGTTGGGGGTGTGGGGTGAGGTGGTGCGTCCGGTGGAGCCGTTGCCGCCGGATCCGGCGTTCCGGTTGTTCGCTGAGCGGGGGCGTGGGGTGCGGCCGGGGTTCGAGGCGGGTGAGGATGCGGGTGCGGTGGGGGAGATCTGTCGGCGGCTGGATGGTCTGCCGTTGGCGATCGAGTTGGCGGCGGCGCGGTTGCGGATGTTGTCGCCGCGGCAGATCGCGGACCGGTTGGATGATCGTTTCCGGTTGCTGACGAGTGGGAGCAGGACGGTGCTGCCGCGTCAGCAGACCCTGCGCGCGGTCGTCGACTGGTCCTGGGACCTGCTGGACGAGCGGGAGCGCGCGGTCCTCCGCCGGCTGTCGGTCTTCGCGGGCGGCTGCGCCCTGCCCGCTGCGGAGTTCGTCTGCGCGACGGATGACGAGCCGGGGCCGGACGGCGTCCGGCACGCCGCCCACAGCCGGGTCGCCTCCCGGGACGTCGCCGGGATCCTCGGAGCGCTCATCGACAAGTCGCTGGTCGTCGCCGCGCCCTCGGCCGACGGCGGTATGCGGTACCGGTTGCTGGAGACCGTCGGCGAGTACGCCGCCGAGCGGCTCGACGAGGCCGGGGAGCGGGGCGCCGTCGAGCGGCGGCACCTGGTCCACTACCGCGAGCTGGCCCGGACCACCGATCCGTTGCTGCGCGGGCCCCGGCAGCGGAGCGGGATGGCTGTGCTGCAACGGGAGTACGAGAATGTGCGTACCGCCCTGCGCCGCGCACACGCCGCCGGCGACGAGCAGGAGATGCTCTGTCTTGTCCTGTCCCTCGGCTGGTTCTGGCTGATGCTCGATCTGCGCGCCGAAGCGCGGCAGTGGGCGAGGGCCGCCGCGCTGCTCGGGCCCGATCCGTTCGCGGCGCCCGTCGTGCCGGCCCCACCGATTCCGGCGCGGTGCACGGACGCGCCCCCGCCCATGACTCCCGAGATGCTCCAGGAGGCCCGGCGCGAGGTACGGCTGATCGAGATGGTCAGCATGGGCCACGACTCCGAGGACTGGACCAGCCCCGAACGGCGCGCCCTGCTGGAGCGGGTGGCCACCGCCTACCGGCCCGGCCTGCCGCAGACCTGCCGGTTTCCCGGCACGCTGAACTTCGTCGCCATCATGCTCACCGGCGACACCGACCGGCTCCGCCTCGTGCTGGACGAGACCGTACGGACCTGTGAGGAGTTCGGTTACGAATGGGAGCTGGCCGGCGCGCTCCACGTACGGGCCAACGTCCTGGCCAACCGAAGCGCCTGGGCGGCCGAGGCCGGCCGTGACGCCGACCGCAGCCTGGCCATCTACGACCGGCTCGGCGATGCCTGGGGCGCGGCCGAGGCGCTCTCCGCCCGGGGCGAGGCGAGGGACAAGCGCGGTGAGTACGCACTCGCGGCCGAGGACTACGCGGCGGCCATCCGGCATGCCGAAAGCCTCGGCGCCCAGAGCCAGGTCGTCCTGCTCCGGTCGCGCCTCGCGGCCACGCTGTTCGAGACGGGCCGCGGCGAGGAGGGCGAGCGCATGCTCCGCGAGGTGCTGGCCGAGGACCGGGAGACGGCACACGACGCGATGCCTGCCGCCCGGCTCTTCCTCGCGCTCTGGCTGGGCCGTACGGGACGCGTCGCCGAGGCGCGTGAGCAACTGGCGCTGCTGCTGGAAATCATCCGCTCCCGGACCCTGCTCATCTTCGACGGCTTCGTGAACGGCGCCTTCGCCCATCTGGACTGTATGGAGGGCAATTGGGCGCCGGCCGTGGAGTCGTCCCTCAAGGCCGTGGAGACCTCGCTGATGCCGCTCTCGCAGATGATCGCGCCGGAGATGGCCGCGGTCCATCTGCTCACGGTCGCCTGGGCGCTGGGCGGTCTGGCGGGCGAGGACGGACGCGAGGGCGGGGGGACGGAGCGGGCCGGTGCCGCCGCCCGGCTGATCGGCGCGTACGAAGGGCTGCTGCCCGCGGGGCACTTCAGAAACTCCGTCGAGCGGGAGCTGCTGGCGCACGCCTGCGAGGTCGTCGACGCCGTCCTCGACGACACCGCCGCCACGAAGGCCCGCGCCGAGGGCGTCGGCCTCACCGTGGAGGAGGCCGTCGCCCTCGTACGGACCGCGATGGCCGAGCGGCCCGCCTGAGCCGGCCGACCGGAGGCGCCCCCGCAACTCCCGTCGGACCGCGGGCCCCAGGAATTCCCGCCCTCAGGATCTCCCGGCCTCAGGACCTCAGGACTTCTTCCGGAACTTCGCCACCGCCAGCGGCGCCGTCACCACCGTGATTCCCGCCGCCCAGGCCAGCGTCATCCACACCGAGTGCGCCACCGGGCCGCCGTTTATCAGGCCCCGGGCCGCGTCCGCCAGATTCGACAGCGGGTTGTAGTCCGTGAAGGTCTGGAGCCAGCCCGGCATCGTGGACGGCGGCGCGAAGATCGACGAGCCGAACTGCAGCGGCATCAGGACCAGCATGGCCACCCCCTGCACCGCCTGGGCCGTCTTCATCGTCAGCCCCAGCAGGATGAAGATCCACATCAGCGAGGCACCGAAGGCCAGCGAGAGCCCGACCGCCCCGGCCAGGTCCAGCACCGAGGTCTTGATCTCCATGCCGAGCAGAAAGCCCATGCCCAGCAGGATCGCGGTGGCGACCAGCATCCGGCCGATCTCGACGACGATCTTCGCGATCAGCACGGAGGACCGCGCTATCGGCATCGTACGGAACCGGTCCATGACTCCCTTGCGGAAGTCGTCGTTCATCCCCGTGCCCACCGCCATCGCGATGTTCATGCCCATCATGGCCATCAGACCCGGGATCACATAGTTCACATAGGCGTCCCGGTTGCCGCCCAGACTCGCGCCGACCGAGCCGCCGAAGACATACACGAACAGCAGCGTGAAGATGACCGGCATCAGCAGGACGTCGAACATCGACTCCGGATCCTGCTTGATCTGAAGGGCGTTGCGGCGCACCAGCGCGCCGATGTGCCGGAAATTGGCGCGCAGGCCGATCCGGCCCTCGTCGGTACGCACCGGGGCGGGCGTGGGCGTCCGCTCGGGGGCGGAGGTGGACAGTGTGGTCGCGCTCATGCCGCGATCTCCTCGGGTGCGGTGTCGGACACGGAGCTCTTCTGGCCGGTGATGGCCAGGAACACCTCGTCCAGGCTGGGCAGATGGGTGCCGATGTGGGCGATGCCGAAGCCGCGCTCGCCCAGCAGGCCGACGACCGCGGTGAGCTGCTCGTCGCTGAGGATCGGCACGTACAGGAGGCCCTCGTCGGGGACGGCCTGGGTGCCGGAGATTCCGTCGAGCCCGGTCTCCGTGATCGCCCGCGCCATCGCCGGGAGCTGCGCCGGATCCACCGGTCTGATCTGGAGGGTGCGGCCGCCGACCTTGGCCTTCAGCTCGTCGACCCCGCCACTGGCGATGACCCGGCCGCGGTCGATGACCGTCAGCTCGCTGGCGAGCTGCTCGGCCTCCTCCATGTACTGCGTGGTGAGCAGGACGGTGGCGCCCTCGGCGACCATCCGCTGCACCTCGTCCCAGACCTCGTTGCGCGTACGGGGATCGAGCCCGGTCGTCGGCTCGTCCAGATAGAGCACCGACGGGCGGCCGATCATCGACGCGGCCAGGTCGAGCCGGCGCCGCATACCGCCCGAATACTGCATCGCGGGCTTCTTCGCCGCGTCGGTGAGCGAGAAACGCTCCAGCAGCTCGTCGGAGCGGTGGCGGGCGTCCTTGCGGGAGAGGTCGAGGAGACGGCCGATCATATAGAGGTTCTCCCAGCCGGAGAGCTTCTCGTCGACCGAGGCGTACTGCCCGGTGAGGCCTATCGTGCGGCGCAGTTGGCGGGGCTGGCGCAGCACGTCGTACCCCGCGACCATCGCGGTGCCGGCGTCCGGCTGGACGAGTGTGGAGAGGATACGGACGAGCGTCGTCTTGCCGGCGCCGTTGGGCCCGAGCACACCGAGGACGGTGCCCTCGCGCACATCGAGGTCGATTCCGTCGAGTGCGCGGGTGCCCTGCGGTCCGCCGTACTGCTTGACCAGCCCCCGCACCTCGACGGCATTGCCGGTGCGGCCGCCGTTGGGGTTCTTGTCGATTCGCGTCATGGCATCAGTGGACCATCCGCCACCGACAATCCACCGACAGTCCGCCGACAAGCCGCTGTCGGCGGGCCGTCAGGCTGTGGACAACCGCATGCGGCAGCCCGCCGACGGGGGATGATCGGCGGGCTGCCGCTCGTGCGGGCAGTGGCTTGAGGGCCGTGCTGCGACAAGCGTTACGGGCCTGCGCACCCGGCCGTGCGGCCGGCCGGGGCCGGGGGCGTGCACATCCGGCGTCCGGCCAGGCCGTGGTGCGGCTGCTAGTGGAAGGTGTGCTCCTCCTGAGGGAACGTTCCGCCAATGACCTCGTCGGCGAACGCCTTCGCCGCGTCGCCCAGTGTCCGGCGCAGGTCCGCGTACTGCTTGGTGAACCGCGGCACCCTGCCGCCCGTCAGCCCGACCATGTCCGTGTAGACGAGCACCTGCGCGTCCGTCTCGGCGCCCGCGCCGATCCCGATGGTCGGGATGTGCAGGATGCGGGTGACCTCGGCGGCCAGCTCGGCCGGAACCAGTTCGAGCACCACCGCGAAGGCGCCCGCGTCCTGGACCGCCTTGGCGTCGCGGAGAAGCTGCTGAGCGGCCTCCTCGCCGCGCCCCTGCACCCGGTATCCCAGGGTGTTGACCGACTGCGGGGTGAGCCCGATGTGTCCCATCACCGGGATACCGGCCTGCACCAGCAACTCGATCTGGGTGTGCGAGCGCTCGCCGCCCTCCAGCTTGATCGCGCCGACCCCGGCGTCCTTCACCAGCCGGGTGGCGCTGCGCAGGGCCTGGGCCGGCCCCTCCTGGTACGAGCCGAAGGGCAGGTCGGCGACGACCAGGGCGCGCTTCGTACCCCGTACGACGGCGGCCGACAGCATCGCCATCTCGTCGAGGGTGACGGGCACCGTGGTGTCGTAGCCGAGATGGCAGTTGCCCATGGAGTCGCCCACGAGCATCACGGGGATGCCGGCCTCGTCGAAGACCGAGGCGGTCATGGCGTCATAGGCCGTGAGCATGGGCCACTTCTCGCCACGCTCTTTGGCCGCGGCGATGTCGTGGACGGTGATACGACGGGAACTCTTGCCGCCGTACAGTGCCTTCGCACTGTCGACGGTGCTCCCCGCGGGCGACTTCCGCGCAGCCTGAAGAGTCATGGCCGATGGCCCTTTCGTCATCTCGAGGCGCCCTGACGGCGTCCCCGGACCGTATCCATGGTGGCATCCCGAGGCCGTCCTCGGGAAGTGGGCCCCCTCACAGGACCCACCGGCTCCGCAAGGGCCTCGCCCGTCCAACCGGACGGCGCGCCCGGCGATTCCCGGACCGGACTCCGTCGAACGCCCGCTCGGTAAAGGTTCTCCAATACGAGACGGTCTCGTATCGAAATCGGTCTAGCCTGTGCGTCATGTCCACACCGTCCGGCGCCGCTGCCGCCGCACCTCGCACACCACAGCCCGAACCGCCCCGCATACCCGAGGCCGTCCACCGCCGCCGCTGGCTGATCCTGGGCGTGCTCATGTTCAGCCTGCTCATCATCGTGCTGGACAACTCGATCCTGAACGTGGCGGTCAAGACCATCGCGGCCCCCGCACCCACCGGCATCGGCGCCACCCAGAGCGAGCTGGAGTGGGCGATCAATTCGTACACGCTCGTCTTCGCCGGACTCCTCTTCACCTCGGGCCTGCTCGGCGACCGTATCGGCCGCAAGAAGGTCCTGCTCTTCGGCATCTTCGTGTTCGGCGTCGGCTCGGCGCTCGCCGCCCTGTCCGGATCACCCGCCGAACTCATCGGCTACCGCGCCCTGATGGGCTTCGGCGCCGCCTTTGTGATGCCCGCCACCCTCGCCGTCCTGATGAATGTCTTCGAGCGCGAGGAACAGCCCAAGGCCATCGGCATCTGGGCGGGCAGTGTCGGTCTCGGTATCGCCATCGGCCCGATCACCGGCGGACTGCTGCTCGAACACTTCTGGTGGGGCTCCATATTCCTGGTCAACGTGCCCGTCGCCGTGGTCGCGCTGGTCGCGATGGTGCTGCTCGTGCCCGACTCCAGGGACCCCCGCCCCGGCAAGGTCGACCCGCTGGGCGTGCTGCTCTCCATCGTCGGACTCGTCCTCCTGGTGTACGGGATCATCCGCGGCGGCGAACTGGCCGACTTCGGCGACACGTCCGTGCTTCTGCCGCTGCTCGCGGGCCTCGCCGTCCTGGCCGGTTTCGTCTGGCACGAGAAGCGCAGCAGCCATCCGGCCATCGACATCTCGTACTTCAAGAAGCCGGCCTTCGCGGCGGCCGTCGCCGCCATCGCGCTGGTCTTCTTCGCGCTGATGGGTGTGACGTTCTTCTCGGCCTTCTATCTCCAGAGCGTGCGCGGCTACAGCGCGCTCGACTCCGGACTGCTGATCGTGCCGCTGGCGGCGGCTCAGATGATCTTCGCGCCGAGGGCCCGGCTGGTCGTGGACCGGTTCGGCGCCCGCGCGGTCTGCACGGCGGGCATGCTGCTGGTCGCGGTCGGGCTCGCGGCCTTCGCGTTCTTCGACGCGGGCACCCCGGTCTGGGTGCTGTGCGTGGTGTTCTTCGTCCAGGGCACCGGAATGGCGCACATCATGCCGCCGGTGACCGTCGCGGTGATGCAGGCGCTGCCCCGCGAGAAGGCCGGCTCGGGCTCGGCGATCAACAACACCTTCCGGCAGGTCGGCGGCGCCCTGGGCATCGCCGTACTCGGCTCGGTGCTCTCCGCGACCTACCGCGGCTCGATCGAGGGGCACCTCGGCGCGGTCCCGGCCGCAGCGCGGGACGCGGCGGGTGAGTCGATCGAGGCGACGCTCGCCGTCGCGGAGAAGCTGGGCCCGGCGGGCAGGCCGCTGATCGGCTCCGCGTACGACGCGTTCCTGCACGCCATGCATGTCACGGCCCTCGGCTCGGCGGTCGTGGCGCTGATCGGCGCGGCGGTCGTCGCGTTCTTCCTGCCGGGACGGCCCCCGGCGCAGCGGCTCGACGGAAGCGGCGAGACGGACAAGGCGGGCGAAACGCCCGAGCCCGCCGCCACCCGGGGCTGACAGCCGCCGTTCCCGGCCGCCCGGACCGCCCGTACAGGCGACCGGTGGCCGGGAACGGCGGGATCACACCCCCGCCATGTACGAGAATCAGCGCGGCGGCGCGGTACGGCGGTACGGCGGTGGTGCCGCGGACGGAACGGCTGACGGGGGCCGACGGAGAGGCGGAACGACGTGCGGGAGCGGGTCCACGAGGTTCGCGAGACCGGCGAGGCCGAAGAGGCCCATGAGCCTCCTGAGCCCCATGAAACCCAAGAGGTCCGCGAGGCCGGCGAGCTCCCTGAGACCCGCGAGGTCCCTGAGGTTCGCGAGATCCGTGAGGCTCGTGAGAAGGAACCCCGGCGCGGCAGGCCGCGCAGCGAGGCCGCGGAGCGGGCGATCCTCGAAGCCGTCGTGCATCTGCTGGAGGACGGTGTGCCGCTCGGCTCCCTCTCCATCGAACGCATCGCCCGCACGGCAGGCGTCGGCAAGGCCACCATCTACCGCCGCTGGCTCGGCAAGGAGGAACTCTTCGTCGACGTCCTCCGGGAGATCGAGCCCCCCGAGCCCGAACTGCCCGGCACCTCCGCCCTCGACGACCTCCGGGCCATGCTGGAGTCGATGCGCCGGCGCGGACTGGCCCAGCGCTCCTCGACCTTCCTCCACAACGTCGTCGTGGAGATGAAGAGCCGGCCCAGGCTGTGGCAGGAGTATCACCGGACGGTGGTCGACCCCCGGCGCGAGGCCATGCTCGCGGTGGTACGCCGGGGGATCGCCTCCGGCGAGCTGCGCGACGATCTCAGCGCGGAGCTGATGCAGGACATGCTGTCCGGCCCCATGCTGCTCCGCACCCTGCACCAGCCCGGCTCGCCCCTGGACGACGATCTGGCCGACCAGATCATCCGCGCGGCACTGGAAGGCCTGGCCCCCCGCCCCTGAGCGCCCG
>NZ_LATD01000309.1 GCF_000981895.1 Streptomyces odonnellii | reverse complement strand
CCCCCAGCCACCCCGCGGCGCCTTCATCCCCTTCGGCACCGGCAAACGGATGTGCATCGGAGACCAGTTCTCCCTGACCGAGGCCATCGTCATCACCGCGCTCATCGCATCACGCTGGCGCCTGCGCCCCACCCCCGGCGTCACCGTCCGGCCCGTACCCGAGATCACCGTGCACCCCTCCTCCCTCGACATGACCGCGGAACCGAGAATCCACGCGGCCACCGGGAAGGCGGCATGACCAGTCCCGGACGGCCACGCCCGCAACTGCCCGACCTCCAGGACTTCTTCCCCGCCCCCTTCCCGACCAGCCCGCACGCCGACGCCATCGAGCGCCAGACCACGCAATGGCTCCACACCTACCCGCTGGTCAGCTCACCCAGGGCACTTATGGCGCTCTGCAACATCACCGGCCAGGGAATGGCACGCACATTCCCGGCGGCCGACCCCGACAGCCTCTTCCTCTGCGCCGACCTCTTCCTGTGGCTCACCGCGTTCAACGACACACACGGGGAAGCCCCCGGGGCGCAGGACCCCGCCCGCCTGGCCCGCCTGATCAGCGAGTGCGTGCCCCTCCTCGCCGGCCACTCCCGCACAACCCACCGGACCAGCGTTTACGGCGCCGCCTTGCACGACATCCTGACCCGGTTCGCAGAACGGACCACGCCCACCCAGTACTTGCGACTGACCGCACACCTGTGGACAACCTCTTCGGAATCCTCTGGGAGGCCCACCACCTCCACAGACCCGACCAGATCTCAATGCCGGACTACCTGGCGATGCGCCCCCACACCGTCTTCGTACACACCCTCATGGCAACCGCCGACATCACCCTCGGATACCACCTCACCGAGCAGCAGCGGTCCTCGGCGGCCGTCCGGGAACTGGAAACAGCCGTCGCCGACCTCGCGGGCTGGATCAACGACCTCGCCTCCTACACCAAGGAAACGGACCCCAACGGCCAGGGCCCCCTCAGCCTGCCCACACTCCTGATGCGACAGCACCAGTGCGACCTCGACGAGGCGTTCCGGCTGGCCGCCC
This sequence comes from Streptomyces odonnellii, assembly GCF_000981895.1. Lineage (GTDB taxonomy): Bacteria > Actinomycetota > Actinomycetes > Streptomycetales > Streptomycetaceae > Streptomyces > Streptomyces odonnellii. Next base: position 3,994 of record NZ_LATD01000309.1, on the reverse strand, counting down.
GCATGTGTGAGGAACGAGCAGCTGCGGCGGGTCCCCGCATCACCGAACTCGCCGCCAGCGGCAACGGGCCCCTCACTACTCACGCGGGAGCCATCAAATCCATCGCATCTTCCTACATTTGGCACATCAGCCACTCCCGCTACCGAGACGGGCAGCAGCGCACCGTGCCGTGACGGCTGCTCGCCGTGGACCGTGGTGCCGCAGTCAGGGAGACCGGACGTGGGGCGGCCTCGGTCCATGAACGGCACACGCTTGCCCGATCGGCACCGAAACCAGCACTTCAGCCCGGATGCCCCGCCGCTGTAGAGACGGGCGCTGTCGGCGTTGTGGCGGGCTGGCACCGTGACGATCCGCCCCCGCTGTGAACTGGACGGAGCCCGCTGGCGGTGCGACAACAGGCCCGCGACCTGAGCCCGGGTGATCAGCCGGGCGACCCGGAGGTCCTCCCCCCCCACGGCACTATCCCAGATGATGCCGGCCCGGCCACCGGGCAGCCGGACGAGCGCCCAAAGCCACAGAGGCCGTTGGACACACGTGCCCATCGGGACCGATACGCCAGGCCCCGATGGCGCAGTGACCGGCTGCCATGTGCAGAGCTCGCCGCATACGGTGAGCCACAAGGAGGGCCAGGGGGATTCCTCCCTCAGCAAGATCAAGATGTAATAGATCGGGCGTCAGGCTCGCGTACGTCCGCTCGCTGGCGCTCGGCCAGGTCGAGACCGGCTCGGGGACCCTCGCTTGGCGCTGACCAGCCTCGCGATCCCGGTCCACCGCCGTCGGCCCTGACCGCGCCCGTCGTCGGACGGCCCGGCCCGCCGGGGCGGTTACTCCATCACAGAACACCAGAACGCCGCCCTGACCTGTTGGACGGCCGTACAGACATTCCCCAACTTCGGATGCGTCACGCCCCGGGCCCGCCCCTCCTGGGGCGTACTGGCTCGTCGACCGGGGGCGAACACCCCAGTTGGGTGGCTGGTCACGCTGCCGTGACCAGTCACGTTACTGGCGCAGGTAGTTCTGCTGCCACTCCAAGGACGGCATCGACATCGCTGCCTCGGCGAGGGCCTTGGCCGAGGGTGTCTTGAGGCTGGCCAGGCTGGTGTCGATCCAGTTCTGGGTGAGGCTGTAGCCCTGCTCGCGGTATTCCAGGGCCTGCACCAGGCATTCGAGTTTGTCCGCGTCGCGGGCGACGACCGCTTCCGGGGTGGTGGCCGCCTCGTATTCGTCGACGGCGCCCTGCACACCCTCCCGTACGGCAGGATCCGCGTTGGACACTTGGTCGGCGGTGACTTCGCTGTTGGAGGCGGCGCGCAGGTAGCGGCGGCCGATGTGCGGGATGTCACCGACTCGGGTCTCCTGGCTGTCGTGAAACAGGCACAGCAGGGCGACCTGGGCGGGGTCGACCTTCTCCATCATGGCCAGGACAGCGCCGATTACCCCGACGCGGAAGGAATGCTCGGCGACTGATTCAGGGTGCTTGTTACCGGTGAACCACCAGCCGGTACGGGCGGAGCGTTTGAGGACGCCCATCTCGAAGATGAAACCCGCGGTCCCCTTGGCGGTGTCATCGCCCTTGTTTGTCTCATCGGACATGTGGTGTCTCTCCGGTCTCTCAGGTGCAGTTCTCGCTCAGAACGTAATGGACTCTGCCCAGTTCGCGGCGTGATCGTGACGAAAGATCCGCGGAGTCCAGCAGATGTTCCGCCCGCGTGCGCAGGGGCGCGGCGATCGGGCCGGCCGCCTGCGGCAGCCAGGGGTTCACTGCCAGCAGCGCGAAAAGCGAGTGCGCGTACAGGTCGACGAACCCGGGCGTGCCGACGAGGCCCTGCGCGAGGCCGCGCAGCAGGGTGAGCGGGTCCCAGCCCGACAGGTCCCGGTCGCGCATGAACGTGTCGTCGCTCTGCGGAACGCTCATCGCGCCCAGCCACAGTGCCCAGTAGTTCAAGTTTGCGGCCTCGGCGGTGTCGTCATCGGCCAGGGCGCGGTCGATGAAGTCGAGCAGTGGCTGCGGGTCGCCGAGCCGGGCGAGTGCTGGCAGTAGAACGGGCGGCAGCCCACTGGGGGGACCAGCCCCGCCGGGCGAGCGCGTCACGGCGGCCGTGGAGGGCGTGGGCGGTCCACGCGGCTGCGTCCGGGCCCCGGTCGTAGGAGGCGAGATACAGCGCCTGGCGGTGCAGCAGTACCCCGTCCTCGCTCTGACGGGCAGAGTGCTCGGTCACGGTACGCAAGTGGTCGAAGAACACCGCCCGGTCACCTGCGGCCAATTGGGGAGCAGCAGAGGCCGGACCGCGCCGTGGCTTTGACGAGCGCCCGGCGAGCGCCTGGGGCGGCGTGCCGTTCAGTGCCCAGGCCAGAACGTGTGCGGTGTCCCGGGTGTGCACCCACCCGGCCAGTGGGTGCGGTGTGCCGTCGTCGGCGAGTCCGGCAGCGATGATGCGGTCCGCGTCCGTGGCCGCGTCCAGCCAGCGCACCAGCGTCGCGTCCGCGCCGAGCGCGGGAAGGCGCCGGCGCAGCTCCCACAGGGACCCGGCTCGCGTGTTCGCCAGTGGCCGGCGCCCGGACTCCCAGCCCTGCAGCGTGTCGACATCTACACCCAGCGCCTCGGCCATGGCGACCTGCGTGCGGCCGCTGCTCTCACGCGCCAGACGCAGCACGAAACCGCTCACGGCTCCGGCCGATGTTCGTCGCGGCCTGCCCATACCGGCCTGCTCCCGGGTCGCCCAGCGCACTGAAACCCGTACGCACAGTCAGTTCTACCGGATTGGTCCGCGCCGTACGGTCGGAACGCGGTCAGCACCCCCGATGAGCGAGGGCATCGGGACCGCCTGCACGCGTCGGCATCCACAGCAGGTGCAGGTGCCCCAGTCCTCCGACACTGACCCGAGCGAGCACGATTCCACAGAGAACGAGGTCGCACTGATGAACACACGCAGCATCGTCGGCACGGCTCAGGCAGCCTCCTGCTATTTCCGGACATCCGTCGCCGCCCCCTATCGCAAGGCACTTGTGCAGATCACGGAGCGGTGCAACCTGACCTGCGCGCACTGCTTCGTGTCCTCGGGGCCGTACGGTGACGCGATGCCGCTGGCGCAGATTCAGAGCAGGGTCATCCCCCAGCTCGCCGCGGCCCGGGTCACGCGTGTCACGCTCACCGGGGGTGAGCCCTTCGTCCACGAGGACCTGCTGGAGGTGGTCGGGGCGTTCCGGACGGTGGGGATTGGCGTGGGCATCTGCACGAACGCGACCCTCGCCACGGACGACCAGATCCATGAGCTCGCGGCGATGGACGTGCATGTCAACGTCTCGCTGGACGGCTTCTCCGAGAACTCGCATGGCAGGTTCCGCGGCAACCGTCAGTCGTTCCACACCACCGTGGCGACCGTGCGCAGGTTCGCCGCCGCCGGAAGTCTGCAGGGGCTGCTGTGCACGCCCAACAGCCTTGCTGAGGACCGGGAGTATGCCGAGCTGTGCGTGTTTGCCCGCGAGCAGGGCGCGAGGTACGTGCTGATGAACCCGCTCTCCAGCATGGGCCGCGGCGTGAAGTCGCAGCGGAAACTCGCGAGTTCGCAGGACCACATGCGGCGGGTTCACACCCTCACCGAGCCGTTCGCCGGTGATCTTGACATGGTCCACATCCGTTTCCCCAACGACGCGAAGCCGCTCGCCGGCTGTGAGGCCGGCCGGATCATCTACGTTTTCACCGCAGGGGAAGTCACCGTCTGCCCGTACCTCGTCTTCGCTGCGCGCACTCCCCAGTCGCAGCACCAGGACACCGAGTTCATCGTCGGCAATGTGCGGCAGCACGACGACATCGCACAACGCCTGGACGCCTACCGCTTCCACGAGCGCTACCCGGTCGGAGACAATCCGACCTGTGGATCATGCGCCTTGTCCAGCGGCTGCGGGAAAGGCTGCCCGGCCGCGGTCGTCTCCGCCGGCGAGCGCATCGGCGCGGTCGACGCCGAAGTCTGCCCGGTCACTCCCACCCCCGGCC
>NZ_LATD01000308.1 GCF_000981895.1 Streptomyces odonnellii | reverse complement strand
TTCCGCTCCCTCCACCGCATAGATCACGAAGACGCACTGGAGTACTAAGGGCCTAAGGGTTTAGCCGGCCGGAGCGGCCGGTGCGGCCGGAAGGGCGGCGAAGAGATCGAAGTACATGCCGGCGGAGACCAGCAGTCCGAGGAAGCCGAGAATGGCTCCGGCCAGGGCGAAGGGCCGTACCCAGGCGGCGCGCTGGGGCAGGACCAGCACGACCGCTCCGATGAGCAGCGCCAGGAGCGCCACAACACCGTTGACCGCGGCGGTGGCGTGCCAGGCGTCGCCGTAGATCTCGGAGATCTGCTGGTCTACGGTGGCGGACTGGCCCATCGTCGTCTGTCCTACGACGGTCTCGCGCTCGGCGACGACCCGGCCGGTCCAGGTGCCGGACAGGGCGATGATGCTCAGGCAGACCGCGACGACGGCCGCGGCGGCGGCGCCGAGACCGGACGAGCGGTGCGCGGCGAGGTCGTCGTCGGCGTCGTCCTCGGCATCGTCGGGATCGTCGTCGTCCAGGTCGTGGACGTCCTCCGCAGCGGCGGACTCGTCGGTGGCGTCGGCGGCCGGGGCACCGGCCTTGCTGAGCGACGGGGCCTCGGACTCCGACCTGGAGTCGGATATGACCTCGGTCGCCTCGGTGGTGGAGGCCTCGGCCGTCTCCGGCTCGGGGGTCTTGGTCTCGGGGGTGGGGTTCATACCGCGCACGCTAGGTGCCTCGTCTGAGAACTTCCTGAGAACGGCGGAACGTCCGTGAACAGCCGGAGTTCCACCGTTCCGCACTCAGCAGGCCCGAGCCCGGCCCGAGTCCGAACGCGAGCCCGGGACCGGCAGGCAGGCACGGCCGGGTGCGGGCTGCGGGCTGCGGGCTGCGGGCTGCGGGGCCATGGGCTCAGACCGCGTGCTGCTTCCGCTCGCGCCACTCCGGCGCCAGCACCGACCAGATCTCGGTGCTCTGCCGCACCCCGCGATACGGATAGCCCTCGCGCAGCACGCCCTCCCTGGTCATCCCGAGCCGCTGCGCGACCCTGATGCTCGGGTTGTTCGCGGTCGACACGTGCCACTCGACCCGGTGTATCCCGCGCTCCTCGACCGCCCAGTCGATCAGCACCCGCGCGGCGCGCGTGACCAGCCCGCGCCCCGTCCCCGCGGGCTCCAGCCAGCAGCCGACCTCGCAGTTGCCGCGCTCGGCGTCGAAGACCCGGAAGAGCACCCCGCCGACCAGGGTGGAGTCCAGCCAGATCCCGTAGAGCCGCCCGCTGTCCTCGGCCTGCTTCCTGGCGTACGACATGAGCACCGCCCGGGCGGATTCGAGGTCCGAGGCCGCCCGGGCGAGCGGAATGTGTTCGTCGACCAGGTCCCTGGCCCGGTCCATATGGGCCAGGAACTCCTCGGTCTGCCACGGCTCCAGGGGGCGCAGCTCCGCCCCGTCACCCAGCGGTATCGCGAACATCGGGCTCCTTCTCCGTACGGTTCCTCATCGCACGAACCGTACAAAGCCGCCGCTCACCCGGAGACGCTGGGACGCCCGTTCTCGATGTGGCCCATCAGACGGCGGCGGAAGCGCGCCGGGGTGTCCGCCGTACCGCCGCCGTGCGCCGACGGTTCCGCGGTGACCTCGACGTCGTACCAGCCGTGCGCGTCGGCCGCCGAGTGCACCACATCGCGGCTGCGTCCCGGCTTGACCGTGATCCGGCGGGTCCAGCCGTGCAGATCGGCCTCGTCGACGTACCCCAGGGGCCGCACCGTGAAGGTGACCGGCAGATCGCCGTGGTTGCGCAGGGTGAGATGGAGATCGCGGTCGTGGTGGTGGACGGACGAGGTGACCTCCGTGCCATGGGCGGTCACCGGACCCTCGAACTCGCGGCGGAAGCCATTGGGCCCGGTGATCGTGAAGCGGTACCGGTCACCCTTCACTCCGGTAAGGGGCACCCTCCATTGCGCGGCGCCCCTTACATCGCGGTGCTGCGGTATCTCGAACTCACCGGCGTACGGATAGAGCGCGAAGTGCGCACTGGCGGGGCCCGTGTTGCTGAGCTCGACCGTGAACGCCCGCCCGTCCGCGTCGAGATGGCCGTACGCGTCGGTCTGGTACGGCAGCGGCCTGGCGGCGCGCACGCCCGGCTCCTGTACGGGCATGGTCTGGTGGGCCGGCGGTACGGGCGCCCAGCGGCCGGTGAACGGCGGGACGGCGCCCGGCTGTTCGACCTCCGGCTGGGTACTGCCGCGCTGGAAGTCGAACGCGGAGGTCAGATCGCCGGTGACATTGCGCCGCCACGCGGTGATGTTGGGCTCGTCCACGCCCGTCCACTTCTCCAGGAAGCGGATGACCGAGGTGTGGTCGAAGACCTGCGAGCAGACATAACCGCCCACGGTCCAGGGCGAGACGACCAGCAGCGGCACCCGTATCCCGAGCCCGGTCGGCCGTCCCTCCCATCGCTCGGCGGAGCCGGTGGGGCCCTCGGCGGGCGGCACGGGCGGCGGTACGTGGTCGAAGAAGCCGTCGTTCTCGTCGTAGTTGATCAGTACGACGGTGTGCCGCCAGACATCGGGATGGGCACCGAGCGCGTCGAGCACCTTGTAGATCAGAGTGGCGCTGGCGATAGGCGACGAGGAGCCGGGGTGCTCGGAGTCGATCGCGGAGGGCACCAGATACGACACCTCGGGCAGCGTTCCCGCGGCCACGTCGGCACGGAACCGGTCGGCCAGCGTGCCGCTCTCGACCCGGCGCAGCCCGCGCTCGAACAGCGACCGCTCGTGCTCGGTCAGCGTGGCGACGCCCTCCTCCAACGCGTCGAGCAGCCTCGCCCGCTCGGCGGCGTCGTCGGTGTCGCGTACGGCGGCGTAGAACGCCTCCATGTACGTGAAGCCGGACGCCTCGGGCCGGCCGGGCAGTTCGCGGGCCTTGCCGAGCGCCTTGCGGGCGATGTCCTTGAAGGTGGTGAAGAACTCGATGTTGTTGTCGGTGAAGTTCTCCCACTCCGTGTACGTCTGCCAGGTGCGGCCCGCGCGCTCCAGCCGTTCGGCGTACGTCGGCCACGGGTAGCCGGGGTGGGTGTCCTCCTCGTACGCGTCATTGTCCACGGCCCGTCGCCCGTCGGCCTCGTAGCCGGTCCAGCCGCTCCAGAGGTGGTTGCGGTTGGGGCTGGTCGAGGTGTGGACGGACGAGTGGTACGCGTCGCAGACCGTGAAGGTGTCCGCGAGTTCGTAGTGCAGCGGGATGTCGCGCCGGTCGTAGTAGGCCATGGTGGCGGCGGTCTTGGCGGAGACCCAGCCGTCCATCCAGCCCTTGTTCCACGCCTTGTGTCCGCCGTCCCAGGAGTGGTCGAGGGCGCCGATGTACTGGAGGTCCTTGCGCTGGGCCTCGGCGGCGTCCCGTACCGGGAAGGGCAGGACGGTGGTCAGCGGGCCCGGCTGCTCGAACACGGGCTTCCCGGAGGGCAGTTCCACCGCGTTGCGGTCCCCGAAGCCGCGGACCCCGCGCAGGGTGCCGAAGTAGTGGTCGAACGAGCGGTTCTCCTGCATCAGGACGACCACGTGCTTGACCGCCCGCAGCCCGCCGGGCGCGGGCTCCGCCGCGAGGGCGGATCGCAGGGAGGGCGGCAGGACGGACCCGGCCGCCGCCGCGCCGAGGGCGCCTGTACCGAGGGTGAGCATTCTTCTCCGCGATATTTCCGCTGACATGCGACCGGACGGTAATGAGAGTGCATGGCAGCGGAGAGTCCCAGGGACGACTACGAGGTGAACGTCCCCGGGGGCCGGCACGGCGGGACCACAGGACGGGCCGGCGGGCGACCGCGAGGCTCTGACCGGGCGATCTGACCGGCCGGCCCGGGATGCGCGCGGTGGGCGTACGATAAAAGTAACCATTTAGTCAGGGGATTTTTCGAGAGGCACCCACATGTCACAGGTCTGGTTCATCACCGGCAGTTCACGCGGGCTGGGCCGCGCCATCGCCGAAGCCGCGCTCGCCGCCGGGCACCGCGTCGTGGCGACCGCGCGCAAGCCCGCCCAGCTCGACGATCTCGTCCGTACCCACGGCGAGCGGATACGCGCGGTCGCCCTCGATGTCACCGACGCGGAGGCGGCGCGTGCCGCGGTCCGGGGCGCGGCCGAGACCTTCGGGCGGCTGGACGTCGTGGTCAACAACGCGGGGTACGGCGATGTCGAGGACGTCACCGACGCCGATTTCCGCGCCCAGATCGACACCAACTTCTACGGCGTCTACCACGTCACCAAGGCCGCCGTACCGATCCTGCGCGAGCAGGGGTCCGGCCACATCATCCAGATCTCGTCGAGCGGCGGCCGGATGACCACCCCCGGACTGGCCGCCTATCAGAGCGCCAAGTGGGCGGTGGCCGGCTTCTCCGAGGTGCTGTCGCGCGAACTGGCCCCGCTGGGGGTTCGGGTCACCGTGATCGAGCCGGGCGGTCTGCGCACCGACTGGGCCGGGTCGTCGATGACGATCCCCGAGATCAGCGAGCCGTACCGGGGGACCGTCGGCGCGACGGCGGAGCGGGTGCGCGGTATGGACGGGCGGCAGACCGGGGACCCGGCGAAGGCCGCGCGGGTCATCGTCGGCCTGCCGGAGATGGCCGAGCCGCCGGTGCATCTGCTGCTGGGCAGCGACGCGTACAACTATGTGACCGAGTCCGACCGGGCCCGTACCGAATCCGATGCGAAGTGGCGCGAGTTGACCGAGTCGATCGACTACGTCGCCCCGCCCGCGTCCTGAGCGCGGCGGACAGTACGTCCTGAGCCCGGAGGACAGTACGCCCAAGGCCACACACGGCCCAAGGCCAACACCGGTCTAAGGCCACACCAGCAGCACCGGGCACTCCGCGTGGTCGACCACGAAGCGGGTGGCGTGCCCGATGCTGTGCGGTCCCGGACGTCCCCGCTCACCGTCCCGTGCGCAGATCAGCAGATCCGCGCCGGCCGCCGCCCGTACGACCTCGTGCTCCACGCGCCCGTGGTGGTCGAGGAGTTCGCAGGGCCGCCCGAGCCGGTGCGCGGCGGCCTCCAGCAGATCGGCGGCGGCCGTCCCCGACAGGGCTTCGAGGCGGGCGCCGGGGTCGCGCTCCGGGCGGTGGCCCCGGCCGAGGAGCCCTTCGTACGCGTGGTGCGCGGCGGCGGCGACCTCGTCGTCGCTGACATGGAGCAGCACCACGGCGTCGTCGGGGGCGCGTTCCCGGGCCGCGTCCACACAGGCGGGCCAGGTGGATTCGGTGATCCAGACGAGAACGGTCCGCGGCCGGCCGCCCTCCGGCGGGTCGGGCATCGGTACGGTCACGGGGTCAGCCTCCGATCAGTCGCAGGGTGCCCCACAGTGCCACGGTCGACGCAGCCAGCGCGGCAGGCACGGTCAGCAGCCCGAGCCGGGTGAAGTGCCACAGCCCCGGCTCGGTGTCGTGCTCGTGCAGCACGCGCCGCCACAGCAGGGTGGCCAGCGAACCGACGTACGTCAGATTGGGCCCGAGGTTGACGCCGATCAGCGCGGCGAGCACCGGCCCTGGCCCCGCGGGCGCGACGACCGGCAGCAGCGCCAGGATCGCTGGGAGGTTGTTGATCAGATTGGCCAGTACGGCGGCGACCGCCGCGATCACCAGCAGCGAGGGCAGTGACGAGCCGTCCGGCAGCAACTTGCCGATACCGGTGTCCAGGCCGTTGTCGACGACCGCCTTGACGATCACGCCGAGCGCCAGGACGAAGAGACAGAACAGCGGCGAGGCGGCCCGTACCAGCCCCTTGACCGTCGTACGCCGCTGCCTCAGCGCCCGTACCGCGAGGACGGCCGCGCCGGCGAGCGCGGCCCACAGCGGTTCGGCCCCGGCGAACGAGGTCACCACGAATCCGGCCAGCGTCAGCCCCAGCACCACCAGCGTGAACACCGGTACCCCGCGCTCCTCGCCCGGCCCCGGGCCCTGCGGGGCATGCGCCTCCGCGGCCAGGTCCGCGGCGAAGAAGCGGCGGAAGACGGCGTACTCGACCGCGATCGCGGCCAGCCAGGGCAGCGCCATCAGCGCCGCGAACCGGGTGAAGGTGAGCCCGCTCGCGGTGAAGGCCAGCAGATTGGTGAGGTTCGAGACCGGCAGCAGCAGTGAGGCCGAGTTCGCGAGATGCGTGCAGGCGTAGACATGCGGCAGCGGGCGCGCGCCCACCCGGGCGGCGGTCGCGAAGACCACCGGGGTGAGCAGCACGACCGTGGCGTCCAGGCTTAGTACGGCGGTGATGACGGCGGCGACGGCGAAGACCCCGCCCAGCAGCCGCCGCGGCCGGCTGCCGCAGACCCGCGCCACCAGTTCGCCCGCCGCGGTGAACAGCCCTTCCTCGTCGCAGAGTTGAGCCAGTACCAGCACCGCCGCGAGAAAGACCACCACGGGCAGCAGGGTGTGCGTCTGCGCCCAGGCGTCCTGGGGCGAGACCGCGCCGAGGGCGACGAGCAGCAGCGCCGCGGGCACGGCGGCGAGGGCCTCGGGCAGACCGCGGGGCCGGAGAACGGCGAACGCCAGCACGGCGAGCAGCAGACCGACGGAGACGGCCTCGGCGACGACGGCGTTCGGGCTGGCGCTGTTCAGACTGGCGCTCCGGGTTGCGGGGGGGGACGGACGGGGGCGGCGCACCGTACACGGTGCGCCGCCCTCTCTGCGTACGCCTCACGACGCGCGCCCCGGCAACCCAGCGGGATCGCGAGGCAGACGCCCTCAGGACCGTACGGAACTACTCCGCCGGGGCCAGCCGCTCAAGGATCAGCTCGCGCACCCGCGCCGCGTCGGCCTGGCCTCGTGTGGCCTTCATGACCGCGCCGACCAGCGCTCCCGCGGCGGCGACCTTGCCCGCCCGGATCTTGTCGGCGACGGCCGCGTTGGCCGCGATGGCCTCGTCCACCGCCGCGCCCAGCGCGCTGTCGTCGGAGAGGACCTTGAGACCGCGCTTCTCGACGACGGTGTCCGGGTCGCCCTCGCCCGCGAGCACACCCTCGATCACCTGGCGGGCCAGCTTGTCGTTGAGATCGCCGGACGCGACGAGCGCGGCGACCCGGGCGACCTGCTCCGGGGTGATGGGCAGCTCGTCCAGCGGACGGCCCGTCTCATTGGCGTGCCGGGCCAGTTCGCCCATCCACCACTTGCGCGCCTGGTCCGCCGGGGCGCCCGCGCCGATCGTGGCGACGATCGGCTCGATCGCGCCCGCGTTGAGGATCGACTGCATGTCGTGCTCGGAGATCCCCCACTCCTCGCGCAGCCGGTTGCGGCGTACGCGCGGCAGCTCGGGCAGCCCGGCGCGCAGCTCCTCGACCCACTCCCTGGGCGGCGCCACCGGTACGAGGTCGGGCTCCGGGAAGTACCGGTAGTCCTCGGCCTCCTCCTTCACCCGGCCCGCGGTGGTGGAGCCGTCCTCCTCGTGGAAGTGACGGGTCTCCTGGATGATCGTGCCGCCCGAGCCGAGCACCGCGGCATGGCGCTGGATCTCGAAGCGCGCGGCGCGCTCGACGCTGCGCAGCGAGTTGACGTTCTTCGTCTCGGAACGCGTACCGAACTTCTCCTGGCCGTGCGGGCGCAGCGAGAGGTTCACGTCGCACCGCATCTGGCCCATTTCCATCCGGGCCTCGGAGACGCCCAGCGCCTTGATCAGCTCGCGCAGCTCGGCGACATACGCCTTGGCGACCTCGGGGGCCCGCTCGCCCGCGCCCTCGATGGGCTTGGTGACGATCTCGATGAGCGGGATACCGGCGCGGTTGTAGTCGAGCAGCGAGTGCGAGGCCCCGTGGATACGGCCGGTGGCACCGCCGACATGCGTCGACTTCCCGGTGTCCTCCTCCATATGGGCCCGTTCGATATGCACCCGGAAGATCTCGCCGTCCTCCAACTGGACGTCCAGATAGCCGTTGTAGGCGATCGGCTCGTCGTACTGGGAGGTCTGGAAGTTCTTCGGCATGTCCGGATAGAAGTAGTTCTTCCGGGCGAAGCGGCACCACTCGGCGATCTCGCAGTTGAGCGCGAGGCCGATCTTGATCGCCGACTCGACGCCGATGGCGTTGACGACCGGCAGGGATCCGGGCATGCCGAGGCAGGTCGGGCAGGTCTGCGAGTTGGGCTCGGCCCCCAGGCCGGTCGAACAGCCGCAGAACATCTTGGTCTTCGTGCCGAGTTCGACATGGACCTCCAGGCCCATGACGGGGTCGTACGCCGCGAGGGCGTCCTCGTACGGCACGAGTTCAATGACGGTCACAGTGAAACATTCCCTCTCAGCCCAGCAGGACGTCGTCGTCGCCCAGGCGCTTCAGCTCGCGTACGAGCAGGGCGAGGCCCGTGACGATGGCGGCGGCGGAGACGACCGCGTCGACCAGCCGGAGCGTGTCGTTGTCCTGGCGGGCCGCCCTGGCCTGCTTGGCGACGCCGATCGCGCCGAAGGCGGTGGTGCCGATCGACAGGTACGTACCGGCCTTGGATTTCTTGAAGCCCTTGGCCTTGTCAATTGCGCTCATAGCGACGGTGCCTCCTCCAGCAGCGGGTGGCCCCACTTTTCCACGAAGGCGGCCTCGACGGCGGCACCGACCTTGTAGAGACGGTCGTCCTTCATGGCGGGGGCGATGATCTGGAGACCGACCGGCAGGCCGTCCTCCGGCGCGAGGCCGCAGGGCAGTGACATCGCGGCGTTGCCGGCCAGGTTCGCCGGGATGGTGCACAGGTCCGCGAGATACATCGCCATCGGGTCGTCGGCGCGCTCGCCGATCGGGAAGGCCGTGGTCGGTGTGGTCGGGGAGACGATCACCTCGACCTGCTCGAAGGCCTTCTCGAAGTCGCGGCTGATGAGGGTGCGGACCTTCTGCGCCGAGCCGTAGTACGCGTCGTAGTAGCCGGAGCTGAGCGCGTACGTACCGAGCATGACGCGGCGCTTGACCTCGTCCCCGAAGCCCGCCTCGCGGGTCAGGGCCGTGACGTCCTCGGCGGACCTCGTACCGTCGTCGCCGACCCGCAGCCCGTAGCGCATGGCGTCGAAGCGGGCGAGGTTCGAGGAGCACTCGGACGGCGCGATCAGGTAGTACGCGGCGAGCGCGAGGTCGAAGGACGGGCAGTCCAGCTCGACCACCTCGGCGCCGAGCCCCTTGAGCAGTTCGACCGACTCGTCGAAGCGCTGGACGACCCCGGGCTGGTATCCCTCGCCGCGGAACTGCTTGACGACGCCGATGCGCATCCCGGCCACCGAGCCGCTGCGCGCGGCCTCGACGACCGGCGGGACCGGCGCGTCGATGGAGGTCGAGTCGAGCGGGTCGTGGCCGGCGATCACCTCGTGCAGCAGTGCCGCGTCCAGGACCGTACGGGCGCAGGGGCCGCCCTGGTCGAGCGAGGACGAGAACGCGACCATGCCGTAGCGGGAGACCCCGCCGTAGGTGGGCTTGACGCCGACCGTGCCGGTGACGGCGGCGGGCTGGCGGATCGAGCCGCCGGTGTCGGTGCCGATGGCGAGGGGTGCCTGGTACGAGGCGAGGGAGGCGGACGAGCCGCCGCCGGAGCCGCCGGGGACACGGGTCAGGTCCCAGGGGTTGCCGGTCGGGCCGTACGCGCTGTTCTCGGTGGAGGACCCCATGGCGAACTCGTCCATGTTGGTCTTGCCGAGGATGACGACGCCCGCAGCCTTGAGCCGCTTGGTGACGGTCGCGTCGTAGGGCGGGATCCAGCCTTCGAGGATCTTGGAGCCGACGGTCGTCGGGACGCCCTCGGTGGTGAAGATGTCCTTGAGGGCGAGCGGCACACCGGCCAGCGGCGCCAGCTTCTCGCCCGCCGCGCGCTTCGCGTCCACGGCGCGGGCCTGGGCCAGCGCGCCCTCGCGGTCGACGTGCAGGAAGGCGTGGACCTTCTCGTCGACCGCCTCGATACGGGCGAGATGGGCCTCGGTGACCTCGACTGCGGTGAGTTCGCCGGAGGCGATCTTCGCGGCGATCTCGGCGGCGGTGAGGCGGACAAGGCTCTTGTGCTTGGTCATGGCCGTCATATCGGTTTAGTCCTCCCCCAGGATCTGCGGCACCTTGAAACGCTGCTGCTCCTGGGCAGGGGCACCGGAGAGCGCCTGCTCGGGGGTGAGCGAAGGACGGACCTCGTCGGCGCGCATGACATTGGTCAGCGGCAGCGGGTGGGAGGTCGGCGGTACGTCTTGGCCGGCGACCTCGGACACGCGGGCGACCGCGCCGATGATGTCGTCGAGCTGTCCGGCGAAGTGATCCAGCTCTTCGGCCTTCAGCTCCAGACGCGCCAGCCGGGCGAGGTGGGCGACCTCCTCGCGCGTAATGCCAGGCATGCAGCGATCCTCAGGGGTGAGTGTGATGGGCTTTGGCCCAATCCTATGGGGCCGGGCCCCCTCCCCACGAAACGGTTACGCTCCGCCCGCCGCCGGGAGCGGCCGGGCACCGCTCCGGTCCGGCCGCCGGACCTGCCCGGTCCTGCCGCTCCGGGGGTACGACGCGGCTGCGGGCCCTGCCCGTACGGCGCCCCGACTCGGGCTCGTAAGGCTGGTACGGCGGCGCCCCGGGCCGGCTCGTACGGTGCCCGGCCCCGGTTGCCGGTCGGTGGTACGACGCGGCTCCCGGCCCGGCTCGTACGGTGGCCCGGACCGGGCTCGTACGGCTGGTCCGGCGCCCGGGGCCGGCTACTGGACGACCTGGCCCGACTGTTCGCGGCGGGCCGCCTCCAGCTCCGCCGGGCGCTGCCAGCCGCGCTTGCCCCGGGCCAGCAGCCAGGCCGTCGCCTCGGGCGGCGGCATCGCGGCGGCCACCAGCCAGCCCTGGACCGCGTCGCAGCCCAGATCCCGCAGCCGCTCCCAGGTCTCGTCGTCCTCGACGCCCTCCGCGACGACCAGCAGGCCCAGGGAGTGCGCCAGGTCGACGGTGCAGCGGACGATCTCCGCGTCCTCGGTGTCGACGGCCAGCCGGGCCACGAACGAGCGGTCGATCTTCAGCTCGCTCACCGGCAGCCGCCGCAGATGCACCAGCGAGGAGTACCCCGTACCGAAGTCGTCCAGGGACATCTTCACGCCGTGCCCGGTCAGCCCCGCCAGGGTGTCGGCGGCGCGCTGCGGGTCCTCCAGCAGGACGTGTTCCGTTATCTCCAACTGGAGGGAGCCCGCCGGTACGCCGTGCCGGGCCAGCCGTGCCGCGACCGCGCCGGCGAAACCGGGGGTGTGCACATCGCGCGGCGAGACATTGACGGCGACCGGCACCATCAGCCCCTGGGAGCGCCAGCGGGCGACCTGGGCGAGGGCCGTCTCCAGGACGTACTCGGTGAGGTGCGGCATCAGGCCCGAGGACTCGGCTATGGCGATGAACTCGTCGGGAGGGACCCGGCCGCGCTCCGGATGCACCCAGCGCACCAGGGCCTCAAGGCCGGCGACCTGTCCGTCGAAGCGGACCTTGGGCTGGTAGTGCAGCTCCACCTCGCCCGCGTCCAGGGCGCGTCTCAGGTCTCCCAGCAGACCGAGCCGGTCGGGGGTGTTGGAGTCCCGCTTGGATTCGTACACCTCGACACCGGTACGGTCGCGCTTCGCCTGGTACATCGCGACATCGGCGCGGCGCAGCAGGCCCTCGGCGTCGAGCGCGTGCTCGGGGTAGACGGCGACTCCGGCGCTGGCCTCCAGGACCAGGGTGAGGCCGTCGAGGTCCAGCGGCGAGGACAGCTCGGCCACAAGATGACGGGCCACGCGCTGGGCACTGGTGGCGGAGTCGCACGTGGGCAGCAGCACCGCGAACTCGTCGCCGCCGAGCCGCGCGGCCTCCGCCCCGCGCGGCAGGGCCAGCCGGAGCCGGTCGGCTATCTGGAGCAGCAGCCGGTCCCCCGCGAGGTGCCCGAGGGTGTCGTTGACGGAACGGAACCGGTCGAGGTCGATCAGGACCAGTGCCGACCGGGCGCCGAGCCCTTCCGCGTCCTCCAGCGCCGACCAGGTGCGCTCCAGCAGCCACTGCCGGTTGGGCAGTCCGGTCAGCGGGTCGCGGAGCTGCTCCTCGGCCCGCGCCCGGGCGATCCACAGCGTGGAGTCGAGGGCGATCAGCGGGATGGAGAAGAGCGGCAGCAGCACCGGCAGCGTCATCGCGACCACACAGATCAGCGGGGCGATCCCGAGCAGGGCGACCGCGACCAGCCCCTGCCGGAAGAGCGCCGTGCGCGCCACGGTCGGCAGCCCGCCGCCCTGCGGAGCCACCGCGTACCACAACAGCGCACGGGTGACCATCAGATGGACCCCGGCGGCCAGCATGATTTCCGGGACGGCCTCGATACCCCAATCGAGGGGATTCCAGGGCTTCTCGACGGTGGGCAGTACGTCGAACAGCCGCAGCACGAGCGCGGCGGCCCCGATGCCCAGCATGTCCGCCGCGCCGTGCAGGACTCCTTGGCGCCAGCGGTGTCTGCGCGCCATGCCGACCAGCACCACGACGGACAGGCTGACGAGGACGGCGGGCACCCAGCCGTACAGCAGCAGGACGGCCAGGGTCAGGGCCGCGCCCGAGCCCGTGCCGCCCCACCAGCGGTCGCGGCCGAGCGCCACGAGATGCCCGACGATGATGCCGGTCAGTACGGCCATGGCCCAGCCGGTCGAGCCGCCGGGGAAGAGCGCGTGGCCCTCACGCACCGTACGGATCAGACCGGTGGCCAGCAGGACCACGGCGAGTCCCACCACCAGAGCGGGTGTCCTGGTCGCGATACCCCTGATTCCCCCGAATCCGCGCGGGGGTGAGACCGGGGCGGCGCTCTCGGTCGGTTTCATTCCCGTCCCTCTCACAGCCGGCGGAGCCGATGCCACGCGATGGCACGTTGTCATGCCATCACGGCTGAAACCGCACCACGCAGCCGTGCACGACAGGCGCACATCCCAACAGTAGGCCGCGGAAGGCCTCAACGGGCAGCGCTCTACAGCTCTTGCCCGAATGCGACCCGCCCATCCGTATCCATCTGATATGCGCCGAACGGGTGAGCTTTGGGGCCCTGATCCGGCGCGGTCCGCCCTACTCCGCTGGGCTTTCCCCGGCCGCTTCCTGGGCCGTCTCCCCTGACGCCCCCTCGGCATCCGTTCCGGGGGCCTCCTCCTCGGCGGTCAGCGCGACCTCCCTGGCCGCGTCGGGGCCCTGTCCGAGCAGGACCGCGAAGCCCTCGTCGTCCAGCACGGGCACCTTGAGCTGCATCGCTTTGTCGTACTTCGAACCGGGATTCTCTCCGACCACTACGAACCCGGTCTTCTTCGAAACGGCGCCCGTTACCTTCGCGCCGAGGTTCTGAAGCGCCTCTTTTGCGCCATCCCTCGTGTACCGCTCCAGGGTGCCGGTGACGACCACCGTCAGCCCCTCCAGCGGCCTCGGCCCCTCGTCCTCGCCGGTGCCCTCCTCTTCCATCCGGACCCCGGCCGCACGCCACTTGCGCAGGATCTCGCGGTGCCAGTCGACCTGGAACCACTGGGTGAGGGAGGCCGCGATGGTCGGTCCGACGCCCTCGACGGCCGCCAGCTCCTCCTCCGTGGCCTGCTCGATCCTGTCGATCGAACGGAACTCCCTGGCGAGCGCCACGGCCGCGACGGGCCCCACATGCCGGATGGAGAGTCCGGCGATGATCCGGGCCAGCGGGCGCTCCTTGGCCGCCGCGATGTTCGCCAGCATCGCCAGCGCGTTCTTCTTCGGCGCGCCCTCCTGGTTGGCGAAGACCGTGGCGATCTTCTCCTCGCCGGTCTCCGGATCGCGCTTGGGCAGTCCGCTGTCCTGGTCGAGGACATACGCCTTGATGGGCAGGAGCTGATCGACGGTCAGGTCGAACAGATCGCCCTCGTCCAGCAGCGGCGGTGTCCCGGGCTCCAGCGGCTTGGTCAGGGCGGCGGCGGCCACATAGCCGAAGTTCTCGATGTCCAGGCACTTGCGGCCGGCGAGATAGAACAGCCGCTCGCGCAACTGGGCAGGGCAGCTACGCGCGTTGGGGCAGCGCAGATCGACATCGCCCTCCTTCATGGCCCGCAGCTCCGTGCCGCACTCGGGGCACTTCTTGGGCATCACGAATTCGTACGCGTCGTCGGGGCGCAGATCGATGACCGGGCCGAGGATCTCCGGGATCACGTCTCCGGCCTTGCGCAGCACGACGGTGTCGCCGATCCACACGCCCTTGGCCTTCACCACGTCCTGGTTGTGCAGAGTGGCGAACTCGACCTCGGATCCGGCGACCGTGACCGGCTCCACCTGCGCGTACGGGGTGACGCGGCCCGTACGGCCCACGCCCACCCGGATATTGACCAGCTTGGTGTTGACCTCCTCCGGCGCGTACTTCCAGGCGATCGCCCAGCGCGGGGCGCGCGAGGTCGAGCCGAGCCGGCCCTGGAGCGGGATCTCGTCGAGCTTGACGACCACTCCGTCGATCTCGTGCTCCACCGAGTGGCGGTTCTCCCCGTAGTACGCGATGAACTCCCGGACGCCGTCGAGTCCTCCGACCACCTTGTTGTGCCGGGCGGTGGGCAGGCCCCACTCGCGGAGCAGGCCGTACGCGTGCGAGAGGCAGTCGATGTCGAAGCCCTCGCGCGCCCCGATGCCGTGCACCACCATGTGCAGCGGCCGGGTCGCGGTGATCTTGGGGTCCTTCTGGCGCAGCGAACCGGCCGCCGCGTTGCGCGGGTTGGCGAACGGCTTGTCCCCGGCCTCCACCAGCCGCGTGTTCAGCTCCTGGAAGGCCTCCATCGGGAAGTAGACCTCGCCGCGGATCTCGACGAGGGCGGGCACGCGCTCGCCCGCGAGGCGGTGCGGGATCTCGGCGATCGTACGGACATTGGGGGTGATGTCCTCGCCCGTACGCCCGTCGCCACGGGTGGCGGCGCGGGTCAGCCTGCCGTGCTCGTACGTGAGGTTGACCGCGAGGCCGTCGACCTTCAGCTCGCACAGGAAGTGGTAGTCGGTGGTGCCCACGTCCTTGGCGATCCGGTCGGCCCACGCGGCCAGTTCCTCGTCGTCGAAGGCGTTGTCCAGGGAGAGCATCCGCTCGCGGTGCTCGACCGCGGTGAACTCCGTCTCGTACGCCCCCGCGACCTTCTGGGTCGGCGAGTCGGGCGTACGCAGCTCCGGATAGGTCTCCTCCAGCTCCTCCAGCGACCGCAGGAGCCGGTCGAACTCCCCGTCGCTGATGACCGGCTGGTCCTTCACGTAATACCGGAAGCGGTGTTCCTCGATCTGCTCGGCGAGGTGGGCATGCCGATCCCGTGCCTCCGCGGGCACGGCCGATCGCGCCTGCGCCGGTACTGCGGTCCGCTCTTCGCCAGCCACCGTCTCGTCCTCCCGTTCACCCATGACCCGTCACCCGGGATCGTCACTCAGGGTTGTCCGCGAGGGATCTCGCGGCCCTGACACAGTGCGCCTGCGCGGCGTGCGCGTACGCGGGCGAAGCGCCCGCGAGCCCGCACGACGGGGTGAGCACCACGGACTCCGCGAGAGTCCCCGGATTCAGCCCCAGCCTGCGCCACAGCGTTCTGACACCCATGACGCTACCGGCAGGGTCGGACAATGGGCCCTCCGTGCCCGGCACGATCCCCGCGAAGAGCTTCGTACCGCCCTCCACCGCCTCCCCGATCTGCTCCTCGTCACGCTCGGTGAGCAGACCGAAGTCGAAGGAGACACCGGCGGCGCCGGCCCGCCGCAGCAGCGCGAACGGCACGTCGGGCGCGCACGAGTGCACGACCGCCGTCCCCCCGCCCACCGCCGTCACCTCGCGCAGCGCGCCCTCCACGATCTGCCGGTCCACGGCCCGGTGGGTGCGGTAGCCGCTGGCCGTCCTGACCTGGCCGCGCAGTACGGCGGTGAGGGACGGCTCGTCGAGCTGGAGCACCGGTACGGCCCCCGGCACCCGGCGCCGTACCTCCGCGAGGTGCCCGGTCAGCCCCTCCACCAGCGATCCGGTCAGATCCCGGCAGGCGCCGGGGTCGCTGAGCGCCGCCTCCCCGTTGCGAAGTTCCAGGGCGGCCGCGAGCGTCCAGGGCCCGACGGCCTGGATCTTGAGCGGGCCCTCGTACCCCTGGGTGAACTCCTCCAGCGCGTCGAGGTCCTCGCCCAGCCAGGACCTGGCCCGCCTGGTGTCGCGCCCGGGCCGGTCGCCGATCCGCCAGCCGCTGGGCTCCACGCGCGCGTAGACCTCGACGAGGAGGCCCGCCGTACGGCCGATCATGTCGGCGCCCGGGCCCCGGCCGGGCAGTTCGGGCAGGTACGGGAAGTCCTCGAACGTCCCGGTGACGGCTTTGGCGGCCTCCCTGGCGTCGCCGCCGGGCATCGACCCGACGCCGGTGGCGGGCCCCCAGCGGAGAACGGCCGTCTGCTCCGTACCGCTCATCGGCCCGGCCGTACGGTCAGATTGTCGATCTGGGCGTCGCGTGGCAGGTCGAGCGCCGTGATGATCGTCGTGGCCACCGACTCGGGGTCCATCCAGAGCGACGGGTCGTACTCCTTGCCCTCCTGCTGGTGCACCCTGGCCTGCATGGGGCTCGCCGTACGGCCCGGATAGACCGAGGTCACACGGACACCGTTGGGCTTCTCCTCGTGGCGCAGCGAGTCGGCGAGCGCCTTGAGGCCGTGCTTGGAGGCGGCGTACGCGCCCCACTCGGCGTGGGCGTTGAGCCCGGCCCCGGAGTTGACGAAGATCACCTGGCCCCGGGAGATCCGCAACTGGGGCAGCAGCAGCCGGGTCAGCTCGGCGGGCGCGACCAGATTCACCTGGAGCTGGCTCTGCCAGACCTTGGGGGTCAGCTCGGCGATCGTGCCGAGGTCGACGATGCCCGCGATGTGCAGGAGCGAGTCGAGCCTGTCGGGCAGCGACTGCTGGGCCAGTGCCCAGGAGAGCCGGTCGGGCGCGGCGAGGTCGCCGACGAGCGTACGGGCGCCGGGGAAATCGGCGCCGAGTTCCTTGGCGCGGCCGGCGTCGCGGGCGAGCAGCAGCAGATCGTCGCCGCGCCCGTGCAGCCGGCGCGCGACGGCGGCGCCGATGCCCGAGCCCGCACCGGTGATGAGATGGGTAGCCATGCCGTCATGGTCGCATCACGGCGGAGCGGTCAGCGCACGCCCGCGCTCTCCTCCAGATGGGCGAGCGCCCCGACCCCGTCCTCGGCGAAGAAGACCAGGTCGGTGAGGGGGACGGGCAGGAAGCCCTCCTCTTCCATCCGGAGGAACTGCTGCTTCAGCCCGTCGTAGAAGCCCGCCGTGTTGAGGAGTACCACGGGCTTGGTGTGCAGGGCGTGCTTCTTCAGCTCCAGGATCTCCGTGGCCTCGTCCAGCGTGCCCGTACCCCCGACCATGATCACAACGGCGTCGGACTTGGCGAGGAGCAGTGCCTTCCGCTCGGACAGATCCTTGGCGATCACCATCTCGTCGGCACCGGGCCGGACGAATTCGCCGAGGAAATCCACCGAGACGCCGACCAGCCGGCCGCCGGACTCCTGCACCCCGTCGGCGACGACCTTCATCAGTCCGCTGTCGGAACCGCCCCACACCAGGGTGTGGCCGCCCTTGCCGATCAGCTCGGCGAATTCACGGGCGGGGCGGGTGTAGCGCTCGTCGAGATCGGCGGCGGAGAGGAAGACACAGATATTCATGCGGCCACCATAGGTGGCGGTGCGGGACCGCCGGGAAGACCGGGCGCCGGTCCGTTGCTGAGGAGAGTGCACGAGCCAGTGAGCCGCGAACCACCGAAGGGACCGATGACCATGACCACGGGACACACCATCACCGTCGAGCAGGGCGCCGAGCATGTCCGCGTCGTACGGGACGGACAGGTGCTCGCCGAGAGCCGCCGTCCGCTGGTGCTGCGGGAGACCGGCTGCCCCGTCCGCTACTACCTCCCGCCGGAGGATGTGCGTACGGATCTGCTGACGCCGTCCGAGACCACCACCCACTGCCCGTTCAAGGGCGACGCGGCCTACTGGTCGCTGCCCGGCGCCGCGGATCTGGTCTGGGCCTACCCCACGCCCAAGGACGAAGTCGCCCCGATCAAGGACCACTTCTGCTTCTACGAAACCGAAGTCGTCGCGGCCTGAGAGAAAGCCCTGGCCTGCGGAAAGACGGGCCGAAAAAAATCTCCCCGGTTGAACGATGAGTTGTGCGGCGCCCGCTCGTCTCCCCCAACATGGACATGATGTGTACTGCCATATCGGGGGACGGCACCCCTGTCGCCTATCGCCGCCTGGGCGAGGGACCGCCGGTGATTCTGGTCGGTGGCGCGCTCAGCACGGCGGAGTCGCAAGCACCGCTGGCGAAGCTGCTCGCGCCGGTCTTCGAGGTGCTCGTCTACGACCGGCGCGGGCGCGGCGCCAGCGGTGACACCGCTCCGTACGCGGTGGAGCGGGAGATCGAGGATCTGGCGGCCCTGATCGCGGAGGCCGGCGGCAGCGCCTCCGTGTACGGCGTCTCCTCGGGTGCCGCGCTCGTCCTGGAGGCCGCCGCCGCCGGTGTGGCGGTGACCCAACTCGCGCTGTACGAGCCGCCGTACGCCATCGATCCGGCGGATCTGGCGGCATACACGGCGTATGCGGAGCGCCTCGGCAAACTGCTGGAGCGTGAGTCGCGGGAGGACGCCGTCGAACTGTTCCTGTCGGTGGTGGGCGTGCCGCCCGAGTCGGTCGCCGGGATGCGGCGGTCCCCGATGTGGGCGGATCTGACGGCTCTGGCGCACACACTCGCGTACGACAGCGCGGTGCTGGGGCCCGGCGGGGTGCCGGCCGAGCGGCTGAAGGGCGTCAGGACCCGCGCCATGGTCGTGGACGGCGGGTGCAGCCCGGTGCTGCTGCGGAACGCGGCCAGGTCGGTGGCCCGGGCCCTCCCCCGGGGCCGCCACCGCACCCTGACGGGCCAGACCCACGATGTGGCCCCGCATGTGCTGGCGCCTGTGCTGGAGGAGTTCTTCACGGCGTAGGCGCTGTCCGCCGCGCCGCCACGCCGCCGCGCACGGACCGCCTCGCCGCGCGGTATGGGCCGCCTCGCACCGTCCTGCGACAATCGCTCAACCCTGTTTCGGGGAGCGGCACTTGGCAAGCTTGACATGGGCATGACTCACCGATAGGTCTGGTCGTTCAACGGGCGTAGACCCGCCTCCGCTCAGGCGGAGACCGTCGAACCGACCGACCAGGAGGAAGCATGTACCGACGATCGACGCCATGGAGACGGACGGCGCTGTCCACGCTCGGCGCCCTGATCACCACGGTGCTCGTCGCCACGGTCCAGCCCGCCGGCGCAGCGCCCGCTCCCGTCACCCCGACGAAGCACGGCACCGTGGGCCACGGCACCATGAGCCGGGCCTTCGGGCAGGCCGCGGCGGAATTCGGCGTACCACGGGACCTGCTGGTGGCGGTCGGGTACGGCGAGACCCATCTGGACGGGCACGACGGCGAGCCCAGCCAGGCGAACGGCTACGGGGTCATGCATCTCGTCAGCAATCCCGGCAGCCGCACCCTGGAGCGGGCCGCCGAGCTGACCGGCGAGCCGCGCGCCGAGCTGCGCGAGGACACCGCCGCCAACATCCGCGGCGGCGCCGCCGTCCTGCGCTCGTACGCCGACGGCCTGGGGCTGGACGCCACGGAGCGCCGCGGCGTCGACGCGTGGTACCCGGTGGTCGCGCGGTACGGCGGGGCGACCGACCCCGCGACCGCCCGGCTCTACGCCGACACCGTCTACACCTTCCTCTCGCAGGGCATCAGCGCGCCGGTCGCGGGCGGCGAGCGGGTCACCGTGAAGCCGCGCGCCGTCGCACCCGAGCGCGGCTCCTACGCGGCGGCGGGCACACGCGAGGGGCGCGCCGCGCTCAGCCCCGACTATCCGCCCGCCGCATGGGTCCCGGCCAACGCGGCCAACTACTCGGCGGGCCGGTCCGCGTCGATCAGCACGGTGGTCGTCCATGTCACCCAGGGCTCGTACGCCGGGACCATAAGCTGGTTCCAGAACCCGTCCTCGAAGGTCAGCGCCCACTATGTGGTGCGCTCCTCGGACGGCGCGATCACCCAGATGGTCCGCGACAGCGACACCGCCTACCACGCCCGCTCGGCCAACTCCTCCAGCCTGGGGATAGAGCACGAGGGCTTCATAGCCGACCCGAGCTGGTTCACCGACGCGATGTACCGGTCCTCGGCCGCGCTGACGAAGTATCTGTGCGAGCGGTACGGCATACCCAAGGACCGGGGCCACATCGTCGGCCACGCCGAGGTGCCGGGCAACGACCACACCGATCCGGGACCGAACTGGAACTGGAACTACTACATGCAGCTCGTGGGCGGCAGTTCGGGCGGCGGGGGCGTACAGCTCGACTTCGCCTCGTACTCCACCCTCAGGAGTGGTTCCACCGGAGCCCAGGTGACAGCGGCTCAGACCCTGCTGAACCAGCAGGGGTACAACGCGGGCACCGCCGACGGCGTCTTCGGCTCGCGCACCGCCGGCGCGGTCTCGGCCTTCCAGTCCGCCCGGGGGCTGACCGCCGACGGGGTGATCGGCTCCCGCACTTGGACGGCGCTGCTGTCGGCCGGGGCCCAGACCGTCGTACGCGAGGGCAGCTCGGGCGCCGCGGTGCAGCGTCTCCAGCGCGCGCTGACGGCCGCGCTGGCGCGGACGGTCTCCATCGACGGGCAGTTCGGGTCCGGTACGGCCCAGGCGGTACGGGACTACCAGAGCACCCGGGGCCTGACCGCGGACGGCATTGTCGGGGCGGGCACCTGGACCGCGCTCCAGGCCGGCCGCTGACGCCCGCGGCGGAACAGGAGCAGGACCGCTGTTGACTTGACGGGGCGTCCTCCTTGTAGAGGCCTCAGAGCCCTTCTTCAAGGAGGACGGCCCGTTCCGTCAACCGGCCAGAGCCGCCTTACGCCGCTGGGTGGTCGCGATCGTCGCCGAGCCGACCACGCGCGTGCCGTCGTACAGCACGATCGCCTGCCCCGGCGCCACGCCCCGTACCGGCTCCTCGAAGCTCACCGTCAGTGTCCCGTCCGTCGTCAGCTCCGCCGTCACCGGTGTCTCGCCGCCGTGGGCGCGGAGCTGGGCGGTGTAGCCGGCGGGGCCGGTGGGCGCGGTGCCGCACCAGCGGGGCTTGACCGCTGTCAGCGCCACGACGTCCAGCGCGGCGGCCGGGCCGACCGTCACGGTGTTGTCGACCGGCGAGATGTCCAGGACGTAGCGCGGCTTGCCGTCGGCGGCCGGGCGGCCGATGCGCAGACCCTTACGCTGGCCGATGGTGAAGCCGTACGCGCCGTCGTGGCTGCCCACCTTCGTACCGGACTCGTCCACGATGTCGCCCTCGGCCCTGCCCAGCCGCTTCGCGAGGAAGCCCTGGGTGTCGCCGTCCGCGATGAAGCAGATGTCATGGCTGTCGGGCTTCTTCGCGACGGCCAGACCGCGGCGCTCGGCCTCCGCGCGGATCTCGTCCTTGGTGGTGAGGGTGTCACCGAGCGGGAACATGGCGTGCGCGAGCTGCCGCTCGTCCAGGACACCGAGCACATACGACTGGTCCTTGGCCATGTCGCTGGCCCGGTGCAGTTCACGGGCACCGCCCGGACCGGTGACGACCGTCGCGTAGTGGCCCGTGCACACGGCGTCGAAACCGAGGGCGAGCGCCTTGTCGAGCAGCGCGGCGAACTTGATCTTCTCGTTGCAGCGCAGACACGGGTTCGGGGTGCGGCCCGCCTCGTACTCCGCGACGAAGTCCTCGACGACGTCCTCGCGGAAGCGCTCGGCGAGATCCCAGACATAGAACGGGATGCCGATCACATCGGCCGCCCTGCGCGCGTCGCGGGAGTCCTCGATGGTGCAGCAGCCGCGCGCACCCGTACGGAAGGACTGCGGGTTCGCGGAGAGCGCCAGATGCACACCGGTGACATCGTGGCCCGCGTCGGCGGCCCGGGCGGCGGCAACGGCGGAGTCCACGCCGCCCGACATGGCGGCGAGCACACGGAGGGGACGCTGAGCATTCCGCTCGGGATTGTGAGTCATAACCACACCAGAGTACGGCCCGGCGGGAACCGGAGTCGCTCCGGTTTGCGTTGACGATCACATGGGCGACTACACACCCGGGACGACCGGCGGCGGGCAGGCCTGCGGACGCCATCGCGGCGCCGCGGACGCGGGGGAGATCAACCGCAGGACGGTGCTGATCGGCGGCGCCGCGGCGCTGCTCGGCGGCGGTCTGCTGGCGCGCGAGCAGGTCTCACGGGTGTGGTGGCGGGTGCCCGGCATCAACAAGCCGCGCAAGGAGGGTGAGCTTGATTACGCTCCGGCGCAGTGGGTCGCCGCCTCCCCGGCGAACTGGCGGCGGGCGGACCGGCCGGACGACTACGCCGTGGACCGCGTTGTCATCCATGTCGTCCAGGGCAGCTATCAGGTGGCGCTCAAGGTCTTCCGGGACCCGGCCCACGGCGCCGCCTCGCACTATGTGGTGCGCAAGGACGGGCATGTGGCGCAGATGATCCGCGAGCTGGACGTGGCGTACCACGCGGGCAACCGGCTCTACAACGAACGGTCCATAGGCATCGAGCACGAGGGCTTCGTGGACGAGAAGTCGTCCTTCACGGACGCCATGTACCGCTCGTCGGCGCGGCTGACCGCAGGGATATGCGAGCGGTACGGGATCCCGGTGGACCGGAAGCACATCATCGGGCATGTGGAGGTCCCGGGCACGGACCACACGGACCCGGGGCCGTACTGGGACTGGAACCGCTACATCAAGCTGGTACGGGAAGCGGGTACGCCCCAGCCGGACGCGGCCTGAGAACGGCTGGGGCGAGTGCGGCCCCGTAGAGCCCGGCCCCGGCACCTGCCCCGGCCGCGCGGCCGGGGCCCGAGGCCGCCTCGAAGGCCCTGGCCCTGGATCATGGCCGCCCGGCGCCGGACCTAGGGTCTTTCGTTTGGATCTGGCTGGATCAGGGAGCGGGGTCTGGTGCCGTGGATCGCAAGGCGGAGGATGGAGCCCACGCGGAGCGTAGGCGACTGACGACAACGCCGCGAGGCGCGGTGCCAGGGCACGCGAGCCCAGCAAGATCCTAACGAGAGGCCCTAGCTGAGTCCCGCGTTTCTGGCGCGGTCGACGGCCGGGCCGATGGCCTTCGCGACCGCTTCCACATCCGCCCGGGTGGAGGTGTGGCCGAGGGAGAAGCGCAGGGTGCCCCTGGCCAGATCCGGGTCGCTGCCGGTGGCCAGCAGGACATGGCTGGGCTGCGCCACACCCGCCGTACAGGCCGAGCCGGTCGAGCACTCGATGCCCTGGGCGTCGAGCAGCAGCAGCAGTGAGTCGCCCTCGCAGCCCGGGAAGCTGAAGTGCGCGTTGGCGGGCAGCCGGTGGACCGGGTCGCCGCCGAGGACCGCGTCGGGGACGGCCTCCCGTACGGCCCCGATCAGTTCGTCCCGCAGGGCGCCGATGTCCCGGGCGAACCGCTCGCGCCGCTCGGCGGCCAGCCGCCCGGCCACGGCGAAGGCCGCGATCGCCGGGGTGTCGAGCGTGCCCGACCGCACATGCCGCTCCTGCCCGCCGCCGTGCAGAACGGGTACGGGGCTGTATTCACGCCCCAGCACCAGCGCGCCGATCCCGTACGGGCCGCCGATCTTGTGGCCCGAGACGGTCATCGCGGCGAGGCCCGAGGCACCGAAGTCCAGCTCCGTCTGACCGAAGGCCTGGACGGCGTCGGAGTGCAGCGGGACGCCGAACTCCGCCGCCACCTCGGCCAGTTCGGGGACCGGCAGGATGGTGCCGATCTCGTTGTTGGCCCACATGACCGTGGCCAGGGCGACATCATCGGGATCGCGCTCGATGGCCTCGCGCAGGGTTTCCGGCGAGACGCGCCCGTACGGGTCGACCGGCAGATACTCGACCGTCGCGCCCTCGTGCCCGGCGAGCCAGTCGACCGCGTCGAGGACGGCGTGGTGCTCGACCGGGCTGGCGAGCACCCGGGTCCTGGCCGGATCGGCGTCGCGCCGGGCCCAGTACAGGCCTTTGACGGCGAGATTGTCGGCCTCGGTGCCGCCCGAGGTGAAGACCACCTCGCTGGGCCGTGCGCCGAGGGCCTCCGCGAGGGTCTCGCGGGCCTCCTCGACGGTACGGCGGGCCCGGCGCCCGGCGGCGTGGAGTGAGGAGGCGTTGCCGGCGAGGGCGAACTGGGCGGTCATCGCCTCGATCGCCTCCGGCAGCATCGGAGTGGTCGCGGCGTGGTCGAGGTAAACCATGGTGGGCACGATTCTACGAGTCGGGGGAGCCATACACGCGTCCGGTCCAGGCCAGGCCGTGGCCGACCCCGGGCACCCCGGAGTGCCGGACGGCAGCCGGCCCGTCCGGCGCTTGAGGACAGAACACAGGACAGAGCACAGCGCACGTCCGGCGGTTGAGGACGGAACACAGCGGACGTCCGGCGCCTGAGGACAGAACACAGCGGCGCGTGAGAACACCGCCGGACCGTCACCCGCGCGGCACTACTCGCGTGGAACCCGGGCGAGTTGGCGCGACTGGGTCACCAACCGGTCCGCGCTGTCCCAGATCTCCGCGTCCTCCTCCAGGAAACCCCCGGCGAGATTACGGGTCGTGAGCGCGACCCGCAGCGGCCCCGGCGCCGGCCGGCAGCGGACATGGGCGGTCAGCTCGACCGTCGGGGTCCACCCCTTGAGCCCCAGCTCGAACGCCGTGGGCGGCAACGCGTCCACCGCCAGCAGCAGCGACAGCGGATCGGCGTCCCGCCCGTCCCCGAACGCGAACCAGGCACGCATCTCGCCCCGCCCGGACGGCGCGCCGACCGCCCAGCCCACCGTGGCCGGGTCGAGCCGCAGCGCCAGCCGGTCGATCATCGAGAAGTCCCCGGGCGGCGTGGGCCCGTCGGCGGTGCTGATACAGCGCTCCAGCGGAGGCATCTCGGGCGGCTTCGCGGCCGTCCGTATGTCGTCGGACAGCGCGTCCAGATCGCCGTACGACGCGACGACCCTGATCCGCTCGACCTCGGTGCCGTCCTCCGCGGTCTGGTAGAGGGACGCCTGTCCGGTGGAGAGCGTACGGCCGGTCCGTACCGCCTCCGTACGGATCACGGCGGGCCCCGGGGCCGACGGCGTGAGGTAGTGCGCCGAGACGGCGAACGGGTCGGAGTGCGGCAGGGCGTCACCGAGGGCGCGCCCGAGCACCGCCAGCAGATAGCCGCCGTTGAGGACGTTCATGATCGTCCAGCCCGGCGACAGCCGGGTCTCGTAGACGCCCTCCGCACGCGCGGTGACGGCGGTGTCGCGGTCGAACTCGCTGTCCCCGATGGACGCGATGGATGCCTGTGCCATGGAACGCAACACTACAAGAGGATTTTACTAAGCGGTAGCTTACAAAAGTCATGACAAAGCCGGCCCCTGGACCCGAAGGTCCAGGGGCCGGCCAGGAGACAAGCGACGCCGACAAGCGATGCCGTGCTGTGTCTACTTCGTGGTCCCGGCCTCCGAGGCGCCGCCCGTCACCGCGGCCGTCTGCGCGCTCTGGTCGGGAACGTTCTCCGGGTGGTGGCAGGCCGCCTGGTGCCCCGGTGCGAGCTGGATCAGCGGCGGCTCGGTCGTCCTGCACACCTCCGTCGCCTTCCAGCACCGGGTGTGGAAGCGGCAGCCGCTCGGCGGCTTGATCGGCGAGGGCACATCGCCCTTGAGCAGGATCCGGTCGCTCTTCCCGCCGCGCCTGCTCGGGTCCGGCACCGGCACCGCGGACAGCAGCGCCTTGGTGTACGGGTGCTTGGGCGACTCGTACAGCGAGGTACGGTCCGCCAGCTCGACGATCTTGCCGAGGTACATCACCGCGATCCGGTCCGACACATGGCGGATGACCGAGAGGTCGTGCGCGATGATCACATAGGTCAGGCCCAGCTCCTTCTGGAGGTCGTCCAGCAGGTTCACCACCTGCGCCTGGATCGACACGTCCAGCGCCGAGACCGGCTCGTCCGCCACGACCAGCTTCGGGTTGAGCGCGAGCGCCCGGGCGATCCCGATGCGCTGGCGCTGGCCGCCGGAGAACTCGTGCGGATAGCGGTTGTAGTGCTCGGGGCTCAGACCCACCAGCTCCAGCAGCCGCTGGACCTCCTTCTTCACGCCGCCCTCGGGCTGGATGCCCTGGAGCTTGAAGGGGGTGCCCACGATCCCGCCGATGGTGTGGCGCGGGTTCAGCGAACCGTACGGGTCCTGGAAGATCATCTGCACATCGCGGCGCATCGGACGCATGGCCCCGGTCGAGAGGTGCGTGATGTCCCGCCCCTCGAACTCGACCTTTCCGCCGGTCGGTTCGAGCAGCCTGGTGATCAGCCGGCCCATCGTGGACTTGCCGCAGCCGGACTCGCCGACCACGCCCAGGGTCTCCCCGGGACGTACGTCGAAGGTCAGTCCGTCGACCGCCTGGACCGCGCCCACCTTGCGCTTGAGTACGCCCTTGGTGATGGGGAAGTGCTTGACCAGGCCGGTGACCTTGAGGAGCGGCTCGGGCGCCGGCCCGTCCGCACCGTCCGGTCCCTGACCCGCCCCCTGCTCGGGAATCTCTTTGCTCAGATCAGTCACAGCTTCGGCGCAATCTCTTCGGTCCAGATCCGTTCCCGCTCCGCCGGCGTCATATGGCAGGCGGAGAAGTGCCCGTCGGTGATCTGCCGCAGCTCGGGACGCTCGGTGCGGGTGATGTTGTCCTTGGGGACGTCGGCGTACGGGCAGCGCGGATGGAAGGCGCAGCCGGACGGGACGTTGATCAGGCTGGGCGGGGTCCCCTTGACCGGCACCAGCCGGTCGGTCTGCTCGCGGTCGATCCGCGGCATCGAGCCCAGCAGCCCCCAGGTGTACGGGTGCTGCGGCCGGTAGAAGACCTTCTCGGCGGAGCCGCGCTCGATACACCGCCCCGCGTACATCACCAGCAGCTCGTCCGCGATCTCGGCAACGACGCCGAGGTCGTGGGTGATGATGACGACCGCCGAGTGGAACTCCTTCTGGAGATCCCGGATCAGGTCGAGGATCTGCGCCTGGACGGTCACGTCCAGGGCGGTCGTCGGCTCGTCGGCGATCAGCAACTGAGGGTTGTTGACCAGGGCCATCGCGATCATCGCGCGCTGGCGCATACCGCCGGAGAACTGGTGCGGATAGTCGTCGTACCGCCTGGCCGGCTCGGGGATCCCGACCCGGTCGAGCATCTCGACGGCCCGCTTCTTCGCGGTCTTCTTGTCGACGGCGTTGTGGACGCGGTAGGCCTCCACGATCTGCGCGCCGATGCTGTAGTACGGGTGCAGCGCGGACAGCGGGTCCTGGAAGATCATCGCCATCTTCTGGCCGCGCAGCTTGCGCACCCGCTCGGTGCCCGCGCCGATCAGTTCCTCGCCGTCCAGCCAGATCTCACCGGAGATACGGGCCCGCTCGGAGTTGTGCAGGCCCATGATGCCCAGCGAGGTGACGGACTTGCCCGAGCCGGACTCACCGACGATGCCGAGGGTCTGGCCGGCCTTCAGATCGAAGCTGACGCCGTCGACGGACTTCACCAGGCCGTCGTCGGTGTCGAAGTGGATCCGCAGGTCCCGTACGGACAGGAACTTCTCGTCGGCGCCGGCGGAACCGGCCGCCGCGCCCGTACCCGTGGTGGCCTTCTCGGTGTCCGGCTTCTGTACGTCGCTCATGAGAGCCTCACCCGGGGGTCGATCGCGGCGTACACGAGGTCCACCAGCAAGTTGCAGACAACGATGAAGAAGGCGGCGACGAGCGTCACCCCCATCACCTTGGGCAGGTCGCTCTGGGTCACGCCCTGGATGGCGAAGGCGCCCATGCCCTGGAAGGAGTAGACACGCTCGGTGATGACGGCGCCGCCGAGCAGCAGCGCGAAGTCCATGCCGAAGATGGTGACGAGCGGGGTCAGCGCGGCGCGCAGGCCGTGCTTGACGACCACCTTGCTCTCGCGGAGCCCCTTGGCCCGGGCGGTTCTGATGTAGTCCTCACCCATCGTCTCCAGCATTCCGGCTCGGGTGAGCCGTGCGTAGAGCGCGGAGTAGAGGAAGGCCAGCGTGCACCAGGGAAGGATCAGATTCCATGCCCATTGGCCCGGATTCTCGGTGAACGGTACGAATTCGAGGCCTTCCCAGATCGTCCAGTGGAAGCTGAACAGGGCCAGCGAGACCAGTCCCGTGAAAAACATGGGCAGCGAGACACCGGCCAGGGCGACGCCCATGGCGAGCCGGTCGATGATGGAGCCCCGCTTGAGCGCGGAGAGCACACCGATCGCGACACCGGAGAGAACCCAGATGACCGCCGCGCCGACGGCCAGCGACAGGGTCACCGGTATGCGCTGGACGATCTCGGGCCAGATCTCGACATGTGTCTTGAACGAGTAGCCGAAGCAGGGCACATGGCAGACCGAGGGGTTGGGGCCGAAGTTGTACTCGGCGCCGACCACGATGCCCTTGATGAAGTGCCAGAACTGGAGATAGACGGGGTCGTCGAGCCCCAGGTTCTTCTTGACGGCCGCGATGGCGTCCGGGGTAGGACTCTTGCCGATGTACTGGGCGGCCAGCGAGTCGGTCGTCTGGCCGCCGAGCCTCGGCACCAGGAAGAAGATCGCGAACGTGACTGCGCTGACCACCAGCAGCAGCAACACCGCGGCGAAGACGCGTCGGATGATGTACGCAGCCACAGCCGTTTGGTGCCGGGCCGTCCTGACGGGGTACGCCAGGACGGCCCGGCACCTTCACCTGCCTTTCGGGGGGTGCTGTTTTGATGTACAGGTGTTACGTGTTACCGGGGGGGTCACCGGGCCTTCCCGGTGACCCCCTGGTGTCACTTGGTCGAGCTCATCAGCACGTAGTCGTACATGCCGAGGTAGGCCTCGGTGACCGTGACGTTGGCCGCGGACTCGGGCCGGTAGAGCAGGTTCTTCTTGTAGAACAGCGGGACGACCGAGGCGTTCTGCATGACCAGCTCGTCCACATTGCCCCAGGCGGCCGTACGGGCGGCGGGGTCAACGGTGCCGATGCCGTCCGTGAGCGCCTTGTTGATCTTCGGGTCGTTCAGCTCCATCAGGTTCGTGCCACCGGAGGGCTTGATGGCGGAACCGTTGACGATCTGGTCGAGGAAGCCGAAGCCGGTCGGCCAGTCGGCGCCCCAGGCCATCATCATGAGACCGGCGTTGTTCTTGTGGACCCAGTCCGGCACACCGGCGAAGTCCGTGAAGTACTTGTCGGCCGGGAAGGTCTTGACGTCGGCGTTGATGCCGACCTTCTTCAGGCTCTCCTGGATCTGGGTGGCGACGAGGACCTCGTCGGGACGGTCCGCGCGGGCCGTCAGCGTGGTCGAGAAGCCGCCCGGCTTGCCACACGCGGTCAGCGCCGCCTTGGCCTTGGCCGCGTCGCCCTTGTTGCCCGGCGTCGCGTACAGGTCGAACTTCTTGTAACCGCTCACCGACGGCGGGATCAGCGTGCTGGCCGGGTCGCCCTTGACCGCGCCACCGATGGCGTTGACCGCACCGGCCTTGTCGACCGCGTACTGGACGGCCTTGCGGCACTCGATGTTGTCGAACGGCTTCACGTTGACGTTCATCGCCAGGTACTGGAGCGCGCCCGCGTACGGGTTGTCCGTCTTGGCCTTCTCATCGGCCTTGACGAGCACCTTCGGCTGGGTCTTGGACTGGAGGCCGGTGCCGGCCGCGTCCGCGGTGATCGTGTCGCTGAGCAGGTGCTCGTCGACCGTCGTCGCGTTGACGTTCAGCTTCAGCTCGATCTTGTCCGGCAGCGCCTTGCGGATCGGGTCGCTCGCCTGGTCCCACTCGGGGTTGCGGGACAGCGTCGCGCCGCTGCTCTCGCTGTACGAGTCGAACTTGTACGGGCCCGAGGACACGATGTTCTGGACGTACTCGGCACCCTTGTCGGCCTTCTGCGGGACCGGGGCGGTCTGCGAGAAGGCGGCCAGGTAGTCCATGTCCGCGAACGGCTTGTTGAGCTTGAAGGTGATCGTGTACGGGTCGGGGGTCTCGATGGACTTCAGACCCTCGGGGGACTTGTCCTTGTACGGGCCCTTGTACTTGTCGCCGCCCTCAAGGTAGGCCTTGAAGTAGGTGGGGCCGTTGGACAGGGCCTCGGGCGCGAAGTTGCTGCGCTCGATCGCGTACTTGACGTCCTTCGAGGTGATCTCGGTGCCGTCCTGGAACTTCACGCCCTTGCGGAGCGTGTACGTCCAGGTCTTGGCGTCCGGGCTCGCCTTGCCGAGCGAGGTCGCGAGGTCGGGGACGACCTCGAGGCCTTCCTTGCCCGCGGCCGGCTTGAAGGTGACCAGGGCACGGGCGTACAGGCGCGAGAAGTTCTGCACCCAGCCGTAGTAGGTGTTGCCCGGGTCCAGGGAGTCGGGGCCGCTGGAGTGCTCGTAGACGACCGTTCCCCCCTTCTTGTCGGACGCGTTGACGATGCTCGACAGTCCGGCATCGGCCTTGGCGCTGCCGCCGCCCCCCTTGCTGCCGTCACTGTCCTTGTCGGAGCTGCCACAGGCGCTCGCACCGAGCGCCATGGCCAGCGTCACGGCGATGGCCGCTGCCGTCTTTCTGCTGTTCATCCTGAGGAAAGCCCCCTCGATTGACGATGTGCGGCAGGGCCGCTCTTACTTGCCACGGGGGTCGAGTGCGTCACGCAGCCCGTCCCCCAGGAGATTGAAGGCCAGCACGGTGATGAAGATCGCCATGCCGGGGATGATCATGAACATCGGGTCGACCTGGTAGAGATCGACCGCGGTGGACAGCATGCCGCCCCACGACGCCTGCGGCGGAGCGATACCGACACCCAGGAAGCTCAGCGAAGCCTCGAAGAGGATGTTGGTGGGGATGAGCAGGGTGGAGTACACGAGGATCGGCGCGACCAGGTTCGGCAGCAGCTCGCGGAACAGGATGAACGGTCCGCGCGCGCCCAGTGACCTGGCCGCCTCCACGAACTCCCGCTCACGCAGGCTCAGCGTCTGCGCACGCACGATCCGTCCGATGTACGGCCAGCTGAAGAACCCGATCACGAAGATCAGTACGGCGATACGGAGCGGCAGCCCCGACAGGCCGAAGGCGTTGCCCTGGAGCGACGCCGAGATCGAGATCGCGAAAAGCAGTAGCGGGAACGCGAGGAACGTGTCCATCATGCGGCTGATGGCACTGTCCACCCAGCCGCCGTAGAACCCCGCCACCACGCCCATCACGACGCCGATGACGACCGAGAGCAGTGTGGAGCCGGCCGCGACCACCAGGGAGACCCAGGAGCCTTCGATGATACGGGCCAGGATGTCGCGCCCGGTCTGGGGTTCGACACCCAGCGGGTGATCCCAGCTCATCCCCCCGAAGCCGCCCTTGGGCGCCAGCAGGGTCGGATCCACCAGGTCCTGGTTGAAGGCGTTGGGGTCGAGCCCGAACACCGCCTGGATCGGCTTGGACAGTACGGCGACAAGAACCAGCAGGATCACGACTACGCCGCCCGCCATGGCGACCTTGTCCCGCTTGAAACGCGTCCACGCGATCCGGCCGAGCGAGCGGCCCTCGATCTGCTTGCCCCCGGCGCCCTCCAGGACCGCTTCCGGCTGCGCTGTCGCCGCCGACCCGGTGGTCTCGATAGGTGCCGTCATTGCGCTGGAGACCCCTCTCGGCCGACGGTGGCCGGCCCATGACCGCCGCTGTAGCGGCACTTTCACATCACATGTCGCATGTGGCCCTTCCAGCCCTCCCCTGTGGCGGAAACCGCTGTCTGTCAGCGCGTCGCACACCAGGCCGGGACCACCTGCTGCACGGAGTCTTCAGTCATTTCGCGATCACCCGCCAGCCCTCCCGGGGAATGTTTGCTCAAACGTGATGCGGGTAGAGGGTTTCCGTTATCCGGACGCCTCGGCCGTCTCAGCGGACCAACTCGTCCACTATTGCCCCAGATCAGGCATACCACCCAACTCATTGAGTAACGGGTGGAACCGGAGCATCCACATCGTCGCCGCAGGCGTTCGTCACGCATGCGCGCATGCCTCGGACATGGCTGGGGGCGCCCCGCAGGGCGCCCCCAGGACAGCTCGGTGTGTGCTTCAGTACGCCCGGGAAGCCGGCGGCGGATAGCCGTACCCCGTCGCGGGCGCCGCGGCCGCCGCGCCGTGCGCCTCACGGGCGTAGAACGGGCGGGAGTTGGCGCGCAGCCACATCGTCACCGGGTCGTACTCGTCGGACATCGCGACCGTCGACACCGGCAGCCCGTCCGGGACCGCGCTGATCGACTGCCGCATCATCGTCCGTACGGAGTCCACCGCCGCCGGGCTCGTGTCGTACAGGTCGAGTCCGATGGTCAGATACGGGACGCCGAGCGCCGGCTGCACCCAGGCGCGGCGCAGCGAGCGGACCGCGGGGGTGCGATGGGCGTTCTGGGTCAGCAGGGCGTAGAACTGCGGAAGCTCGATGGCCGGTTCCGACAGGCGCAGCGGGCCCGCGGGCATCCGGTCGAGGCCGGTGGCGATCCGCCGCAGATCGAGCCAGGGGATCCCGACGCCGCCGCCCGGGGCATGCGGATTCAGCCAGATCCCCCAGCGGTCGGGGTAGAGGGCGCGGGCGATGTCCCGGCCGGTGACCAGTTCGTGGGCACGGGTCCAGCCGCTGACGGCCAGCTCCTGCGCGGAGGTGACACAGGGCGCGTATCCCAGGCCCTCGATCTCCATGTTCCCGTACTGGGCGTCGGGCGAGCCCGCGCTGCCGTGCCAGAGCAGCATCCACACGCTGTCGTCGGCAAGGGCCTGGAGCAGCGCCTCGTACGCGTCGTAGCGCCCTGGCGTCACCTGGCGCAGCATGTGCTCGACCTGCCCGGCCGCCGCGGTGCCTGACGCGCTCACTCTGGGTCCCGCCCCTCTTCGATCCACCATTCGGCCAGCTCCCCCCGAAGCTCCCCGGCCCCGTCCCACAGGGCCACTCCGGGCACCCGGTACAGAGGCTGAGTCATCAAACAGCTTAAGCGGCCGCTCTGACACCGGCGCGGAGCACTGTCCACGCCGGGCGGCGGCCGCTCTCCCCCGCTGTCGTACCCGCGAAGGCCGGGCGTACCCGTGGCGGCCCGGCGTACCCGTGGCTACGCCCTTTGGTAGAAGGGCCGTACCTTCGCGAGCAGATAGTCGCCGACCGGGTCCTGGGCCACATCCAGCAGGATGAGGTTGACCGGCCAGCCCACCGCCACGCGCCCCAGCGCGCGCCCGAGCGCGTCCAGGGGCGCGTTTCGGTCGGCCGCCTCCCAGGACGAGAGCTGTACGCCGATGAAGAGCGCCGGCGAGTCCCCCTCGACGCTGGCGAGCGCGCGACGGGCCGAGAGCACCACCCCTGATGTCTCGAACTCGCTCCCCGCGGCGGCCAGGAAGTCCACCGGGTCCTCCTGCCAGTCCGGCTCGAAGAGCCTGACCCGGCCGCCGGTCGTCGGCCCGTCCAGCGGGGTGCGCCCCGACCGGCACAGCTCGGCGACGGCGGGCGGCGGCAACGGCATCCCGACCATGCCGCCGGGATTGACCGCTATACCGAGCTGCGGGGGCAGCCCCCGGGCGAACTCACGCGCGGGGGCGATCGTGAAGGGCATATGGGCGCCTACGCACTGCACGAACTGCCCCTGGGAGCTGAAGACCGGAACGTACGGAGCGCCCTCGATCTCCAGGGTGGGCAGATCGAGGGCGGGGCTGTCCGGACCGCCGCCGTTGGGCAGCGGCACCCACACCTCGCTGCGCCCGAGCACCTCCACCAGTCGGCCGCCCGCTGCCTGGCTGCCGAGCGAGGCGGCGAGCACCTCTTCCAGCTCATTGCCCGGCCATGCTGTGTTCACTGTCACTTCCTCCGTGCTGGTATCCGCGGCAGCACCCTAATGCCGCAGGCGGCGGCCCGTCCCCGCCCGTCCACGGATCACCGCCCGGCGTCCCGCCCCGGCTTCTCCAGGAACGCGATCCGGTCGAGGGCACCGGCCGCCGCCCGGTCCAGGAGCACCGCCGTGGCACAGCCCCGGGGCAGCCGTCCCGATTCGGCGGCGGCCAGCAGACGCCGTACGGCCCGGCGGTGCCGGGCGAACGCGTAGCCCGAGACGCCCCGGCCGCGCTCCCGCTGCCCCTCGCGCGCCACCTCCGGCGGGACGTCCAGCAGTACGAGATGGAGCCGGCGGCCACGTCTGCGGGCCTCGCGGGCGAGCCAGCGGCGTACCCATCTCTGCGTACCGCAGTCGTGCACGACGACGCTCTCGCCGGAGCCGAGCGCACGCCACAGCCCCGCGTAATGCGCCATCCGGACGAGCGGGCGGTAGACGGCATAGGGGAGCGCGGCCGGCAGCCGGCGCTCCCAACGGTCCCTGGCGTCCTGCGAGTCGATCCCGCCGGCCTCGGCGGCCCGCCGGATCAGGGTCGACTTGCCGCTGCCGGGCAGTCCCGAGACCACCACCAGATCGCCCGCGGTGAAGGCCAGGGCGCCGGGCAGCCGGCCGCCGCGCCCGCGCAGATCCCGTACCACCGCGACCGGCCGCGCGACCGCGTCCCGGTCGGACACCCCCTGCTGCGCCGGCACCCCCGCGGTCGTCGCATACGCTCCGGACCCCTGCGACATCATCGCCGTCCCCCCCTGTCGATCAGTCGGCGTCAGCTCAGTCGGCCTGGTGCCTAGGACCTGCCCACAAAGTGTAAAGAAATGGTAATGCGCCACAAGCCTTTCACCCCGAACGGCGCAATGCGGTCCTGCCTCCCCGGTCCGCCCGGATGCGTGCGATGATGTGCCCGCCAACTGCATACAGGCCGTTTGAATCCGCGCGGGAGAGTCCCGGTCACTCAGTGCGCCGGGCGCCGAAGGAGCAAGTTCCTCCCTTGAATCTCTCAGGCCCCGTACCGCGTGGATGAGGCAGATCTGAAAAGCGGGCCGCAGCTCTGCGGCTCCACCCAAGGTGCAAGTCATGACCCCTGGTACGGGTGGTCGTGGTGAACCTCTCAGGTTCCGATGACAGATGGGGAGGACCGTCCTCGCCGTCATGCCCTGGGAGCCATCGCGATGAATCACGCCCCCCCGAGCAGCACCCCCCGTAAGACCGCCCTCGACGCGGTGCACCGTGCCCTCGGCGCGACCATGACCGACTTCGCGGGCTGGGACATGCCGCTGCGGTACGGCAGCGAGCGCGACGAGCACACCGCCGTACGGACCAGGGCCGGGCTCTTCGACCTCTCCCACATGGGCGAGATCACCGTCTCCGGACCCGCGGCCGGTGCGCTGCTCGACTACGCGCTCGTCGGCAACATCGGCTCCGTCGCCGTGGGCCGCGCCCGCTACACCATGATCTGCCAGGAGGACGGCGGCATCCTGGACGACCTGATCGTGTACCGCCTCGGCGAGGACACCTACATGGTCGTCGCGAACGCCTCCAACGCGCAGACGGTCCTCGACGCGCTGACCGGGCGCGCCGCCGGATTCGACGCCGAGGTCCGCGACGACCGTGACGCGTACGCCCTGCTGGCCGTCCAGGGTCCGCAGTCCCCCGGCATCCTCGGCAAGCTCACCGACGCCGACCTCGACGGCCTCAAGTACTACGCCGGTCTGCCGGGCACGGTGGCCGGGGTCCCGGCGCTGATCGCCCGTACGGGCTACACCGGCGAGGACGGTTTCGAGCTGTTCGTCGAGCCCCGGTACGCCGAGGGCCTGTGGCGGGCGCTGACCGAGGCGGGCGAGGGCGCGGGCCTGGTGCCCTGCGGGCTCTCCTGCCGCGACACGCTCCGGCTGGAGGCCGGGATGCCGCTGTACGGGAACGAGTTGAGCACCGCCCTCACCCCCTTCGACGCGGGTCTCGGCCGGGTCGTGAAGTTCGACAAGACCTCGAACGGCGGCGCCTTCGTCGGCCGCGAGGCCCTGGAGGCGGCGGCCGAGCGCGCCGCGGGCACCCCGCCCCGCAAGCTCGTCGGTCTGATCGCCGACGGCCGACGGGTCCCCCGGGCCGGCTACCGGGTCGTCGCCGACGGGACTCCCGTCGGGGAGGTCACCTCGGGAGCGCCCTCCCCCACCCTGGGCAGGCCGGTCGCCATGGCGTACGTCGACGCCTCGCACGCGGCGCCGGGCACACCCGGTGTCACGGTCGACATCCGCGGCTCGCAGGAGCCGTACGAAGTCGTGGCGCTGCCCTTCTACAAACGCCAGAAGTGATACGGACATCATCAGCGCCACCCCCGTTCCGCCTTCGTTCCACAGGGATGCCGTCCCGGTGCCGTTCGGTTCCGGTTCCCGGCCGGCTTCTCGCATCTCGCTCCGTCTCGCTCCGTAAGACAGCCGTTCCGCACCACTCCCCCGCGTACAGGAGAATTCAGGTCATGAGCAACCCCCAGCAGCTCCGTTACACCAAGGAGCACGAGTGGCTGTCGACCCCCGAGGACGGTGTGGCGACGGTCGGGATCACCGAGTTCGCCGCGAACGCCCTCGGCGATGTGGTGTTCGCCCAGCTTCCGGAGGTCGGTGACACGGTGACCGCGGGCGAGGCCTGCGGCGAACTGGAGTCGACCAAGTCGGTCAGCGATCTGTACGCCCCGGTGACCGGCGAGGTCGTCGAGACGAACCAGGACGTGGTGGACGACCCCTCGCTGGTGAACTCGGCTCCGTACGAAGGCGGCTGGCTGTTCAAGGTACGTGTCGCCGAGGAGCCGGGCGAGCTGCTCACCGCCGACGAGTACCAAGACTTTTCCGGCAACTGACGCGTTCCGGCCACCGAGACCCCAGGGACTGTGATGTCTTCGAAGTCGCTTCTGAACTCCTCGCTCCATGAGCTCGACCCGGACGTCGCCGCCGCAGTCGACGCCGAACTCCACCGTCAGCAGTCCACCCTCGAAATGATCGCCTCGGAGAACTTCGCTCCCGTGGCGGTCATGGAGGCGCAGGGCACGGTGCTGACCAACAAGTACGCCGAGGGCTACCCCGGGCGCCGCTACTACGGCGGCTGTGAGCATGTCGATGTGATCGAGCAGATCGCCATCGACCGGGTGAAGGCACTGTTCG
Organism: Streptomyces odonnellii; assembly: GCF_000981895.1. Classification (GTDB taxonomy): domain Bacteria; phylum Actinomycetota; class Actinomycetes; order Streptomycetales; family Streptomycetaceae; genus Streptomyces; species Streptomyces odonnellii. The sequence goes on along the minus strand of NZ_LATD01000308.1, from coordinate 37,373 downwards.
GCGCCGAGCACGCGAACGTACAGCCGCACTCCGGCGCGCAGGCGAACGCGGCGGCGATGTTCGCGCTGCTCTCCCCCGGCGACACGATCATGGGCCTGAACCTCGCGCACGGCGGGCATCTCACCCATGGCATGAAGATCAACTTCTCCGGCAAGCTCTACGACGTCGTCGCCTACCACGTCGACGACGAGACCGGCCGGATCGACATGGCCGAGGTCGAGCGGCTCGCCAAGGAGTCCCGTCCCAAGCTGATCGTGGCGGGCTGGTCCGCGTACCCCCGTCAGCTCGACTTCGCGGGCTTCCGCCGGATCGCGGACGAGGTCGGCGCGTATCTGATGGTCGACATGGCGCACTTCGCCGGGCTGGTCGCGGCAGGGCTGCACCCCAACCCGGTGCCGCATGCCCATGTCGTGACCACGACCACCCACAAGACCCTGGGCGGTCCGCGCGGCGGTGTGATCCTCAGTACGAAGGAACTGGCGAAGAAGATCAACTCCGCGGTCTTCCCCGGTCAGCAGGGCGGTCCGCTGGAGCATGTCGTCGCGGCCAAGGCGGTCGCCTTCAAGGTCGCGGCGACGGAGGAGTTCAAGGAGCGCCAGCAGCGCACCCTGGACGGCGCGGCGATCCTCGCGGAGCGGCTGGCGCAGCCGGACGTGGCCGAGGCGGGCGTGTCCGTACTGTCCGGCGGTACGGACGTCCATCTCGTCCTGGTCGATCTGCGTGAGTCGGAGCTGGACGGGCAGCAGGCGGAGGACCGGCTGCACGAGATCGGCATCACGGTCAACCGCAATGCCGTCCCGAACGACCCGCGCCCGCCGATGGTCACCTCGGGTCTGCGGATCGGCACCCCGGCGCTCGCCACCCGCGGCTTCACCGCGGAGGACTTCACCGAGATCGCGGAGATCATCGCGGCTGCGCTGAAGCCGTCGTTCGACCGCGCGGAGCTGGCGGGGCGGGTCTCCGCGCTGGCAGTGAAGCACCCGCTGTACCCGGGCCTGAAGTAACCGCTCGTAAGCCCCACCGGCCCCGGCTCGCACGACTGCCGCATCGCTTCACCGCCGTACGGCCGCACCGCCTTACCGCTACACCGCTGTACCCGGATCCGACGTCACCCGTACGGCCCGGGTTCACGGGGCACCGCGCACACTGAACCGTGCCGCGCGGTGCCCCGGACCGTATGGACCGCGGGGACACGACCGTATGTGCCCGTCCGTACGCGTCCGTACCCGCCGGTCCCCCGTCGGCACGTACCCGTCGGCTCCGCCCCACCCCGGCGGACAGCGGCGTCCACCAGCCAGCAAGGAGTCACCACCGTGGCCATCTCGGTCTTCGACCTGTTCTCGATCGGCATCGGCCCGTCCAGCTCCCATACGGTCGGCCCGATGCGCGCGGCCCGGATGTTCGCCCGCCGCCTCAAGAACGAGGGCCTGCTGGCCCACACGGTCTCGGTCCGTGCCGAGTTGTACGGTTCGCTCGGCGCGACCGGCCACGGTCACGGCACCCCCAAGGCCGTCCTGCTCGGCCTGGAGGGCAACTCGCCCCGCACGGTCGACGTGGAGCACGCCGACGAAGAGGCGGAACGTATCCGCAGCAGCGGCAGGCTGAGTGTGCTCGGTATGCACGAGATCGCCTTCGACGCCGGTACGGATCTGGTCCTGCACCGCCGCGAGACCCTGCCGTACCACGCCAACGGCATGACCCTCTTCGCTTACGACGCCGACGGCGGCCTGCTGCTGGAGAAGACCTACTACTCGGTGGGCGGCGGCTTCGTGGTGGACGAGGACGCGGTCGGCGAGGACCGGATCAAGCTCGACGACACCGTCCTCCGCCATCCGTTCCGCACCGGGGACGAACTGCTGCGGCTCTCCCGTGAGACCGGTCTGTCGATCTCCGCGCTGATGCTGGAGAACGAGAAGGCCTGGCGCACCGAGGACGAGATCCGGGCCGGACTGCTGGAGATCTGGCGGGTGATGCAGGCGTGCGTCTCACGCGGGATGGCCCGCGAGGGGCTGCTGCCCGGCGGTCTGAAGGTCCGCCGCCGCGCCGCGCACTCCGCGCGCCAGCTCCGTGCCGAGGGCGATCCGCAGGCGCACGCCATGGAGTGGATCACCCTCTACGCGATGGCCGTGAACGAGGAGAACGCCGCGGGCGGCCGGGTCGTCACCGCGCCCACCAATGGCGCGGCGGGCATCATCCCGGCGGTCCTGCACTACTACATGAACTTCGCGGCGGGCGGCGCCACCGCACAGGAGAAGGACGACAACGTGGTCCGCTTCCTGCTGGCCGCCGGCGCCATCGGCATGCTCTTCAAGGAGAACGCCTCCATCTCCGGCGCCGAGGTCGGCTGCCAGGGCGAGGTCGGCTCCGCCTGCTCCATGGCCGCGGGCGCCCTCGCCGAGGTCCTCGGCGGCAGCGCCGAACAGGTCGAGAACGCCGCCGAGATCGGCATGGAACACAACCTCGGCCTCACCTGCGACCCGGTCGGCGGCCTGGTCCAGATCCCCTGCATCGAACGCAACGGCATGGCCGCGGTCAAGGCGGTCACCGCCGCCAAGATGGCCCTGCGCGGCGACGGCACCCACAAGGTCTCCCTGGACAAGGTCATCAAGACCATGAAGGAGACGGGCGCGGACATGTCGGTCAAGTACAAGGAGACCGCGCGCGGGGGTCTCGCGGTGAACATCATCGAGTGCTGAGGAAGCGCACTCGGTCGCGTTCGTCGGCGTCGTGAGCCGGACGGGGCTCCTAGAACACGCCCTGGGGCCTGTGTGCCGGGGAGCCGGGCCGGGGAGCGGCGGTCATGTCCCGCAGCGCGATGGCGGACGGTGAGCCCGGGGGCGCGGTGTAGACGAGCACCACCTCGTCCGGGTCGCCGGTCATCTGGAGCGCCTCCCAGGAGAACTCCAGCCGCTCATGGGGCGGGTGGCCGCGCAGTACGACGGTCGAGTGCGTGGTCTCCAGGACATGCTGTTCGGCCCAGAGCCGCCGGAATTCCGCGCTGTCGCGCGTCAGGTCGGCGATCTCCCGCGCGAGGTGCGGGTCCTGGGGGCGCTTGCCGGTCTCGGTGCGCAGATACGCCACGGCCTCGCGGGCCTTGGCCTCCCAGTCGACGTACAGCCACCGGGCGTGCGGATCGGTGAAGACGAGCCGGCCGACCGTGCGGCGGGCGACGGGGATGCCTGCGAAGTCGGCGAACACGACGGACGCCAGCCGGTTCCACGCCAGCACCACGCCGCCGCGGCCCACCAGATAGGCGGGCGTGGCGGGCATCGCGTCCAAGAGGTGCTGCACGCTGGGCCGTACACCGTCGGACCGGCCGCCCTCGGGCACGGTGGCCGGTCTGGCCAGGCTGCGCAGATAGCGGCGCTCGCCCGCACTCAGCCGCAGCGCGTCGGCCACGGCGTCCAGCACGGCGTCCGACACACGGGACGCCTGGCCGCGCTCCAGCCGTTTGTAGTGCTCGACGCTGACCGCCGCGAGCGCGGCGATCTCCTCGCGGCGCAGTCCGCGCACCCGCCGCGTCCCGTGGTCGGGCAGTCCCACGTCACAGGGGCGCAGCCGGGCCCGGCGGGAGATCAGGAAGTCGCGTAACGCGTCTGAGGTGTTCATGACCTGCATCCTGCACGCCGTCAGGTGGGCCCGCCAATACGCTTGTCCGCCCGCCCGTGACAGGGCAAGCCGTGACCTGTCTCCGCGGCGCCGCACGGCCCATCCTCGTGCTGCGCCCCGCGACCGGGGGCGCCCAGCACGCCGCCGGGCACTCCGGCGGTACCCCGTCGAAAGGACACGGCACCGTGACTCCCAGGGCACGCACCCGCAAGTACCGAGTGGCCTCCGCGATCGGCGTACTCGCCGCAGTGATCGGCTTGACCGCGGGCGTCGGTGCGACGACGGCGTCGGCGGCGAGCACCTCCATCGCCAAGAAGTGCTTCGTCGACTTCTACTACGAGGGCCACTGGACGACGGTCGAGGTCGAGTGCGGCTGACCCGCGGCTGACTCACATATCCGGGGCCGGTCGCGGACAGGGGGTGACCGCGACCGGCCGCCGGACCTGCGAATTCCCCGGCCCGGCCGGGGCCGTTGTCACGGCCGGCGGGCCGGCGGCTCGTCCGGGGCGTCCATCGAGTGCGACAGCGGCGACAGCGCCGCCCGTGCCCCGGCGTCGTGTCCGGGGCGTTCGTGGGTTCGCGTGCGGGGATGGCAACTTGGCCGAAATCAGGGGGATATGCGCCTGACAAGGAGTGCCGTTTCGATGCTCTGGCCCAAGGTCCGTTTCCCTTCGCCAGGAGCATACGATCGACATCAACTCCCCGGCCCGCGAACGGTTCAGCCGCCGCCGTGCCGCAGTCCTCGCCCTCGCCGTGCTGACGGTCGCCGGTACGGCCTCGGTGACCTCGTCCAGAGCCGGCGCGTCCGGTCATTCCTCCGGAAAGCCGCTGTCCATCGACCTCGAGAGCGCGACCGTGGCCCAGCTCGACGGTCTCCTCGACTCGGGGAAGACATCGAGTACGAAACTCACCGAGGCCTATCTGGACCGCATCCGGGCCCTCAACTCCCAGGGCCCTTCGCTGAATGCGATACGTTCCGTCAATCCGAACGCCATGAAGGAGGCGGCCGCCGCCGACCGGATGCGGCGCGCCAAGGGTCCGCACAGTCCGCTGCTCGGTATACCGGTCGTCGTCAAGGACAACATCGATGTCGCGGGCATGCCGACCACCGCGGGGTCGGTGGCGCTCGCCCGCTCGTACCCCGCCAAGGACGCGCCGATCGTCGCGCGCTTCCGCGAGGCGGGCGCGGTCATCCTCGGCAAGGCCAATCTCACCGAGTTCGCCAACTACCTCACCTCCGGGATGCCCGGCGGCTACAGCTCGCTCGGCGGGCAGGTGCTCAACGCGTACGACGGGAGCCAGTCCCCCAGCGGCTCCAGCGCCGGTTCGGGTGTCGCCGCGTCGGCCGGCCTCGGCGCCGTGACCGTGGGCACCGAGACCTCCGGGTCCATCCTCAGCCCCGCGTACTCCAACTCCGTGGTGGGCATCAAGCCGACCGTCGGTCTGGCCAGCCGCACGGGCATCGTGCCGATCGCCGCCAGCCAGGACACCGCCGGTCCGCTCACCCGTACCGTCGCCGACGCGGCGGTCACGCTCACGGCACTGAACGGGAAGGACCGCGAGGACCCCGCCACCGCCGCCAACCCGCTCGTCGGGCACGACTTCACCGACGACCTGTCCACGACCGCGCTGCGCGGAGCCCGTATCGGGGTCGTCGCCAGCCAGGTCCCGGCCGCCGGGACCGACAACCGCGCACTCTGGGACGCGGCCGTCACCGCCCTCAAGGACCAGGGCGCGACGCTCGTCGATGTCACCCTGGACACCTCGGGCCACAGCTCGACGGTCCTGTCGTACGAGTTCAAGCGCGACCTGAACGCCTATCTGGCCAGGCTGCCCCGGAACGCCCCGATGAAGAGCCTCGCCGACATCATCGCGTACAACACCGCGCACCCCACTGAGGCGTTGAAGTTCGGACAGGTCAACGCGCTCAACTCGCAGGCCAAGGATCTCGGCGCGGACAGCGCCGACACCGCCGCCTACAAGGCGAGCCGCGCCCAGGACCTGGCCGACAGCAAGGACCGTATCGACGCGGTCATGAAGGACAACGGCCTGACGGCACTGCTGTTCGCCAACAGCGGCAGCGCGGGCATCGGCGCGAAGGCCGGCTATCCCTCGGTCAGCGTCCCGGCCGGCTACCAGGCCGCCAACCGGCGCCCGTTCAGCATCTCGTTCCTCGGCACGGCATGGAGCGAGCCCGCCCTCGTCGGCTACGCGTACGACTACGAGCAGGCCACCAAGCTGCGCCGGCCGCCGTCGGTGATCAACCCGGCGCCGTACCGCTGCACCGCGCTCACCCGCTTCACGGAGACCTGCGCGCCCTGACGCACCCGCTCGACCGCCCGGCGTGCGTCGGTCATGCCCGTCGTGCACGGCAGGCATGACCGACGCACGGAAGGACTCGGAGCCCAGAACTCAGAGCTCAGGAACTCAGGAACCTCAGGAACTCAGTGACCGTACGAGCAGGGGTGCTCCCAGCTCCTGGTGTCCGCCGCTCGCCAGCATGCGCACCTCTCCCCGGTCGCTGATCTCCGCGCGGACGATGCCCGTCTCGTCCTCGTAGACGGGGAATCCGCCCGCTCCCGTGCCGGCCGTACGCCGGACGATCACCACGTCGTCCTCCACGGCCGACGCCTGGAACACCAGCTCATAACTCTCCGGATAGTCATCCATCGGGGCCTCCCGACAAGGCTCTCGCAGGGGGCTGCGCCTGCGTCCTCCCATGGTTACCCAGACCGGGACCCCGCGCCTCACGAAACGGACACCGGTTCGGGACACGATTCACCGCGCGGGTCACCGCGCCGTCCGCTCACCACTCCGGTCACTGTGCGCTGAGCCAGTGCGGGTCCGGTACGACCGTGAGGATCGCCGAGAGCAGGACGACCACCGCCAGCAGGGCCAGCTCCGCACGGGCGGGAGCGGTGGGATCCCGCTCGTGGCGCAGCCGGCGCCGGGCGGTCAGGGCCAGCGCGCTCACCACCACGACCAGAACAAGTTTGGCGATCAGGACACGGCCGTACGCCGTGGTCAGGACCACGTCGACGGGAAGCCTGCGCAGGGTGGAGACCGTACCGGTGGCGGCCAGCGCCACGAAGGGCCAGACGGCGAGGCGCGCGTACCGCACCAGCACCGCCCTGGCCCCGGCCGGATCGCCGCGCCGCAACCGCAGCGTGCGCATGACGTACAGCAGGGTGCCGGTCCACAGGGAGGCGGCGGTGAGATGGACGACAGCCAGCGTCACACCGAGCACCGGGGTGTACGGCTCGGGGTGTGCCCGCAGCGCCTCCGCCGCGACGACCGCGGCCAGCGGAAGAAGGGCCCAGCCCGGGTGGCCCAGGGCGGCACAGCCCGCGGCCAGCAGGAAACCGTTGGCCATCACGAGCAGCAGCCGGCCGTCCGTGGTGCCGTACACGGTGGTGATGTCCAGCCCGCTGACGGCCGCCAGGACGAGGATCTGCGCCGCCGAGGCGGCGGCTCCGGTGAGCGCGGCGGGCACCGCCCAGCTCCGGGGCGCCGGTCCGGTGAGGGGCGCGGGTCCGGTACGAGGCGCCGGTCCGGTGAGGGGCACCGGTCCGGTGAGGGGCACCGGTCCGGTACGGGCGAGCCGGGCGCCCGCCAGTTCGCCGAGGTGCAGCGCGAGGGCGGCGAAGACGGCGAACCGCAGCGCGGTCGTCCGGCCCGAGCCGGGTATTCGCAGCTCACCGGTGCCGCGCCCGGCCGTGTCCGCGCCGAGCAGCGCGCCGAGGACGGCGAGTACGGCGGCCAGGGCCGCCACGGCGATCAGGCCCCCGGTCACGGCCGTGCCGCGCCCCGGAGAGCCGGTGGTGTCATCGGCGGACGGACCAGGAGGTATCACCTTCTGATCGTCTCTTCCGGGCGCGGGATACGGCAACGCGACCGGCGCGCACGAGGGACCGGCGGGCCGGCGGGGACCCGCCGGCCGCCAGGACCAGTCGTCGCGGCCGGTCGCTCCGGCCGGTCGTGTCCGGTCAGCCGTTGTTGCGGGAGGCCAGGAACTCGTCGAAGGTCAGCAGCCCGTCGCCGTTGGCGTCATGGGCGTTGATGACGGCCTGTGCGACGGTCTCGGTCACATGGAAGTCGCCGAGCTGCGCCATCACGCTCTTGTACTCGGCCGCCGTGATCAGTCCGTCGCCGTTCGCGTCGAACCGCTCGAACGCCTTGCGCGCGTCGTCGATCTCTGCCACTGTCCCGCCCCTTCGTGGTGCCGTTCTGACGCGGTCAGATTAGCTGCTCGCGTAGAACTAGCCGCGCCAGGGCTTGTAGTGCGGGTTGTCCACACACTCCGTCATGATCTCGGTCTTCTTCTGCTTGTCGACCGGGCAGACGCCGACGATCAGCTCACGCGAGATCCCGCCGGGGAAGGCGACCTCTTCCTGGTCGGCCCATTTGTGGGTGGAGCCGATGGTCCTGTTGACGTCGACACCGCCGGGGGCGTCGATGTAGTAGTTGAAGCCGCTCTTGTACCACTGCTTGTACAGGTCGTGGTCGTACGAGGTGGAGACATACGGCGAGGGCTGGTTGACCAGCACGTACTTCTCGATGTCGTACTGGCCGTCCAGGGTCGCCTTGGGGTGGAAGCCCTGCTCGAAGACGATCTCCGGCGGACGGCTGTCGGCGCGGTAGAGCTGCTTGCAGTTGGTACGCCAGGACGGTGCCGGGGTGATCCGGTCCAGATCGACCCTGCGGTCCGCCGCGGCGTACAGCGGGTCCGCCATGACGGGACAGCGTTCGGCGGCGACCGAGCTGGCCGGCGCCGCCGGAGCGTGCGCGGTGTGGGCCGGGCCGGTGACCGTCGGTCCGACGAGGGTCGGGCCACCGGTGGCGGACGCCGACACGGCGGGCCCTGAAGCGGTGGGCGCGGCCTCGGTGGTGGCGACCGGAACGAGAAGGGCGACGGCGGACAGGGCGACGGCCGCGACCCGCTGCCGCGTGCGAGAGGTGATCATGGGGAGCACCCTCTCCGCTGGACGGCGGCGGGCCGTGGACCATCACCCGAATGGGGGCGTGTCGGGCCCGAACAGCGCCGGACGGAAGGCGAGTTGACAAAGGGCCCGACCTCCCCGGCCGGGCCCCGACGCCCCTCTCGGTCCCGCCCGCACCCGGGGCCGTATCCGCACGGGCCCACCCGGGGCCCGTATCCCCACGGGCCGTTTCCCCACGGACCGGGCCCCGTCCGTCAGCGGAAGACGCCCGTGTGCCCCAGTGAGTAGCGCCCCGGCTGCGGATAGACCGCCAGCCCGTGCGGTCCGCCGTCGACCGGGATCCGGGCGAGCTGCTTGCCGGTGACGGTGTCGATCGCGTACACCTCCGAGTCGTACCGCCCGGACAGCCACAGCACCTTGCCGTCCGCCGAGACCCCGCCCATGTCCGGGCTGCCGCCGTCCGGCAGGTGCCACTTCTTGGTCAGCCGGTTCTTCGGGAAGTCGAAGATCGAGACGGAGCCCTCACCGCGGTTGGAGATGTACATCACCCGGGAGTCGCGGCTGACATACAGCCCGTGGGCGCCCTTGCCGGTGGGCAGCAGCTTCGGAGTGGTGAACTTCTCGCCGTCCAGCACCCACACCCCGTGCGCCATCATGTCGGCGATGTAGAAGGTCTTGCCGTCCGGTGAGATCTTCACGTCCTGCGGCATCGCGCCCTGGAAGGGCAGTTTCTGCTGGGCCGTCACCGTCATCTTCTCGGTGTCGACCTTCAGCAGTTCGCCGGAGAACTCGCAGGAGACGATGAAGTAGCGGCCGTCCGCCGAGAAGTCCGCGTGGTTGACGCCCGCGCAGGTCACCGGCTCGGTCTTCTTGACCTTCATGGTGTGCGGGTCCCGGAAGACGAGCTGGCGGTCGAGCGAGGCCATGACGACCGCGTACTTGCCGTTGGGCGTGAAGTAGAGGTTGTACGGGTCGTGTACGTCGACGGGCTCGCCCACCTTGCCGGTGGCGGGATCGATCGGGGTGAGTGTGTGGCCGCGGTTGTTGTTGACCCAGAGGGTCTTCAGGTCCCAGGAGGGGACGACGTGCTGGGGCTGTCTGCCGACCTCGATGGTCTCGATGACCTCGTAGGTCGCCGGGTCGATGACCGAGACGGTGTCGGAGTTGGTGTTGGGGACGTACACCCGCGAGGGGAAGCGTTTCACTACCGGCGAGAGCATGTTGGGCCGGTCCGCGGCGTAGATGTCCTTGGGGTCCTGCACCGGCGGCATGCCGGGCAGTCCCTCGGGCGCGCTAGGCCGGGCCACGGCCGGCCGGGCGGTGGCCTTGGAGGCGCCCGCCCCGCCCCTTCGGTCGTCGGGGTTCGCGCAGCTCGCGAGCAGGGCGAGGCCCGCGGCGCCGAGCAGGGCGGTGGTCCGGGTGAGGGGAGGAGGAAGCATCAGGTCAGCAGCTCCGTGGTCGTCACCGCGCGCAGGCCGCGGCGTTCCAGTGCGTCGAGGAGGGCGGGCAGTGCGGCGACCGTGTCCGCGTAGCCGAAGTGCAGGCTCACCACGGAGCCGTTGCGGATCTGCCCGGTGACGGTGCGGACGACGGCCGGGGCGCCGGGCGAGGTGAAGTCGAGGGAGTCGACGTCGTACGAGAGGACGTGCGGGTAGCCCGCCCGCAGGGCCAGCCGCCGGACGAGCGGGGTGGCGTGCTGGGTGCGGGAGGGGCGGAACCAGGTGCCGATGGAGCCGGTGTGCCGGCGCAGCCGCTCGGCACAGCCGGTGATCTCCGCGTACGCCTCGGTCTCGTCCATCGCCGAGATGTCGGTGTGGTGGAGGGTGTGATTGCCGAGGTCGTGGCCGCCGTCGAGGACACGCCGTACGAGAGCCGGGTGCTCGTCGACCCAGCCGCCCACGGCGAGAACGGTGATCCGGGCCCCGGCGCGCTCCGCCTCGGCCAGTACGGCGGTGGCGGTGGCGGGGTCGCCCTGGCCGTGGAAGGTGAGGGCGACCCGGGCGCGGTCCCTGGGGCCGTGCGCGATCTCGGCGGGCTGCCCGGGAAACCGCCGGGGCGCGGGCGCGGTACGGGCGGCCGGCCCGGTACCGCGCCCGTGCGGCGGTACGGAGGAGGGCGGCCGGGAGCCGGGCGGTACGGAGCCGGGCGCGCCGGAGACGCGGTCCGTACGGTCCGTACAGCCGGTGGCCAGGGCACCCGTGACGGCCGCGCCGGCTGCCGCGCACAGTGCTCTGCGACGGTCGATGGGGATCACTCCCCCATTTAAGGCGCGCCCGGGGTGAAAGGTGACGATTGACCCGGCAAGGTCGCTTGCCCGGCGGAGCCCGTGGCACCGCGACCGGGGACGGCGCGGCGGAGCCCGTGGCGCGGCGGCAGTGGACGGCGGGGGGCGCCCGTGGCCGGCGGCCGGGGAGACGGCGCGGCGGAGTGCGGCGGGGCCGCCCGGAGCCGCTCAGGGGGTCTGGCGGTCCGCCACTCGCATCTCGAACCAGGTGTTCTTGCCGCGCGGCAGCAGGTCCACTCCCCAGCGGTCGGAGAGCCGGTCCACCAGGAAGAGCCCGCGCCCGCTGGTGTCCATCTCGTGCACCGGCATCAGACAGGGCAGCCCGCGCGAGGGGTCCCGTACCTCGATCCTGATCCAGCCGCGGCGGCGCAGCATCCGCAACCCGAAGACCCGCGCGCCGGTGTGCCGTACGGCGTTGCCGACGAGTTCCGAGACGAGCAGGACGGCGTACTCGGCGGTCTGCGGCGAGAGGGCCCACTGACGCAGCACCACACTGTGGGTGATCCTGCGGGCGGCCGAGGCGGACTCGGGGCGGGAGGGCAGGCGGACTTCCGCCTCCGTCGGATTGCCGAACAACTCCAGCGCCTTGAGCGCCTGTTCGTCATCGACGGACGGTATCCCCCGCGCAGCGACCGCATGACCGCGCTGCCGCGGTTGTTCCACACCCTCCAGGCCCGCCATGTCCCCCATCATGGCCGCCCAGAGCCCGCTCCGGGGCCGTTCCGGGGGAATAGACCCCCCGGAATGAATCATTCCAGGGGGCGCGAAGGGCATATGCCATTGACAGAACTTGGCCTTGCACAGAGGTGCTGACCTGCGATGACGCCTCGCGATTCAATGATCGCCAAGAGTGATCACGCGATGACGCTTAAGGTTTTCTTAAGGCCCCGCTAAGCCGTGCGGGCCCGTGCGCCGGGTTGACGCGGTGGCTCTCCGTGTCCAGGCGGGCCGTCACATCGGGTCATCGCACGGGCCGTCACATCGTCTCGTCCGGCCGGCCCGCCAACCGGGCTTCCTTCAGAGGAACTTGGCCTTGCCGGGGCCCTCCTCCACAAAGGACCGCATGCCGCGCTCGCGGTCCTCCGTCGCGAACAGGCCCGCGAACCAGGTCCGTTCGACGGCGAGGCCCGTCTCCAGATCCGTCTCCAGACCGGTGTCCACCGACTCCTTGGCGGCACGCAGCGCGAGCGCGGGCCCCTGGGCGAGCTTCCCGGCCCAGGCCAGCGCCTGCTCGTACACCTCGGCCGCCGGGACGACCCGGTCGACCAGCCCGATCGACAGCGCCTCCTCGGCCCCCACCTGACGGCCCGTGAAGATCAGGTCCTTGGCGCGGGAGGGGCCGACGAGCCGGGCCAGCCGCTGGGTGCCGCCCGCGCCGGGGATCAGCCCGAGCAGGATCTCGGGCTGGCCCAGCTTGGCGTTGTCCGCGGCGATCCGGAAATCGGCGCAGAGAGCCAGCTCGCAGCCGCCGCCCAGCGCGTATCCGGTGACCGCGGCGACAACTGGCTTGGGAATGCGGGCCACCGCGGTGAACGACTCCTGGAGCGCACGGGAGCGTACGACCATCGCCGTATGGTCCATGTCGCGCATCTCCTTGATGTCGGCGCCGGCCGCGAAGACCTTCTCGCCGCCGTAGAGGATCACCGCGCGGACGTCCTCGCGCCGGGCCGCCTCCTCGGCCAGCTCGCGCAGCCGGTCCTGAATGGAGGTGTTCAGCGCGTTCAGAGGAGGGCGGTCGAGCCGGATGGTACCGACGCCGCCGGAAACTTCCAGGTTCACGAATGCCATACGAGGCAGGTTAACCGCCGCTAACCGCCCTAACGACAGCGGACCCGGCGCACTGTGATTGTGCGCGGGTCCGCGGTCCGTCCGTCGTTCTTCCGCGGGCTACTTGGTCCACTCGTCCCAGGGCATGTTCCAGCCGTTGAGGCCGTTGTCCGGGGCGATCTGCTTGTCCTTGGAGTTCTTGACGACGACCACGTCGCCGATGAGCGAGTTCTTGTAGAACCACGCCGACGGGGTGCCGTTGTTGCCACCGCCCCGGATGTCCCGCAGTCCGACGCAGCCATGGCTCACATTGGCCGAGCCGAAGGTGCTGCGGGACGCCCAGTAGTTGCCGTGGACGAAGGTGCCCGAGGTGGACAGGCGCATCGCGTGCGGCACGTCCTTGATGTCGTACTCGCCGCCGAAGCCGACCGTCGCGCCGTTCATCCGGGTCACCTCGTACTTCTCGCTGATGACCATCTGCCCGTTGTACGTGGTGGTCGACGGGGCGCCCGCGGTGATCGGGATCTTCCTGATCTGCTTGCCGTCCCGTACGACCTTCATGGTCTTGGCCCGCGCGTCGACGGTGGAGACCTGGCTGCGGCCGATGGTGAACGACACGGTCTTGGCCTGCTTGCCGTACACGCCCGGACGGCCCTCGACACCGTCCAGGTTGAGCTTGACCGTCACCTTCGTGCCCGCGGCCCAGTACTTCTCGGGCCGGAAGTCGAGCCGGTCGTTGCCGAACCAGTGGCCCTCGACCGGTACGGGCGGGTCGGCCGTCACCGTGATGGCGTTCTCGACGGCCTCGGGCGCGGTGATGCCCCGGGTGAAGTTGATCGAGACCGGCATCCCGACGCCGACCGTCGAACCGTCCTCGGGCGTGTACTGGCCGATGAAGGTGTTCTTCGGGACCAGCGTGGTGAACGTGGTGTCCTTGGCGGACTCGCGGCCGTCGGCGTCCTTGGCGATCGCGTGCACCTTGTACTTGGTGGCCCCGGCGAGATGCTGGAGCGGCTCCCAGGCGGCGGCGTCCGCGGACAGCTTGCCCTCGACCGGGTTGCCCTTATCGTCCTGGACGGTGACGGTGGTCAGCTTGCCCTTGGCCGCGGAGACCTTGAGGGCGCCGGTGGTCGCGACGCCCTTGGCACTGTCCTTCGGCGCGATGGTCACGACCGCGACGGAGGCCGTGTTCTCCACCTTCGCGGCGCCCTTGCCGCCGTTCTTGTCCCCGTCCTTGCCGGAGGCCCCGCCCCCGCCGCCGCACGCGGTGACCACGAGGAGGAGCCCGCCCAGCATCAGGGCCAGTGGCCCCGTTCCCCCGTGTCCCCGCCGCTTGCCCGGTATCGGCAGCTCGTTCACTCTGGTCGTCTCCCCTCGCACGGCCTGGGCCGTGTCTGACAGATGGCGTCGTCCGCCCGCAGGGCGGGGCTCGCGGCGTATGGTGCGTGCGATCGCAAGGCGGAGGATCGCCCGTGTACTGGACGTACTCGGGCGACTCCGACAACGCAGCGAGCGTGCGTGCCAGACGTCGCGAGCCAGGCGGGATGTGGCAGACACGGCCCAGCCCCGCCACGGCCCGCACCCCCGCGCGCTGAAGTGCACGCGCACGATAGATAATCACACCGCACGCGACGCGGTGAGCACGCGAATGTCACCGTTCCGTCCCAACAAGTCCGGGACGGCGCAGGTCATCCGGGCTGTACGGGTAGGGGTGTTGCGGCTGGGGCCCGGGGTCAGTGGAGGGCCGAGCCCGCCTTCCACCGCTTCCACGTCAGATTCCAGCCGCCGAGCCCGTTGTCCGGAGCGACCGTGCGGTCCGGGGAGTTGACCACTTCCACCACATCGCCGATCAGGGTCCGGTAGAAGAACCAGCCCGCCGGGCTGTCGGCCGAGCCGCCCCTGTCGTCCTCCAGCCCGATACAGCCGTGGCTCACGTTCTCCGAGCCGAACGTCTCTTCCGACGCCCAGTAGTTGCCGTGCAGAAACGTCCCGGAGGTGGTCAGCCGTACCGCGTGCGGCACGTCCTCGATGTCGTACTCGCCGCCGAACCCGACCGTCTCGCCGTTCATGCGCGTGACGTCGTACAGCTCGGTCGCGACCATCTTGCCGTTGTACGTCGTGGTGCCGGGCGCGCCCGCGGTGATCGGCAGGGTCGAGAGCAGCTCGCCGTTCCGCCGTACCTCCATGGTGTGCTTGCGGGCGTCGACGCGTGAGACCTGGGACCGGCCGACCGTGAAGCCCACGGTCTTGCGCTGGATGCCGAAGACGCCGGGCGCCGCCTGGACGTCCCGCAGGGCGATGGAGATGGTGACTTCGGTACCGGGCTTCCAGTACGTCTCCGGCCTGAAGTCGAGGCGCCGGCCGCCGAACCAGTGGCCGACCACCTCGACCGGCGGTTCCGACGTGACCCTGATGGCGCGCTCGACGGCGGCGCGGTCGCGGATCCGCCGGTTGAAGTCGAAGGACACGATCATCCCGGCGCCCACGGTGGCGCCGTCCTCCGGTGAGAAGTAGCCGGTGAAGCGGTGGGTGGGGACGTCCGTCGTGAACGTGCTGTGCCGGGCCGAGCGGCGGCCCAGGCGGTCCACGGCCACCACGTCGATGCTGTACTTGGCGGCGAGCGCGATCCGCGCGCCCCTCACGGGCGTCCAGGTACGGCCGTCCGGGGAGAGGCGACCCGGCAGCTCGGCGGGACGGGCGTCCTCGATGCGGACGACCCTGACCCGTTCGAGGCGGCCGGCGGACACCCGTACTTCGACCCGGTCCGCCGCGCCGACGCCCTTCTCACCGTCCTTGGGGCTGATCCGGATGATGGCCCGGGGGGCCCGTGGTTTGCTGTCGGTGGCCCTTTCCCGTTCGGCGCACCCCGCGAGGCCGACGGTCAGCCCGGCCAGCAATCCTGTCCATGCCAGGGTGACGGCCACGCCAACCCCTGCCCGCTTCGCCCGTTTCAGTACATGTCTCACGATCCGACCAACGACGACCCCCCTCGGGGGGAAACGTGAGTGCGGGCCCTCTGGCGGGCACAACAGTTGCGAGGACCACGCGAGGACAGCAGCGGCCGGGACGCCGCGCGCCGCCCGCGGGCCCGTGAGCCGCGGGAGGCCGAACAGGTGGCAAAGGCAGCCGACCGGAAGCCGGAGCAGGAAGCGGCGAAGCGCGCGCGGAAGGCGGTCGCCGCGACGCCGGGACCCGTCCCGGGCACGGCCTCGCCGGGAACCGGCCCAGGTGTGCGGACGCCGGACGAGCCGGGCACGGGCACGTCGGAGACCGCCCCGGGCGCGGGCATGCCGGGGACCGCCCTCGGTACGGGCACGCCGGGGACCGCCCCTCGCACGGGCGCGCCGGACGAGCCGGGCCGGGCGGCCAAGTCGGGCCGGGCGGCCAGGCAGGCCCGGGAGCGCCGGACTGGCGGGGAGGCAGGGACGAGCCAGGAGGCCGGGACAGGCCAGGAAGCCGGGACGAGCCGCGAGGCCGGGACCGCGGCTCAGGAGAGCCTGCCCGGTGTGGAGAGTGCGCCCGGCCAGGGCCGGGCCCGTCGGCCGAGGAAGCAGCGCACCACCCGGGCGGCTGAGGAGAGTCCACCCGTGCGGGAGGGCCGACTGGACCAACCGGCCAAGGCGGTTCCGGCGAACGGACCGGCCCCGCACGGGCAGCCGGGCCGGACGGCCCCCGACGACCGCGCGGACCGGGCCGCTCAGCCCGCCCGGGCCCGGCGCCCCGGCGTTTCCCCGCTGTACGGGGTCAACGGGCGGCGCCGGGACCCCACAGAGCCCGTGCCCCCCGTCTGGCCCGGCGCGCCCACGCCGCTCGGCGCTCGCTTCCGTACCGGGCCCGACGGGGTCTCCGGGACCAACTTCGCGCTGTGGGCCGGCGGGGCCGATGCCGTCGAGGTCTGTCTCTTCGACGACGACGGCGCCGAGACACGGCTGCCGCTCGGCGAGCTGACTCATGAGATCTGGCACGGGTTCGTGCCGGGGGTGCGGCCCGGACAGCGGTACGGGTTCCGGGTGCACGGGCGGTGGGACCCGTGGACCGGCGCCCGGTGGAATCCGTCGAAGCTGCTGCTCGACCCGTACGCCCGCGCCGTCGACACCTCCGGCGGGAACGACTACCGCCGGCTGCCCCCCGAGGTGTACGGCCATGTGCGCGACTGGCCCCAGCGGAATGTCGCCGACACCGTGCGTGACGACCGCGACTCCGCGCCGTACGTCCCCAAGGGCGTCGTCGTCCACGAGGACGCGCCCGACGACGAGTGGGCCGAGGACCGACGGCCCAAGACGCCCTGGGCCGACTCGGTGATCTACGAACTCCATGTGCGGGGCTTCACCAAGCTCCACCCCGGCGTTCCCGAGGAGCTGCGCGGCACCTACGCCGGGCTCGCGCACCCCGCCGCGATCGCGCATCTGCGGCGGCTGGGCGTGACGGCCGTCGAGCTGCTCCCCGTACACCAGTTCGCGCACGAGGAGCATCTGCTGCGGCGCGGGCTGCACAACTACTGGGGCTACAACTCCATCGGCTATTTCGCCCCGCACGCCGACTACGCCTCGGACGGCACCCGCGGCGAGCAGGTCGGCGAGTTCAAGCGGATGGTACGGGCCCTGCACGCGGCGGGGATCGAGGTCATCCTCGATGTGGTGTACAACCACACCGCCGAGGCCGGGGAGCTGGGGCCCACCCTGTCCCTGCGCGGGATCGACAACCGCGGTTACTACCGGCTCCCGTCCGACGCCCGCCGCTACACCGACTACACGGGCTGCGGCAACACCCTCCATGTGGTCCAGCCCCAGGTGCTGCGGCTGATCACCGACTCGCTGCGCTACTGGGTCACGGAGATGGGCGTCGACGGATTCCGTTTCGACCTCGCGGCGGCCCTGGCGCGCTCGATGCACGATGTCGACATGCTGTCGCCGTTTCTCGCGGTGATCGCCCAGGACCCCGTACTGCGCCGGGTGAAGCTGATCGCCGAGCCGTGGGACGTGGGCAACGGCGGCTATCAGGTGGGGGCGTTCCCCCCGCTGTGGACGGAGTGGAACGACCGGTACCGCGACGCCGTACGGGACTTCTGGCGCGGCGCCCTGCCCGATGTACGGGATCTCGGCTACCGGCTCTCCGGGTCGAGCGACCTGTACGCGTGGGGCGGCCGGCGACCGTACGCCTCCGTCAACTACCTCACCGCGCACGACGGTTTCACCCTGCGCGACCTGGTGTCGTACGAGCGCAAGCACAACGAGGCCAACGGCGAGTCCAACCGGGACGGCACGGACCACAACCGGTCCTGGAACTGCGGGGCCGAGGGAGAGACCGACGACCCCGCGGTCAACGCCCTGCGCCGCCGTCAGCTCCGCAATCTGCTGACCACGCTGCTGGTGTCGACCGGCGTGCCGATGCTGGTCGCGGGCGACGAGATGGGCCGTACGCAGGGCGGCAACAACAACGCGTACTGCCAGGACAGCGAGGTGAGCTGGGTCGACTGGTCACTGCTGGACCCGTCCGGCGACGGGTCGCCCGGCGCCCGGCCCGGCGGCCGGCCTGACGACCCGTACGGAGCGCGCGGTCTGTACGAGCTGACCACCCGGCTCCTCGCCCTGCGCCGCGCCCATCCCGTCCTGCGCCGCCGCGCCTTCTTCTCCGGTCTGCCCCAAGCGCCGGACGGCCTGCGGGACTTGGCGTGGTTCACCCGGCGCGGCAGGGAGATGACCGAGGAGGACTGGTACGCGCCGACCGCGACGCTCGGGCTCTTCCTCTCCGGCAGGGACATCCCGGGGCGGAACGAGCGCGGCGAGAAGATCACGGACGACAGCTTTCTGACGGTCCTGCACGCGGCGGGCGCGCCGGCCGGCTTCACCCTGCCCGGACCGCCCTGGGCACGGGCGTACGAACTGCTCGTCGACACCGCGCGCGAGGACCAGACACGGGCGCCGGGGACGGTCTACCGGGCGGGGGCGACGGTGACGGTCCCGGCGCGCTCGGTCCTGCTGTTCAGAGTGCGGACCTGAGGCGGTGGGCGCGACCGCCCAGGTCAGCCCAGGATGCCCCGCTCGTACGCCACCGCGACCGCCGCCGCGCGGTCCTTGACGCCCAACTTGGCGTAGAGGTGCGTGAGATGCGTCTTCACGGTCGCCTCGCTGATGAACAGCTCAGCGGCGATCTCCTTGTTCGGGGTGCCCCGGGCGACCAGTTCGAGCACCTCGCGCTCGCGCGCCGACACCGGCTCCCGGCCCGCGGCGGCTGGCGTCCTTACCCGTGAGACCAGCCGGGACGCGACGGCCGGCGAGAGGACCGTACGTCCGTCGGCGGCGGCCCGTACCGCCGTGAACAGTTCCTCGCGGGGCGCGTCCTTGAGCAGATAGCCGGTGGCGCCCGCCTCGATCGCGGGGAGGGTGTCGGAGTCCGTGTCGTACGTGGTGAGGACGAGAACCTTGGCGCGGGCGCCCCGGCGCGTGAGTTCGGCGATCGCGTCGACCCCACCGCCGCCCGGCATCCGCAGGTCCATCAGCACCACATCGGGGTCGAGCCGGACCGCGAGCGCGACGCCCTCGACACCGTCGGCCGCCTCGCCGAGGACCTCGAAGCCGGGCGCGGACTCGAACATGCCGCGCAGACCGTCCCGTACGACGGGATGGTCGTCGACGACGATCAGGGTGATGGTCCGCTGCTCAGCCATGGCGGACCAAAGGTACGCGAGCCGAGACGGCCGTGCCCTGCCCTTCCTCGGACTCGACGGTGACGGTCCCGGCGATCCGTTCGGCGCGGGCGCGCATACCGTCCAGGCCGAAGCCGCCCGTACCGGAGCGCGGTGCCACGGAGAGCGGGTCGAAGCCGCGCCCGTCGTCCCGTACGTCGAGGCTGATCTCGTCGCCCATGTACGAGAGGGTGACGCCCGCGCGGGCGGCCTTCGCGTGCCGGGCGGTGTTGGCGAGGGCCTCCTGCGCGATACGGAGCAGGGTCGCCGCGACCTCGTCGTGCAGGGGCTCCTCCGTACCGGTGACGGTGAACCGCGCCCGGACGCCGGACCGTTCCGCCCAGGTGGCGACGGTCTTTCTGAGCGCCTCGGGGAGCGTGTCGTTCTCCAGCTCGGCCGGGCTGAGGTTCTGTACGGACCGGCGCGCCTCGCCGAGGCTGTGCCGGGCGAGCGCGGCGGCGCGCTCCAGGTGGTCGCGGGCGACCGCGGGGTCGGCGGTCACGTGGACGACCTGGAGCTGGGCGATGATCCCGGCCAGGCCCTGCGCGATGGTGTCGTGGATCTCGGCGGCGAGCCTGCGGCGCTCGTCGGCGACACCGGCCTCCCTGGCCTGGACGAGGAGCTGGGCGTGGAGGCCCGCGTTCTCGGCGAGGGCCTGCTCCAGCCGGGCGTTGGCCAGTTCCAGTTCGGCGATGGTCGCGGCCTTCTCCTTGGCCGCCTCGGCCTCCCGGGTGCCGAGATGGGCGAAGACGAGGGTGAGGCAGGCGTGCAGGCCGAAGAGCCCGGCGAAGAGGATCCATTGGATGGGGCTGGCGGGCGGCAGTCCGCCCGCGTTGGAGCCCGCCATGGTCACGGCGGTGATCAGCAGTCCGGGGCGGACCAGCCGCCGGGGCAGGAGGGGGACGGCGTCGAAGTAGCCGAGGAGCGCGTAAACGGCGAAGAAGGGGTTGAGCCAGGTGAGGGTGAACGCGAGGGCGGTGCGCAGGCCGTAGTAGAGCTGTCCGGGCAGGGAGTGCTCGGGCACGCCCCGCCGTATCCGTCCCCACCAGAGCTGGAGGACGACAGCCGTCGGAACGAGCACCGCCGACACGTACATCTCCGTGCGGCTCATGGGGAGATCGTCGGCGACGGTGCTGCCGATCAGGGTGGAGAGCCCGAGCAGGGCATAGGGGCCCCAGCGGTAGAACTGCTCCCAGCGCTCCTCGATGGAGACCGGTACGGAGACCGGCCGGTCAGCGGCGTCGCCCGGTCCCGCGCCGGTCGTCGCGGCGCCGCCCGTCACTTCGCGCATCGCTCTCCCCCGCCCCCTCTCCCGCTCCCGCGGCCCGCGCCGCTCACTGCCAGCGGAACCAGCGTGCCGCGCCCGCGGTGAGAAGAACAGCCCAGAGCGCGGTCACCCCGAGGTCCGCCCAGCCCGGCCAGCCGCCGCGCATCGCCTGGTCGAGCGCCTCCGAGGCGGCGCCGAAGGGCGTGAACTCCACAATGGTCCGCAGGTTGTCAGGCATCACCTGCACGGGCACCCAGACACCCGCCGTGAACATCGCGGGGAAGAACACGGCCGAGCCGATGGCCCCGGCGATCTTCTGCGTACGCGACAGCGCGCAGACCGTGGCCCCCAGCGCCAGCGCGCTCGCCGCGGTGAGAACGAGTGCGAGCGTGTACCCCGCGAGCTGCTCCGGCAGCCGTACGCCGAAGGCCAGCCGCCCCACGACGATCACCAGCACGGCCGAGCAGAGCGCGGTCAGGCCGTGCAGCGCGAGCTGGGCGGTGAGCAGGGAGGCGGGCCGTACCGGAGTGGTCGACATCCGGCGCAGAATGCCCCGCTCGCGATAGCCGGTCAGCACGGGAGGCATGGCCTGGATCCCGGCCATGATCAGCGCGAGCAGCACGGAGACCGGCACATAGAGGTCGATGACCCGGCGTCCGCCGAGCCCCGCGTCGGTCTCGCGGAAGGCGGGGATCAGCCCGAGGATCGTGAGGAGGAGCGAGGGGAACAGCACGACCCAGAAAAGGATCCCGGGTTCGCGGGCCATCAGGCGCGCCTCGGTCCTGAGAACGGCGGTGGACGCGGAGGACAACATGTCAGTGCCTCTCTTCGGGGCGGTCGGCGGGGGTGTACGAGGCGACGGGGGCGGATCCGGTGGAGGCGGCGGAGCCGGTGTCCGGGGCGGAGCCGACGGCGGCTCCGGTGTCCGGGGCGGAGCCGGCGGCTGATCCGGGATCGGCTCCGGAGGCGGCTTCCGCTGTGGCTCCGCCCGTGTCTCCCGTCGCGGCTCCCGCTGCGGATTCCGTTGTGAGGTCGAGGAACGCGTCGTCCAGCGAGGCCTCCGTGACCCGGAGCTGGCGGGCCGTGACCCGGTGCCGCGCGAGCAGCGAGATCACCGCGTTGACGGTCTCGTCCGTACCGTTGATCACGATCCGGTCCGCGAGGGTCTCGATGGAGGCGGCCCCCGGCAGTGCGGCCAGTTCACGGTCGTCGAGCGGGTGCGAGGGGGTGAAGGAGATGACGGTGGAGGCGGTCGACCGGGCGATCAGCCCGCCCGGCGAGTCCAGCGCCACGACCCGGCCCTTGTCGATCACGGCGATACGGTCGCAGAGCCGCTGGGCCTCCTCCATGAAGTGGGTGACGAGCAGCACGGTCACCCCGGAGTCCCGGATCTCCTCGATCAGGCTCCAGGTGTCCCGGCGGGCCCGCGGGTCGAGGCCGGTGGTCAGTTCGTCGAGTACGACCACGCGCGGGGCGCCGATCAGGGCGAGCGCGATGGACAGCCGCTGCTTCTGACCGCCGGACAGCTTCGCGAACCGGGTGGTCAGCTTGGGGGTGAGCCCGAGGCGCTCGGCGAGCGGGCGCCAGTCGGCGGGCCTCGGATGGAACGCCGCGTACAGCTCCAGCGCCTCCCGCACGGTCAGCTTCGCCTGGAGTTCGCTCTCCTGGAGCTGCACGCCGAGGACGCGCGTCACCCGCTCGTGGTCGGCGACCGGATCGAGCCCGGCCACCCGGACCGTACCGGCGTCGGGGATCCTGAGACCCTCGACACATTCGACGGTCGTCGTCTTGCCCGCGCCGTTGGGGCCGAGGATTCCGAAGATCTCCCCCTCGGCCACGGCGAAGGACACGCCGTCCACGACGGCCCGGCCCCCGTACTCCTTGCGCAGTCCGCTCACTTCGATAATCGCCATGCCCCGAGAGTCGCCTCCGGGGCGGGCTCCGGGTATCGGCCATCACGCTCGAACGCCCATCAGCCATTCGGTTGATATGGACATACGACAGACGGAGCGCACACTCGACTGGCGGAAAAACACATGAGCGATGTCAGTGGTCAACCGTAGGCTCGCTCGTGATGTCCGAGACAGATGCAACCACCAAGGACCGGTCCTCCGTACGCGCGCTGCTGCGGCTGTGGCCCTATGTACGACCGGTGCGCGCGCGGCTGTTCAGTGCGGCTTTTGTCGCGATAGTCGCGTCGTGCCTGAGTCTGGTGTTCCCGCTCGTCCTCAAGTGGATGGTGGACGGACCGGTCACCGACGGGGACCCTGGGGGCGTCTGGCTGGGCGCGCTGGCGCTGCTGCTGCTCGGGATCGTCGAGGCGGTGCTGTTCGGTTTCCGGCGCTGGCTGGTGGCCCGGCCGCTGTCGTCGGTGGAGGCGGCGATGCGCGCCGATCTCTTCCGCCATCTCCAGCGGCTCCCGGTCGCCTTCCACGACCGGTGGCCGTCCGGCCAGTTGCTCTCGCGGGCGACGACCGACCTGATGCTGCTGCGGATGTTCCTCGCCTTCCCGCTGACCTTTCTGCTCGTCAACACGACGACGATCCTGGCGGGTTTTGTGATCCTGCTGCTCCAGGACTGGTCGCTGGGGGTGGTGCTGCTGGCGCCGGTGGTACCGCTGGTCATCCTCTGCTCGCTGTTCGAGTCGAAGTACTCCCTGGTGGCACGGCAGGCACAGGACCAGGTCGGCGATCTGACGACGGTCGTGGAGGAGGGCGTGCTCGGCATCCGGATCATCAAGGGCTTCGGACGCCATCGCAGCCAGGCGCTCGCCTTCCGGGCCCTGGCTCAGCGGCTGCGGGCCACGGAGCTGGGCAAGGCGCGGCTGCTGGCCGGCATCTGGGCGCTGGTCATGACCATTCCGGAGCTGGCGATCGGCGCGGCGCTGGTGCTGGGCACGGTCCAGGTCGCGGACGGCGCGCTCTCGGCGGGCACGCTGGTGGCGTTCCTGTCGACGGCGCTGGCGCTGCGGTGGCCGGTGGAGTCGATGGGGTTCCTGCTGGCGATGAGCCAGGAGTCGGCGACGGCGACCGAGCGCTTCTTCGAGGTGATGGACGTACAGGAGGAGGCGGAGCCGTCGGACCGGCCAACGGCCCGGCAAGCCGGGGAGGAGCCACCCGGTCTCCCGGAGTCCGGGGACGGGCTGCGCTTCGAGGGGGTCTCGTTCCGCTATCCGGACGCCGAGCCGGACTCCCCGGCCGTACTGGACCGGATCGATCTGCACATCAGACCCGGCGAGACCATGGCCCTGGTCGGGGCCACCGGGTCCGGCAAGACCACGCTCACCGCGCTGGTACCGCGGCTGCACGAGGTCACCTCCGGGCGGATCACGCTGGACGGCGAGGACATCGCGCTGATACCCCGCCCGCGGCTGCGGGAGCTGGTGTCGGTGGCCTTCGAGGAGCCCACGCTGTTCTCGGCGAGCGTCGCGGAGAACGTGCTGATGGGCGCGGAGGGGGCCGACGAGGAGGCGCTGTCGCGGGCGCTGGACGTGGCCCAGGCGGGCTTTGTCGGTGCTCTGCCCCAGGGGGCCCGTACGGAAGTGGGCGAGCAGGGGCTCAGTCTCTCGGGCGGCCAGCGGCAGCGGCTCGCGCTGGCCAGGGCGGTGGTCGGCCGGCCGCGCTTCCTGGTGCTCGACGATCCGCTCTCCGCGCTGGACGTCCATACGGAGGCGCTGGTGGAGGGGGCGCTGCGGCAGGTGCTCAAGGACACCACCGCGCTGGTCGTGGCGCACCGCCCGTCGACGGTGATGCTCGCCGACCGGGTGGCGCTGATCTCGTGCGGGCGGATCACGGCCGTGGGGACCCATCAGGAACTGCTGCGGGGCAGCGAGGAGTACGCGTGGCTGATGTCCGGGGCGGAGCGGGACAGGGAGCCCGGCACCGCGGAGGACACCGAGGCCGGGGCCGACGTCGTTGAGGAGAGCGTCCGATGACCACATCGACCAGCACCATGGGTACGGGCCCGGCCCCCGACGACGAACCGGCCACGGGTACGGGTACGGGTACGGGTACGGAGACCGTCACGCTCCAGAAGGCGCCCGCCCCCGCCGGTCCCCTTCGGCCAGGACGCGCTGCCCGCGCCGCCCGGCGCCACCGGCACTCTGCTGCGGTCACTGCTGCGCGCCCGGCGCACCAGGGTCGCGGTGGCGGCGCTGCTCCTGCTGCTCCAGCAGGCCGCCGCCCAGGCGGGCCCGCTGCTCGTCGCGTACGCCATCGACCGCGGCGTGCCCGCCTTCCGTACGGGCGACCACGGTCCGCTGATCGCGATAGGCGCCGGGTACGCGCTCTGCGCGGCCGGCTCCGGCGGCTTCCAGTACGCCTTCATCCGCGCCTCCGCCCGTATCAACCAGGACGTCCTGCTCGATCTGCGCGGCCGGATCTTCCGCCATGCCCAGGCACTGAGCGTGGACTTCCACGAGCGCTACACCTCGGGACGGCTGATATCCCGGTCGACCACCGATGTGGAGTCCCTGCGGGAGCTGCTCAGCGAGGGCCTCCAGGAACTCATAGGCGTGGTCCTGGCCTTCGTCTACATCAGCGCGATGCTGCTCTGGCTGGATCTGGGGCTCGGCGCGCTGGCCGTGCTCTCGTTCGTACCGCTCTATCTGCTCGTACGGCTCTACCAGCGCCGCGCGGCCGAGGTCTTCGGCCGGCGCTCCACCGCGATAGCCGCCGTCATCGTGAAGTTCGCGGAGACGATGAACGGCATCAGGCCGGTGCAGGCGTTCCGCCGCGAGCGGGCCAACGACGCCGAGTTCCGGGTGCTCAACCACCGCCATGAGCGCAGCAACGGCGACGCCCTGCTGGAGATGGCCCGCTATGTGGTCGGCTCGCGGCTCGTCGCCAACACCACCGTCGCCGGGATCGTGCTCTGGGGCGCCTACCGGGTGGCGGGCGGCACCCTGGCGCTCGGTGTGCTGGCCGCGGCCGTGCTGTATCTGCGGCGGCTGTACGACCCGATCGACCGGCTCGGGATGTTCCTCAACTCGTACCAGTCCGCGGCCGCTTCGCTGGAGAAGATCGCGGGACTGCTGGCCCAGACGCCCTCGGTGCCCGAGGCGGAGCACCCCCGGCCGCTGCCCGCCACGACCGGCGGCTTCCCGGGCCGCGAGGTCGTCTTCGACGGGGTGAGCTTCGCGTACCGTACGGGCGGCGAGGTACTGCCCCGCTTCGATCTGACGATCCCGGCCGGGCAGACGGTCGCGGTCGTGGGCTCGACCGGCGCCGGCAAGTCCACGCTCGCCAAGCTGCTGGCCCGGTTCTACGACCCGACGGACGGCCGGGTCCTTCTCGACGGCGTCGATCTGCGCGAGCTGGACACCCCCGAGCTGCGGCGCGGGGTGGTGATGGTGACCCAGGAGGCCTTCCTGTTCTCCGGAACGGTCGCCGAGAACATCGCCATCGGCCGTCCGGAGGCCACCCGCGAGGAGATAGTGGAGGCCGCGCGGGCCATCGGCGCCCATGAGTTCATCAGCGGCCTGCCGGACGGCTATGACACGGACGTACGGAAACGCGGCGGCCGGATCTCCGCCGGCCAGCGCCAACTGGTCGCCTTCGCCCGCGCGTTGCTCGCCGACCCGGCGGTCCTGATCCTCGACGAGGCGACCAGCTCGCTGGACATCCCGGGCGAGCGGGCGGTGCAGCGCGCCATGGACACCGTCCTGCACGGGCGTACGGCGGTGGTGATCGCCCACCGGCTGTCGACGGTCGAGATCGCGGACCGGGTGCTGGTGATGGAGCACGGCCGCGTCGTCGAGGACGGCGCCCCCGCCGATCTCATCGCGGGCACCGGCCGCTTCGCGGGCCTGCACCGCGCCTGGCGCGAAAGCCTTGCCTGACAAGGGAATTCAGCGGGGCATAAACGTTTCGCAGACATTACCCATATATTACCCACTGGCTAGATTTTGCCTCTTCGGGGTGTGTCCCGGTGTGTCGTTTTACTGAGTCTTGGTTTTCTGTAAATGTTTGCCCGTCACGACAGGGCCTGAACCCGTGACCGGGCGGGTTCTGAATTGAGGGAGAACCATGAGCTACGGCAACACCCTGCGAGAAGCTGTCGCGTCGGAGCGCACCACGCCTCTCATCGGTATCTATGACATGTACTCGGCATCGATCGCGGCCCAGCACTACAACGGATTCTTCGTCTCCGGCTTCGGTTTCGCCGCCTCGCATTACGGGCTGCCCGACATCGGTTTCATCGCCTGGCCCGACATGGTGGCCTTCGTGGAGCGGCTCCGGCTGGCCTTCCCGCAGCACCATCTGCTCGTGGACATCGACGACGGCTATGTGGATCCGGAGGTCGCCTGCCATGTCGTGCAGCGGCTGGAGCGCGGCGGGGCGTCCGGGGTGATCCTGGAGGACCAGAAGCGTCCCCGCAGGTGCGGGCACGCGGACGGCAAGCTGATCCTGCCCCTGGAAGAGTATCTGGAGAAGCTCGATCTGGTGCTGCGCAGCAGGGAGGATCTGCTCGTGGTGGCGCGTACGGACGCCACGGAGGAGGGGGAGATCATCCGCCGGGCCGAGGCGCTCGCGGAGAGCGGCGCGGATGTCGTTCTCGTCGACGGGGTGCGGAGTGTGGAGTGGATTCGTAAGATCCGCTCGGTCGTCGGCGACAAACCGCTTCTCTTCAACCAGATCGCAGGCGGGAAATCGCCGCGGCTCTCCCTCTCGGAACTCACGGAACTCGGCGTCGATGTCGCCATCTACAGCACGCCGTGCCTTTTCGCCGCGCATGGCGCGATCGACGGAGCGCTGATCGATCTGAAACTGGCCGACGGGCGGCTCCCGGACACCGCGGAGAACGGATCCATCGGGGTCAGGGGCTCCACGGAACTGCTGGAGCAGAACATCAGCAGGCATCACCGGATCCGTCAGCCGCTTTCGATCTGACCGCGCATCGTCCGATGACCGTAAAACTCTTCCGGCCCGGGTCCGGCCGGCACCGGCAGCGCAATGCGGGACCCCTCGCGAGAGGGGCGGCCACGGCGGGGGTCGCCGTGGCCGCGGCGGCGGGCGTGCTGAGCGCCGGCGGCGCGGCGTCCGCCGGGACTCCGCCCGCACCCGTGGCAGCCCAGGACGACGACGAGGACGATTCGCCGGAACCGCCCCAGGGCAACCGGAGCGTCGGCCTCATCGTGATCGACAACTCCTTCGCGGACTCGTGGCTGGAGGTCGACCGGACACTCAACACGCTGCTCCTCAGCCGGGGAACGGCGGGCAGCGACCACGACGGGGGCGGCGGCGCCATCGACGTACACACGGGGGACGGCTCGGGCGCCGGAGCCCCGCCGAAACCCGACCCGGCGCCGGCGCGCGAATCAGCACCGGCACCGGAGTCCGCGCGGAATCCGGCCCAGGAGCCCGCGCGGGAACCCGCGCCCGAGCCGCGGCCCGCCTCCTCGGGCCACTGGATCGGCGAGATCGGCCATCCTCCGTGGCAAGGCGAAAGCGGTGAGTGACGTGGCGTCCATGACCTGGCTGAAGTCCTGGCCAGGCCGTTTGAGGAGGGCGGTCGACCTCTATGTGGTCGCCCTCCTCGGCACGGTCGTACTGGCGGCCCTGCTGCCCGCCACGGGCCGGGCGGCGACGGCCGTCGGCGGCGGCGCCGATGTCGCCATCGGCCTGCTCTTCTTCCTGTACGGGGCGCGGCTCTCCACCCGGGAGGCGCTGGACGGGCTGCGGCAGTGGAAGCTGCACCTGGTGGTGGGGGCGAGCACGTTCGTGCTCTTCCCGCTGCTCGGTCTCGCCGTCGGCAGCCTCGTACCGTACCTGCTCAGCGAGCAGGTCTACGCGGGGCTGCTCTTCCTCTGCGTCGTCCCCTCGACGGTCCAGTCGTCGATCGCGCTGACCTCCACCGCCCGGGGCAATGTCCCGGCGGCCATCTGCGCCGGTACGTACTCCAGCCTGGCCGGGATGCTCGCCACCCCGCTGCTCGCGGCCTGGCTGATCGGCTCGGGCGTGAGCTTCTCGCTCCATGGGCTGCTCACGATCGTCACCGAACTGCTCCTGCCGTTCCTCGCGGGCCAGTTGCTGCGCCGCTGGATCGGCGGCTTCATCGGGCGGCACAAGAAGCGCATCGGTCTGCTGGACCGGTTCTCCATCCTGCTCGTGGTCTACACGGCGTTCAGCAAGGGCATGGCGGAGGGCATCTGGCGGCAGATGACACCGGTCCGGTTGCTCGCCCTGCTGGTGCTGGCCGCCGGCCTGCTGGCGGTGGCCCTGGCGACGACCTCGTTCGCCGCGCGGCGGCTGGGGTTCGGCCGGGAGGACCGGATCACCATCGTCTTCTGCGGCTCCAACAAGAGCCTCGCGACCGGGCTGCCGATGGCGGCCGTGCTGTTCGGGTCCTCGGCGGGGCTGGTGATCCTGCCGCTGATGCTGTTCCACCAGCTCCAGTTGATGGTGTGCGCGGTGATCGCGGGCCGGTGGTCGCGCGAGCCGGTGACAGCGGGCGCCGCCGCGCCGCCGCCCGTTCCGGTACGTGAGACAGCGCACTGACCCCTTTCGGACCG
This sequence comes from Streptomyces odonnellii, assembly GCF_000981895.1. Taxonomy (GTDB): domain Bacteria; phylum Actinomycetota; class Actinomycetes; order Streptomycetales; family Streptomycetaceae; genus Streptomyces; species Streptomyces odonnellii. The sequence continues at coordinate 8,309 of NZ_LATD01000308.1, read as the reverse complement.
CTTCGGCTCTTTGCTCCGCGCGGAAACACGCGGCAAAAATTCGGCCACGTTGCGAAGTGGTCCCGTCAGCGGGCCGTCATGGCCCGCTCAACATCGCGTTCACAATTGGCAATCTCGCGCACAGCACCGCCGCAGACCTCGAATCGGGCCCCGGCGGACCGCTGTTGGCACAGTGCGAACCATCGGCGGCATCGCCACGATGATCGACGAAACGTCCGCTTAACGAACAGGGTCTGTCGGGCAGCGAACCGTTTCCGGCCAACTTGTTGACGCGCTCCTGACAGTAAGCGGTCACGGCTGTCACTCTTCCCCCGTTCTCCGCACCACATTGCTCCGCTTGCTCTGTCCGGGCTGCTCAACGAGCGGCCCGGTACCCCCCTCGCAGAAGGAGTTCGCGTGAGATCCACGCCCAGCCGCCGCGCCACCGCGACCGGCGCTCTGATAGCCGCAGCGGCCCTGCTGTCCGTAGGCCTGCAGGCCGGCACCGCCACCGCCCAGCCCGAAAGCGCACCCGCCGCACCGGTGGCCGGCAAGGCCGACCCCGGCGCGCAGCAGCGCGCTCTCTCCCCCGCTCAGCGCACCGCGCTGATCAAGGCGGCCGACGCGTCCAAGGCGGACACCGCCAAGGAGCTCCGCCTCGGCGCGCAGGAGAAGCTCGTCGTCCGTGATGTCGTCCAGGACGTGGACGGCACCACGCACACCCGCTACGAGCGCACCTACCAGGGCCTCCCGGTCCTCGGTGGCGACCTGATCGTGGCCGAGAAGGCGGGCGCGACCGAGTCCGTCACCAAGGCCTCCCCTGCCGCTCTCAAGAACGTCGCCACCACGGCGGACATCGCGCCGGCCGTCGCCGAGAAGCAGGCGCTGAGCGCCGCCGCGGCGGAGGGCTCGAAGAAGGCCGAGGCCGACCGCGCGCCGCGCAAGGTGGTCTGGATGGCGCAGGGCGCACCGGTCCTCGCGTACGAGACGGTCGTCGGCGGGCTCCAGCACGACGGCACTCCGAACGAGCTGCACGTCGTGACCGACGCCGCCAACGGCAAGAAGCTGTACGAGTGGCAGGCCGTCAAGAACGGTGTGGGCAACACGCAGTACAGCGGCCAGGTCACCCTGGGCACGCTTCAGTCGGGGTCGACGTACAGCCTGACCGACACCGGCCGCGGCAACCACAAGACGTCCAACGCGGACACCGGCGCTCTCTACACCGGCCCGGACGACGTCTGGGGCAACGGTTCGCCCTCCAACACGGAGACCGCGGCCGCGGACGCCCACTACGGTGCGGCGGAGACCTGGGACTACTTCAAGAACGTGCACGGCCGCACCGGTATCCGCGGTGACGGTGTCGGCGCGTCCTCCCGGGTGCACTACGGCAACGCGTACATCAACGCCTTCTGGCAGGACAGCTGCTTCTGCATGACGTACGGCGACGGTGCGGGCGACCTCAAGCCGCTGACGTCGATCGACGTCGCCGCGCACGAGATGTCGCACGGCGTCACCGCCGCCACGGCGGGCCTGATCTACAGCGGTGAGTCCGGCGGTCTGAACGAGGCCACCTCCGACATCTTCGCCGCGGCGGTCGAGTTCTACGCCAACAGCCCGCAGGACCCGGGTGACTACCTGGTCGGCGAGAAGATCGACATCAACGGCAACGGCACCCCGCTGCGGTACATGGACCGGCCGAGCAAGGACGGCGCGTCCAAGGACTACTGGTACTCCGGCATCGGCGGCATCGACGTCCACTACTCCTCGGGCCCGGCGAACCACTTCTTCTACCTGCTCTCCGAGGGCAGCGGCGCCAAGGTCGTCAACGGTGTCTCGTACAACTCCCCGACCTCGGACGGTCTGCCGGTGACCGGCATCGGCATCGCCAAGGCCGAGAAGATCTGGTTCCGGGCGCTCGCCACCAAGTTCACCACCTCGACCAACTACGCGGCCGCCCGCACCGGCACCCTCGCGGCCACGGCCGAGCTGTACGGCGCCACCAGCGCCGAGTACACGGCCGTCCAGAACGCCTGGGCCGGCATCGCGGTCGGCCCGCGCCCCGGTGGCGGCGGCACCGGCCAGTCGTTCGAGAGCACCACGCAGGTGGCCATCCCGGACAACGGCGCCGCGGTGACCTCCGCGCTCAACGTCACCGGTGTCACGGGCAACGCCCCGACGTCCCTCCAGGTCGACGTGAACATCACGCACACCTGGCGCGGTGACCTGGTCATCAACCTGCTCGCCCCGGACGGCACTTCGTACCGCCTCAAGGACGCGGTCGGCAGCGACTCGGCCGACAACGTCGTGGAGACGTACTACGTGAACGCCTCGTCCGAGGTGGCCAACGGCTCCTGGCGCCTCCAGGTCCAGGATGTCGCGTCGGCGGACGTCGGCCGTATCAACAGCTGGAAGCTCACCTTCTGAGCTTCCGGGGCCGGGCGGTGAGACCGCCGCCTGAGCGTGGCTGATCCGGGAACCGCCCGGGGTGTTCCGACACCCCGGGCGGTTCTGCTGTGCGGCGGGTCCACGGAACGAACCGGCGGGTACGGCAGGTGCGGCCGGGTACGGCAAGTCCGGCGGGCGGAATGCGGCGATAGGCTGCGGGAATGTCACACGGCACAGCGGAGGAGGACGCGTGAACCGGCTCACGTACGACGACGTCAAGCAGGCCGGGGACCGTATCGCGGGCCGCGTACGCCCGGTGGTCCTCGCGCCGGCCGATCCCGGCGCCACCGGTCCGACAGGCGGTCCGGCCGGCGGTCCGGCAGTCGGCTCCGCGGAGGTCTGGCTGGCGCTGGAGTTCCTCCAGCACACCGGGAGTTTCAAGGCCCGGGGCGCCCAGAACTTCCTCCAGGCCCACCGCGCCGCCGGCACCCTCCCCGACACCGGTGTGACCATCGCCTCGGGCGGCAACGCGGGCCTCGCCTGCGCCTGGGCCGCCCGTGCCCAGGGGATACCCGCCACGGTGTTCCTGCCCGAGAACGCCCCACCGGTGAAGATCGCCAGGCTCAGGTCGTACGGCGCGGAGGTACGGCTCGTCGGCACCCGGTACGCCGAGGCCCTCGCCGCCTGCGAGGAGTACGCCGCTCGGAGCGGAGCGCTCGCCTCGCACGCGTACGACCACCCGCTGATCGCCGCCGGGGCGGGCACCCTGCTGGAGGAGATCCACCGGCAGCTCCCCGGCCTCGACACGGTGGTGGTCGCGGTCGGCGGCGGAGGCCTGTTCGCGGGCGTCGCCACGGCGGCCGGGCACCATGGTGTACGGGCCGTGGCGGCGGAACCGGAGAACTGCCGCGCCCTGAACGCCGCGATCGAGGCCGGTACGGTCGTCGAGGTCCTGGTCGATTCGATCGCCTCGGACTCCCTGGGCGCCTCCCGGGCCACCCCGCTCGCCCTCGCCGCCGCCCAACAGGCCGATGTCCGCTCGGTCCTGGTCCCCGACCCGGAGATCTCCCGCGCCCGCCACACCCTCTGGGACACCCACCGCATCCCGGTGGAACACGGCGCCGCCACCGCCCTGGCGGCCCTCACCTCGAGCGCCTACCGCCCGTCGCCGGGCGAGCGGGTCTGCGTCATCCTCTGCGGCGCCAACACGGACACCGGCACTCTGGGGGCCGAACTCCACTGACCCGTGGCGCATCGGACGAGGCGCTACAGGACCGGCGGGCCCTGTTCGATCCGGCGGAGCACGGGTGTGAGCCGGTCGAGTGCCTCACTGCCCTGGATCTGCCGCTCGTCCCACCAGGTGGCTCCCGCCTCGGCCAGCGGGGCGACGAGATCGCGGGTCCTGGCGGCGTCGCCGCCCGGGGTGGCACCGCCGAGGACGATCTCGAAGGGAGTGCCGGACCGGTCCTCGTACTGCTCGCGCTGCTCTCGCAGGTACGCGACCAGATCGCGGACCTGACCGACGGGCGGCACGTGGCCATGTCTGGCGTCGGTGAACAGGGGGACCGCGCCGTCCCAGCGGGCGGCCCGGTGCATGGGCGGCCGGTTCGGCCAGAAGCCGGCGACCCAGACGGGTGGCCGGGGTCGTTGCACCGTGGCGGGCAGCAATGTCACGTCCCGTACCCGGTAGTGCTGTCCGTCATGGTTCACCGGCTCGCCCGACCAGTAACGCCGCAGCAGGTCCAGACCCTCGTCCAGCCGCTCGGCCAGCACCTTCGGGTCCGTAGTGGCGCCGAAACTCGCGTACTCGTCCTCGACGGGCCCGCCCAGCCCCGCGCCGAAGACAACCCGGCCGCCGCTCACGGCGTCCAGGGTCGCCACCTGCCGAGCGAGCTGCTGCGGGCGCCGCCGCGCGACCGGGGTGACCAGCGTGCCCAGCCTGATCCGAGAGGTCGCCAGCGCGGCGGCGGTCAGCAGCATCCAGGGATCCCCGAACGGCCTGCCCGAGTGCCTGCGATGCAGCACATGATCCCAGACGAACAGCCCGTCCCACCCTGCCCGTTCCGCCGCCACGGCCACCTTCGCCACGGTTCTGGGATCGGCGAAGTCACCGAAGTTCGGAATGTTGACCGAGAAGCGCATCCCAGCATCCTGCTCCACAGCACGGCCCCCGGCAACCGATCACTGACCCCGCCGCCGGACACGCCGCCATCGACAGGCTCAGTGCCTCGACGGGCCCGCCACCGACGAGTCGACGCGACAACGGTGCGGTGGGGCCTCCTGCTTTCGAGAGACGCAACGATCCAGCTAAACCATCTCTTGCCAGATCGAGAAATCACGGGGACTTTTCACTGCGAGACGATTCGAATTTTCAGCTCGATCCACGGAATCCAACCAACTGTCGAACGAGACCTCACCGCCAGGAAACCACCATGCCGAATGACTGCCCATAGAATCAAGGTCGCCATCCAAGGGGTACCTGAATTCAAATTGCACCTGAATATAAGACTCATGTTCGCCAGCTGCGTCAACGACTTCAAGCTGTCGGACAATACCGAGCGCGAAGGTGGGCTCAGGGAACCAGTTGGCCTTGCCGTACTGGAAGAGATACCCGTCCGCGTTCGGGAGTTCCGGCACTTCAAACTCGATCGCCGAAAATCGCCTCACCAGCCGAATCAGCCCCGACAGTGACGGGTCAAAGCCACCCATCTCCTCGACGAGCTGGTGCGCGATGTCCTCCGCCGATTCCACCTGCCTCATCCGGCCCGCTCCACCAAATCCGCCATGCACCGTTCAACGACTGACCACGCCATAAAAAACGACGTCTAATGCTCGGGCTTCAGTGCATCTTGATCAAACCAGATGTCCTCATGGTTCGGCGCGATCAAGAAGCGCCACCCGGGTGACATTCCGAGATAGTCACACAGATCCGGACGTGACTCAAATAGATGCTTGGTGTGCACCGGCGCAAAAAAGTCGGGGTCGCCCGCGTCGTGGTTACCAGTCCAGATATACCACCCGCAAGTTCCTCGTTCGGGTTTTACTCTGACTCCATGGATGGGCCATTGGGGATTTTCTAGCACCCCTTTGGAAACACCAATTTTTTCCAGACCTTCGACGCTCAAGTATGACGCCTTGACTCGCATGCACAGCTTTCGCTGCCTATCAATCATGGCGCACCCAGCGTCGTCCGGACGCTGCCCCAATCCGATCAATCTTCGAATCCCCATGCCCTCGTCCATCGCCTCGCGAGATGTGAAAATCTGCCACCTTGCGCTCCGGAACATTCACTGCACTGAGGTTGAACGGCGTCAACCGACCTCGCCCGCGTCACGGCGATGAACCGCCGCCTTGCACCGGGCTCGTCCGCTGACGTTGCCGTCAACTACTGCCGTCACCCCACGCAGAAGCCCGCCAGGACACATCTGGCGGGGCTTCAAGTTTGCCTCAGCGACTACTGATGCTCGCCGCCTTCTATCCCGTCTCGACTCTATAGCGCGCTCGGAGTCTTGCCGCGAGAACAGATGCCCCTTCGGTGCCGGCGTCGATCTCCACCGTCCACCAAGTGCTGTCGCTCGCAGTTAGAACCAAGGGGAATCCTGCGAAATCGCCCGCAGCGAATCGTTCCGGATCAAGCAGGCGATGCTCTCCTGCTGCTACGAGCAGCAGATCGAAGCACTGGCGGACACCGGTCGCGAATTCCCGAACCTGAGCCCACGACATGACATACCCTGCGGCGAGGAAGCTATCTTCTGGCGGAATTCCGCATATTCCAGGCCGGTCACCCCCTGCACAATCCCGTCGAATTCGAGCACAGACCATACCCAGTTGTTGTCCGGGACCAGGGAAAGCAGCCTGTCGAGACCGACTATTCCGCCTTCAGCGTCATGCATCCGGAATTCCAGAAGTTCACTCATCGGTCACCCCAATCCAATGGTTCCGCGCCACTGCGGCTTCGGGTGCCGCCGGTCGCGTTTTCATTCCAGGGATGCTGATGCGGATTGTCATGGTTCTGCGGCCTCCCGTGATCAGTAAAGTCGACATCCCGGACGGGTTTTCCGTCTGCATCGAACTCTCGGGCCTGAGCGTACGGGGGATTGCGCCTGCTTCCCTTCACCCAAAGTTGCGTGTGCGGATAACCGGCGCCAGCCGGATCAGGAGCTGGCTCACCAGTCCGGGGGTCCCTCGGAAGCTCTCGGTCGGGAAAGCCCCGAGGTGTATTGCAATTGTGAACGAGTACCGGCGTCTCGCCCGCCAGCACATAGTACGTATGGACGCCCTCGATCGTGAGGTCGTGGGTGCGCTGACGCTTGGTGTAGTGGGTAACCGCGGCTATCTGGACTACAGCGCAAAGGAAAACCAACGGGCCGACGGACCGGAGAGGCGGTGTGCCGCCGGGCCGCCGGCCCGTGTCCGGCTGTTGACTTCGGCGTCCCCCAGTGAGGACGCCGTGTGACCCCGCTAGTTCGGGTTGCTCGCGTTCGTCAGTGTCTCCCAGGCCACGAACAGGTTGTTCGTGCCCGACGGGCGCTGCTGTTCGGTGAGGCGCTGCGTGTTCGTCATCGCGTAGCCCAGACGGGTGTTGAGGGCGTTGAAGCCGACCTCGGTGATCGGGCCGAGACCGCGCTGCACACTGCCGCCGCAGAGGTTCGACGGTACGGGCTCGGCCTGCACCTCGTACTTGGACTGGAAGCCCAGCGCCTGCCGCAGCCGTTCGCCGACCTGGGGGAAGAGGTCCTGACCCTGGATCCGGGCGGTCTCGTAGACATGTGAGACGGACGAGATGCCGTAGCCGGTGTGGACGAAGTCGCGGCAGGTCTCCTGGGTGAGGCCGGTCATAAAGGTGCCCTGGCCCTGCCAGTAACTGACGATCTTGTCACGGGTGTTCAGGTTCTGGCTCGGTACGGTCCTGGGCAGATCGCCGTCGGACGCCAGATAGATGTACGCGGGCACCCGGACCAGATACTTGCCGATCGCCTTGTCCCAGCTCGCCTTGTCGTCGAGGAAGACGGAGATGCTGACCGCCGCCTCCATCATCGTCAGCTCCCAGTTGCCGTTGGAGTTGGAGCCGTTGATGATCTCGGGCAGATAGACGTTGCGCAGCATGGTGCTGAAACGCCCGGAGTTGGGCCAGTTGCCGTAGACATGCTTGATGATCTCCGCGGCCTTGGGCCAGGAGGAGCCCGCCCAGCCGGTCTGGAGCGGCGCGTTGCTGTTGGTGTGGTCCTGGATGGAGTTGGACCACGCGTCCATGAGCTGGATGGACTTCTGCGCGTAGCGGTCGTCGCGGTTGATGTACCAGGCCAGCGCGGTGGTGTACGCGGCGATGGCGTCCTCGCGCTCGTCCGTGCAGCCGTTGTTGGGGTTCGAGTACGAGCCGCACTCGACGACCGCGCGGGGCTTGGGCGTACGGGAGAGCGAGGCGTACTTGCTCGCCAGCATCTGGTCGTACGCGGCCTTCCAGGGCTGCGCCCCGGCCTGCACCTTGCTCCGTACGAAGTTGAGCTGGGCGGTGCTGAGGTTCACACCGGGGTGGGTGAAGCTCGCCGGAGCGGCGGCGACGGCGGGCGCGGCGGCGGCAGCGGGAGCGGCGGCCGGCTTCGGCGCCTTCTCCGCGGAGGCGGAGGCGGGCGCCATGAAGGCCGTGGCCAGGACACCGGCGAGTGCGGCGGAGAGCCCGAGGATTCTGGGCAGTCCGGGGATGGATCCGGGGCGCATGTGGGGGTGCCTTCCGGTCAAGGGGGCGGCCCTCAACTCGATTCACTCATATGAACGTTGAGTGGAGCTGTGAACCGGTCATTGAGTCAGGAAGGTAGAACCATCCCATGGACACGTCAAGGTCTGGACCAATGGCCATGGATACCCGGCGACAGAGGTCCGCCGGCAAAGGCACGAGGAGCCGACACCGCCTCGCCGGGCCCCCCGCTCCCCACGCCGGGCACCCC